>JAFGPX010000298.1 GCA_016935975.1 Deltaproteobacteria bacterium
CCGTTCGCGGTCGTGCCGCCGCGTCCGCCGCCGCCGTCAGCCAGGGCGCCGCCGTTCGCGGTCGTGCCGCCGCGTCCGCCGCCGCCGCCGTCAGCCAGGGCGCCGCCGTTCGCGGTCGTGCCGCCGCCGCCGCCGCCGCCGTCAGCCAGGGCGCCGCCGCTAGTCTCGCCCGAGCCACCGGCCGCTCCGCCATCTCTCGGGCTCCTGGAGGAGCAGGCCAGCGCCATGATCGCTATGAGTCCAGCCAAAGCTGTTCGAAGGAACCACATCCGGCAAAACCACCGAGGTGATACCGTGGCGCCGAAGTTCCTGCGTGTCAAGCAGGTTGATTCCTCATCCCCGAGGCCGCACTGGGTGTTCCCCCGCCTGGGCGGTGCCATCGTTTTCTGGCAGTCTCCTTGGAAGGTAGCCGGAAGGTCTGGTGGTGAGCTTGTTCATGGCTGGCGTGCTGGCCAGCATCTCGGCGCGTGCGCCGGAGCCGTCACGCACGACCTGGTGGCAGTCGTTGTGTAGCGTGCGCGTGTGCTCGAAGAACCGGCGCAGCGACGGCGCCGACGTGCGCGTCGTGGTCGAGGTGCGGTGACCGTGCGCTTGCTCGTCGCGCGCGGCGGAACCGGCGGGCACCTCCGTCCCGGTATCGCCATCGCCTGGGAGGTCGTCCGCCGCGGCGGCGGCGAGGCGCTGTTCGTGGGCACGAGCCGGGCTATCGAAACCCGGGTCGTGCCCGCGGCCCCGCGTCGGCCACTGCCCGAAGCAAGCGTGCGACGTCCACTGTCACCTGGCCGATAGCACCCATCGGTGCTTCCCCGACCTGCGGCAGAGAACGGTCGTGTGCCGGCGCTCGGCTCGGCGGCGCACAGCGGCTCCACCGTCGTGCAGCGCTTCCGCTCAGCGAACCGCACCCCCATCCCCGACACCCCCAAGCCCGACAATTGAGCTGGTGCGGTGACGTTGATACCATGCTCCGAGGAGGTGAACCATGGGTGATTGGGGCACGCGGAAGTCGTTGCAACCGTCGGTTCGCGTGGCCCTGGTCGGTCGCGAGCGGCCAGATGACGAGAACCTGGCCCTGCGCTACCTGGCGGCGGCGCTGGTCAAGGCCGGTCACCGGCCGTTGATCGTTCCTCTGTGTGGCCCCGACGATCTTCTGCCCGCGTCGGACGCTATTCTCGGCGTTCGGCCACCGCTGGTGGGCCTGTCCATTCCCGACGCGGACGCGGCCATCGATGCCTTCGCGCTGGCGCGCTATGTGCGCCGGGCCGGCTACGGAGGCCACATCACCTGCGGTGGGGCGTTGGCCACGCTGGTCCGGCATGAGTTTCTCGCCCGACACCCCGAACTGGACTCGGTGGTGCGCCACGACGGTGAAGAGCCGGTCTGCAAGCTGGCGGCACGGCTGGGCGTGGGCCAGGACTGGAAGGACGTAGCCGGGGTCACCAGCCGCGCGGGCGACGGCCAGCCTGCAAACGTCGCGGATCGGACGCCGCTCCTTCTGCGTCCGTTGCGCCGGGAGAGTCTGCCCGAGCTTCTGGGGGTACCGGTGGCCCGCCTGCTGGCCTCGCGTGGCTGTCCGGGCCGCTGCGCCTACTGTGGCCCAGCGGCGTTGCAACGCCAGGCGGTGGAGGAGGGCCTGCGCAGCGGACTCGATCGAGAGTCGATGTGTCGCGCCGGCGTGGGCGGTACCCGACGGCGCGCGCCTGCCGAGGTGGCAGCCGAGGTGGCGGACCTCTACCACCTGCGGGGCGTGCGCTTCTTCCACGTACTCGACGACAACCTGCTGTCGGGCCAGGAGGCCCTGGCGCGGCCCTGGCTGGAGGATCTGCTGCGCGAACTTGGGCGGCACAAGGTTGGGCGCTGCGCCTGGGGCCTGCAGGTAGAGCCGCGTGTGCTGACCCCTACGATCGAGCGGCTACTGCGCCGGCTGGGCGTTGTCCGGCTCAACGTGGGACTGGAATCGGCTACGGAGGAGCAGTTGGCGGCGCTCGGCCGGCCTGGACGGTTGGTGCCGCTGCGCGCGGCTGTCGAGCGCCTGCGCGATGAGGGCGTGGTCGTCTTCTTCAACTCGCTGATCGTTCACCCGGCCAGCACGGCGCAGGGCATGGCGGCCGAGCTCGACGCGCTCGATACTCTACGCGGCCTGCACTTCGACGCCATCACCACCGCCGTGTTCCCCAGGACCGCGCTGCACGAGAAGCTGTGCCGCGAAGGCAAGGTGTCGGGCGGCAGCCTGGGCATGCGCTTCGAGCCCGACGACCCGGTGGTGGCGTGCTTCCGCGCGGCGCTCATCCGCCTGCGCCTGCACGGCGCCGGCCGCGCCGGAGTCAGCGTTCTGGCCCACGACGTGGCGCTGAACCTGGCCTTGGCCCGCCACCTCCGGCTGCCGGGCTGGAACGCGCACCTAGATGCCGAGGCACGTTCTGCTCTAGACGAGATGAACCGGGTACGGGTGCAATCATGGCGCGCTGCGCTTGCCCTCGCCGAGACCGAGATGGAACCCCACCGACGCGAACAGGCGGTGGCCTGGCTGGTGGCAGCCTTGCAGCGCGATCCGGGTCCGAGCTGGAATCGCTTTGCGCACATCCAGAACCGCTTGCCTGCGGGCAGCCTGGCGCCGGCCGGACGGCCAAGCCTTTTCGTCACGTCGACACTGGCTGCTGGCTTCACCTTCTACCTAGCGGTGGCCGGCATCTCCTGCGTCGGCTCCAGCGATGGCGACGGTGGCACCACCGGTGGTGGTTCCGATGCGCCGGTCCTCACAATGCCCGACGCGCCCACCAGTGTCCCGATCCGCACGTACCCGCCGGACACGGGCCGTAGCATCGACGGACCGTCCTTGAATCCGGAAACCGGACTGGCCTGCACCACATCGGAGATAGCATCAGATCGGGATCGAGTGAATGCGCTGGCCGGGGCGGCGTCCTGTCCGCAGTGCTATGGCGTGGCCATCGACGGGCAGGGCCGGGTCGTGGACGTGATCAGCGCAGATGGCACACCGGTTGCCGACGACGTGCGGTCCTGCTACCTGCAAGCACTGGCGGCTGAAGCTTTCCCCTGCCTATCGGGTGACACTGCCTGGCGCGAGTGCATGGTGTGCATGTGGTAGATATGAAGGCCCAATGGGGCTCTGCCTCGCGTATGACGGCCAGTTGAAGCAATCATCTGTGATCGGCTAGGCCATCGATTTCATCGATTTTGGTCATTGAGACACCGACGCCGGGGTGCCGAGGGGTGCCATCGCTGCCGAAAAGCGTCCTGTGCCGAAACTCGGTGCGCTGGTCAAGAGCGGCGAGTTGAAAGGAATGAAGAAGCCCAACGGTGAAAGAGTAGCGAACTA
>JAFGPX010000299.1 GCA_016935975.1 Deltaproteobacteria bacterium
CGCGGGAGGTGTGGAACCCTCCCAGGGTTCCACGTTCGGCAGACGGGCCGGAATCCGCCCGAACGGCGACGCGGAGACTTTCGCCACAGGAGGCTAGGCCATCTCCGGAAAAAACGCTATAAGCGCACGTGTCCATGAATCGAGAACCAGGTTCGTTTTTGGCTGCGAGTGCCGTCGCAACCAGGCGACCGAAGGCGCGCAGACTCGTTGCGCTCTAAAGAGGCTGTGTCCGCGGCTCGCTCACCCTGGCGCGTCCCCGACCGCTCGTCGCGCGCCTCGCTGCTTGTACGCGCGAGCCTCGCCGGGGATCTCTGTCTCTCGCGTGCGAAATCGAACCGGATGACGCCCGTCGGCGCCCGCGTGCCGTCTCGCATTTCGTCGTTGGTTGTCTTTGTCGAGATTTGCGCGGCATGCGCGTCCGGCTGCGACGGAAGCTGCCGTCCGACAACACCCCGTGCTTCTGGGCCGGTCCCCTCGACCACGGCCGAAAGGCCGACACCCGCCGCGGCCAAGGCGAGCGCGCAAGCGCTTTCCTCGCCCGTGACGCTCTTGCAGCTCGACAAGTCCGCCTACCACACGCGGCTCGATCTGGCACCGGACGCCGTCTACCTGCTGACCATGGAAGCTGCGTTCCGCTTGGTCCAGGGCCGGCAACCGCAGGAGACGAAGCTGGATCTCAGCGACACCGGGGTGGCCACGCCGTCCGCGTTCATTTTCTGGTCGAACGGCTTTCTCTGGCTGGCGCCGAAGCAGGGCGGCCCGCCCGGCCGCCTGGCCAGCGTGAAGGACCGACCCATCCACATCGTTGCGGCCGGCGAGCGCTTCGCCTGGATCGGGCCCGACGAGCAGGGCCGGCACACGGTCTACACCTTGCGACAGGGCAAGCCCTACCCGGTCCACGTGCTGTCGGGCCAGGTGGCGACGGCGACCATGGTGGAGGATCGCGTGGTATTCGTCGAGCGGATGGGAACCGACGGCTGGCGTTTGGGCTCTATCCCGAGAAGCGGGGGATCTCCCGGCTTCACGATGACCCGGGAAGGCCGCCACCCTGCGATGCTCGCGCCGGCCAGCGACATCTACTACTACTACTACGACGACAAGGACACCTCCGAGGTCTGGGCGGTTTCACCGGACTTGCAGAACGAGCGGGTCGTGGCGAGAAACGTCATCTGCTCGCCCCTGGCCGTGGCGGATCGGATCTTCTGCGGCCACGTCGAAGGCCTGTTCGAGATCTCGCCCAGAAGCGGCTTGCCCAAGCTCGTCTACCCGAGCATCGCTTCGTCGATCACGACCGTCGCCGTGGATCAGACTCGCATTGTCTGGGTCGATGACGTCGGTCGCGAGAAACTCGAGGTCAGACTTCTGGCGCGCGACGCGCTTCCGCCCGGACAGGGGCCCTAGAGCTTCATGCCACCGCCGACGGCGATGCGGAGGAACTTGGTCCTGTGGCCCTGGTCACCGCCCGTGATAGGGAAGGTCGCAAAACCCATCTGGTAGCCAACGCCCAGATTCGCGAAGAATTGGTCGGTGATGTCGTATGCCGCGCCCGCGCCGAACGCAATCACCAGGCCTTTGGGGTTCGGCGGCGCCTCATTGAAAAAGATGCGCCCGCCTGCGAACTGGATGATCGAGTATCCCGGCAGGACCTCGGCATAGACATCGAGCTTGGGGATCACGGTGTATTCGTACGCGATCCGCGCCATGAGGTCCCACTCCTTCGAGGGGTCGTACGGATCGAACGACTCGTCCTTGCCCTTCACATTCAACAGGAGCTGCGGCGCAATACCCACGCTCAGGCCCGCGATGACCTTGTAGCCAAACAACAGGCCCACGCCATAGGCCATCTTCATATCACCCCAGGTGAGGTCGTCCTTCTCGCCTGTCCCCATCTTGCCCATGAACATGGGCAGAAAGCCGATGCCTACCCGGAACTTGCTTTCCGGGGCGACCGCAGCTGCCGAAGGCGGCGCCGCTTCGGCGCTTCCCGCGGGCTCGGCCTCGGGGGACTCCGCCGGGGCTTCGGCTTGGGCGCGCGCGGAGCCGGCCGATGCCAACAACGTCAAACCAGCGAACAGACTCAGCTTTCGCATCTCTCCTCCTCGATCCAGTTTTTCTGCGTTGCGATAGGTGCGGCAATTGTAGCCGAAGCGATGTCGTGGGGTGAAAGAAAGAGGAGCGCCGTCGCGGGGCGCTTTCGTGCTGCGCGGCCCCGCGAGGGGATGGCCCGGCGCCCCTGCAGGCAGGCCCCGACAATCGATCCTCACCCCGCCCGGCACCGCGCTGCGCTCGAAAGCCCCCCGCGAGAAGACGCCCCCGACGCTCGGAAGGCAGTCATCAGCGGCCGAGGAAGTCGAGCAGCCAGGTCAACGCCGAACGCTTGGCCCCGCTGTCGGTCATGAGACCGGTGTTGCTTCTCCACGTGGCCCCCACGATGTAACCCCAGTAGGTGATGCCCGTGACTTTGGAGTTGCCCCAGGCCCAGGTGACGAAGTCCTTCATTTTCTGGAGCTGTTGGTTGTCGTCGGCTATGCCGATGTCCATCTCCGTCATGTGAAGAGGCAAGCCGGTTTGGTCGATGATCTTCTGGGCGTAGCTCGTCATCGTGCTCTGCGACACCTTGGCGATGTCGTGGGCCTGGCAGCCGACCACGTCGATGGGCCCGCCGGCCTTCTTGACGGCGTTCACCAGCGAGACAATCCTGCCGTTTTCGTTCGACCACTCGATGGTGTTGTAGTCGTTCACGACTAGGACGGCGTTCGGACACGCCTCCCTTGCCCATTTGAGGGCATTGACGATCCAGTCCCAGCCGCTGCTGCCGGCGCCGCCTATCCCGTCCCGGTACTTCGGAACTGGGTGCAGCGGCTCGTTCACGACGTCGATGACCCTGGTATTGGGGTAGCGCTCGCAGAAGGCCTTCATCCAGGCTTTGACCGCGGCCTCCCCGTTGCTGTTGTCCACCCAGCCCGGTTGTTGCGAGCCCCAGATGAAGCAGTGTTCCTTGAAGATGATGTTGTTGTCGTTGCAGTACTTGTACATCTTGTCGAGCGAGGCCCAATTGAAGGAGCTTTGCCCGCCCCCCTGGACCGAGCCCCACTTGCCGGCATTCTCGGGAGTGAACTGATCCCACATCGAAGCGAAATCCGACCGAATGGAGCCTCGGGTGTCGATGTTGCCGAAGAACTTGGGCAAGGGGCCCGTGGAAGTAGGAGTGGTAGCACCGCCGCTGCCTTGCGTGCCGCCGCTGCCTTGCGTGCCGCCGCTGCCTTGCGTGCCGCCGGCTCCGGTCCTGCCGCCGATTGCAGATCCTCCGCCGGTGCCCCTGGTCCTGCCGCCCGTGCCGGTTGCGCCGGCGGTGTCCGTGCTGCCGCCGGCCGCGGACTCTCCGCCGCTGCCTTGCCGGCCGCCCATGACGGTCCTACCGCCCGTGCCCGAGGGCTCGCCGGTGCTCGTCTCGCCACCGCCGCCAGACTGACCGCCCGACCCCGACTCGCCGCCGGTTTCCGGCTCACCGCCCGAACCGGACTGGCCGCCACTCTCCACCGTGCCCCCTGTCCCCTCGGCTGTGCTGCCTCCGCTTCCGACATCGTCGGTGCCACCGGTGCCCTCCGATTGCGATTGTACCTGGGGCTCCGAGCAGCCCAATGGATACCCAAGGAGTACCCCCGCCGCGAGGATGGGGGCCAGTTTCGAGAAAAAGCGCACTGTCGTACCTCCTGACTGCTGGGACCCGATGATGATCCGGCTGCCGGCCCCAAACGGAGTATGCACTGCAGCGAACTGCACGCCTCGCCACGAACGCCAGCAGATTGCTCTGTGTCTATGGACCTCCTAGAAATCGTCGTAGGCACGATGCGTCGCCAGGAGCGAGCACATTGACTACGTCTGTAATTGCCGGTGCTGCTGTCTTTTGTTACGAGGACCACGAACCCCGGAGCAGACGAACGACGCGCCATCGCAAGCCGGCTTGCGGCCAGCAGATCCGGCCGCGCTCCTGCGCGACGCCGAGGGTGAGACGACACCGCCGACCGGACGAGCGACACCGTTCGCCAGTTACTCGATGACACGGCGATGCCCGTCCGGCCGGCGAAGCCGCCACGGTCATCGCCTGCTTCGACGCCGCTCAAACCCGCGGGCCCGGCGGCTTCCGGCCACGAAGGCTGCTAGTATGGCGGGCCAACTCCAACAAGTCTGGTGTGCTCACCTGAAAGGCAGCGATGCGGATCGATCAACTTCTGGGACTCATGGTTGAAGCATTGGTGATTGTGTTCGTGGCGAAGCTGCTCCGGGACCAGGCGCTCAAGTCGCGCGGCTACCTGGTCAACCAGCTCGTGGTCAAGGAACGCTCGTTGGGCGCTGCGATCAGCCAGGCGGGCTACATGATCGGCATTCTCCTCGGCTTCCTCGGGGCCATTTCCTTCGCCAGCCGCGCGACGGGGTACGCGTACCTGGTCGGGCACGTCGCGCTCTTCGGCCTGCTCGCCATCGCGCTCCAGCTCGCGGCGGATCGCATCAGCGACCGTCTCATCTTCCGCGGGCTGGCCGGCGAAGGGGTCAAGGACGACAACGTGAGCCACTCGCTCGGCAAGGCGGCGGTTTCGATCGCGACCGGCCTCGTGCTCCGTGGCGCGATGGCCGACCCTTCGGCCGGGGTGTTCGCCTGTCTGGCCTGGTTCGCCGTCGGACAGGCGCTGATGGTCGTGGCCGTGCTCTTCTACTGCCGGCTGACCCCGTACGACGACTTGGCGGAGATCAAGCGCAACAACCTGGCGGCCGCCTTTCCCATCGTCGGGATCCTCATCGGCCTGGGGGTGGTGATCGAGGCCGCCGTGGTGGCGAAGGGCGACGGCGGCGTGCTCGACACAGGCCTGCAGGTCGGCAAGTTCCTGGGCGTGAGCCTGGTGCTGGTCTACTTGTTCCGCCTGGCCGCCAGTCGCGTGTTGCTGCCCAAGGCCAAGCTCGCCAGCGAAATCGTCGACCAGCGCAGTGTTCCCGCGGGGCTGCAGGAAGGGGTTTCCTTCTTCCTGGTTTCGCTCATTGTCACGTTTTTCCTGAGCTGACCGGACGGCGCTCGGGATCCGCGCAGGCCGCTCCTCCCACCGACGCGAAGCCGCGGGATTGCCCGAACCCCCGTTTCCACGCCGCTTTCAAGCCCGCAAAGACGGATGGGAAGCGCCCGACGTGACGACGACTTGGTCGGAGCCACTTCTAGCCCGAACACGGCCTTGCCCCGGCCAAGCGTGGCAAGGCCCGGCCTGGCCGCCCGCGGCCCACCGGTTCACCACTTCTTGAAGAAGTCCGCGACAGACTGCGCGAAGAAGCTGGGAATGGCGTGGGGATCGCCCGGCCTCACGCACCAAACCACCGGATAGCCTTCCGCGCAGCCCTGGTACTCGACACAGGGGGAAGGATCGACCGGCTTGGTGGTGTTCGTGCAACCGTTGTTCTTCACGAACGAGGCAATGATCGGTTCGGCCATCGAGATGTTCAGCGCGGTGTCCTGGTCGCCGTGGGTGGCCCAGACTGCGACGCGACGTTCGGGTACCTTGCTGGTGCACGTGGCGCCGCTGATGGGGGCGCCGGCCGCCGCGCCGATGGCACGGAAGATGTCGCTCATGTTGCAGGCGGCCGTGTACGACATGGAGCCACCGAAGCTGAACCCCGTGGCGAAGTAGCGCGCCTTGTCGATGCAGTACTTGGCCTCAATCTCTTTGTTGATGGCGCGGGTCATGTCTTCGTCTTGGCCGCCCGTGTTGGAGAAGCCCGGGGTGCTGCCGAGGCCTTGCGGGCTCACGAAAATGACATTCGTGAGCTTCGAGTTGAGGCCATACATGGTGATCCCTTGCTTGGCGTTGCCTCCCAGCGGATGGTATTCCCACACGACTGGAACGGGTGTCTTGCCGTCGTAGCCACTCGGCAGGTTGAGGTAGTACTCTCTCTGGGTCGTTCCCACGGTTATCTTGCACGACGTCGAACCCGAGCTACTGCACGCGGAGGTCGTGGTCGGCGTGGCGCTGCATCCTTCGGACGGGACGGGATCTCCCGAGGGTGTGGTGGACGTCGATCCGCCAACGCCGCCTCCTGCCCCACCCGAGCCCGTGCTGCCGCCGGTTCCCGCCACCGTGCCGCCGCTGGCCTCGCCACCGCTGCCGCGCCCACCGATGCCGGTACCGGTACGGCCGCCCACGGTCCTGCCGCCGGTTCCCGCCACCGTGCCGCCGCTGGCCTCGCCACCGCTGCCGCGCCCACCCGCACCAGCCGCGGTGCGCCCGCCCGTGGCGCTACCACCGCTGTCCGTCACCGTGCCTCCCGTGGCCTCGCCACCGGAGCCCTCGCCGCCCGAGCCCACCGTGCCGCCGCTGCTCGACGTGCCGCCGCTGCTCGACGTGCCGCCACTACCCACCGCGCCACCGCTTTGGGTGGTTCCACCCGAGGCGACGGTGCCCCCGCTATCCGTGGTCATTCCGCCGCTCCCAGGTTGGGAGGCGGTCGAAGTCGTGTCGTTGCATCCGTAAAGCGCCAGCCCCAAAAAGCAGGCCAGCACACCCAAACCGCTGATGATCCGTGAGTGTTTCATCGGTGACCCTCTCGTCAGAGGCGTAGCCTCATCGATACTTGCAGCGACATGGCCGAATCGATCACGAAGAGTGCGAGGATGCGTGCTTGCTCCCCGGCAGCAGCTCGTTCCAGGACGGCAATCCCGGGGGTGGCGTTCGCCGACTCCTCGTCCAAGCCGTCGGTCTTCTTGCGTCGACAAACCCACAGTTCCGCAGAGATGGCCTACGTAGGATGGCCTCCCGCACCGCCTGGCCACGCTCGCCCTGCTTGGCGGCCCGCCTGCAACGCTTCGCTCAACTTGCCGCACGCCTCCGGGTCTCGCCCGGAGGATCTTGCGCTTCGTCAGCCGCTTGCCACGTTGCGCTGCCACACCCTACGCCCACGCACCCGCCATGCCGACCGCGCTTTCGGCCTCATGCCCTTCGAGAGCCGGGCCGGCGAGAGAGGCGCCCGGCGCAATCGAGGCACACACCTTGCTCCGCTGGCGTCGGACAGGATTCCGCCTCCGGTGCCGCTCGTAGTCTCGTGCGGGGACACCGGCCGAGGGCGACGTCAGCCCGGCTCGCGCCAGAGGCGCCTCTCCGCCAGGAACTGTTCGTAGTCGCGTATGTAGTCGTCGGCGTCGTACGGCAGCGATGCCAGCACCAGTAGCACGGTTTCTCGGGAATAACGGTACTGGGTCCCCCAGACCATGGGGCCGACGTAGAGCCCAAGCTCCGGGGTGTCCAAGGTGAATTCCTGCCGGCGCTCGCCATCGTCGCAAAGAACGTTCACGCTGCCGCCGACACAGATCAGAAGCTGCTCGCACCGGCGGTGGGCATGCTCGCCGCGCAGCTCCTTGCTGGGCACGTCGTAGACCATGAAGCACCGCTCGGGCAGAAAAGGCAAACCGGCATCGATTTGTCTCGCCACGAGATTGCCGCGCATGTCCTTGATGGTGGGGACTCGCAGAAGGCGGACCCCACGCACCAGGACACCCTCGTCGGTGGCGGCAGGGTCCTTGGCGCTCGTCCGGGCCGCCTCGGCGCGATTCGTCTCCACCGCGTAGCGAACGATGTGCGCCGGATTGCCGACCACCACCGCGTTGGGCGGAACGTTGCGAGTCACGACCGCTCCCGCCCCCACCATCGCGCCGGTACCGACCACCAGACCGGGCAGAACGGTCGCGTTCGCTCCGATGGATGCGCCCCGCTTCACGACCGTTTCGGGATGGCGCGGAAGGTGCTGCCTGCTTCGGGGATAGCGGTCGTTGGTGAAGGTGGCATTCGGACCCAGGAACACGTCATCCTCGATGCGCAGGCCGTCCCAGAGTTGCACCCCGCACTTGATGGTCACGCGATCGCCGACGACGACGTCGTTCTCGATGAAAACGTGATCGCAGATGTTGCAGTCGCGGCCGATCACGGCACCAGGCAGGATATGGGTGAATGCCCAGACCCGCGTGCCGGCACCGACGCGGGAGCTTTCGACCAGCGCCTGCGCATGCGCGAAACACCCCTCAGGTTTCTGGTCTGCCATTGCGGAACTCCTCTCGGGAAAGCACGATGTAGTTGGGCCTGCGTTTCGAGTTCTCGAAGGTCCGCCAGAGGTAGCCGCCCAGAATGCCGATGCCGAAGCAGTTCAGACCGCCAAAGAACACGATCAGGGTGGCGGTGGCGGCATAGCCCGGCACCGGGATGTAGAACAAGAACTTGGAGAGCACCACGACGCCGCCGAACAAGACACTGGTCAGAAGACCCAGGACACCGGCGCCCAGCAGCAGCCGTATGGGCAGGTCGGTGAAGGCGAAGAGACTGTCGGAAAGGTAGCGCAGCTTCCTGCCGAAAGACCACGAGGACTTGCCATGCTCGCGCTCCTTTCTCTGGTAGGGGACCATGACGCGGCGAAAGCCGATCCAGAACAGCAGTCCGACGAGGGAGCTGTTGCTTTCGCGCAGCATCACCAACTGCCGCCTGACTCTCCGGTTGCCGCCGAACACGTCCGCCCCGCCCGGCGGTATCTCCTTCTGCACCAGACGGCGATAGGTCCCCCAGAAGGCGCGCGACGCCAGCCTCGACAGAAATGGATCCGCACGTCCGACTCGCTGGCCGACGACGACATCGGCTTGGTCCGCGAGCAGGATCCGGTCGAATGCGACCACGAGGTCGAGCGGCTCCTGCAGATCGGCCGCTAGCACGGCAAACCGCTCGCCATGCGAGGCGGCGATGCCGGCGCGGATGGCCGCGAAAGCGCCATAGTTGCGCGAGAGACACACGATCTGCGAGCGAAATGGCTGTTGCGGAGCCGCTTGCCGCAGTCGCACGTAGCTGTCGTCCGGGCTGCCGTCGACCACGAAAACCACCTCCAGCTCGTCCTCCGCGAGCTGGCCCGGCAGGCCGCGCAAAGCCTCGAGGAGCGGCTCGATGTTGGCGGCGTTCTTGTAGATGGGGATGACCAACGAAAGCATGCGCAAGCGGCCTCTGCCCGGGAGTGCGGAGGATATCCGAGGCCGAGGCGGGTCAGAAGCGAAAACACGGTTGGCGGCTCCGCATCGGGCCGTTCTGGAGATCTGCTGGTGCCGTTGGCGAAGCCCGGGGCGGGCCGAGAAAGCAGCAGGCCTTCCGCGGGAATCCAAGCCACAATTCCAAGACGGACTGTTACCGGTCCGAGACGAACGCGATCCGCGCCGCCATCGACAAATCGGGCCGCTCGATCATGCTCGGCCTGTCGCCGGACCCATGCAGACGCGCGACGCGGTCAACCCCAACGCCAATGCGAACATGTGACGCGCGGTGAACGATTTCCCGGACAGGTCCGGTCTCGGCAACCTGACGGACGTCTTCAACGCCTCGGGGAGCCGGCAGGGCACTGGCGGCCGCACCCAGGGGCATCGGCCGGACTGCGACATGCTGCCCCTCGGCTACGTCAGGTGGGGCCGGCAGCACGCGCCTGCCGGGTAGTGGAGGCGCCACCGCGAGAGGCGGAGACGGCGGCCGGGCCTTTGGCCGGGCGAGCGCCGGAGGAGGAGCCACGGCCGGTGGGACCGGCGGCGCTACCTCATCCGGAGCACGCGGATCGGGCGGGCCAGGAGGAACGACTGGTACGGGTGGATCCGTCCGGGGCAGCGGCGGTGCGACCGGAGATATGGGCGGCAGCCCAGCCAGCGGTGGCGGTTCCGGGAGCCCACCCGCGTCCGGCGGCAGCGCCGGTGGTCGAGGCGGCAAGCCTGGGCCAAGCGGCGGCGTCGGCGGCGCGAGTCCGACGTCGGCAGTCGCGTCGGACGGAGGCTGCGGCTGCGCCCTTGGGGCCGGGCCAGGCAAGACGGCAGGAATGCTCCTCGCGATTCGGCCGCTCGCCTTGGCACAGCGCACGCGCCGAGGCGCGGCGGGGTGACAGAATCGACGAGCGCAGGCCGCAAGCCGGACCCTCGGAGCCCGAAAAGCCCGGCAAATCCGCGTGACAAGACTCCAGCGGGAGGTGCAATCCTAGGGCATGAGGTGTTTCCTTCCCCTTGGTGTGTCCGGTGGCCGCGCGTCTCCCCGTGGTCCTCTCGCTGATGCCACGAAGCGCCGAAACACGCACCCGCGCCTGGGCCCGTCGATGCCCCTTGCTGTCGTCCGCGCTCCGTCTGCCGAACAGACCATGGGCCCAGTTGGGCGGAAATCGACACCGCCAAGGGCTCTGTGGACCGCGGTGATCGTCGGGCTGCTCGCCGTTGGGGCCGCCGGCTGCGGGAGCGAAGGCAGGGATCTCGCCGGAGATGTCTGCAACAGGGCCAGCGCCTGCAACTCCCTTTCCGGGACGAGCGTCGACCAGTGCAAGAGCATGGTCAACGGGTCGCTGCAGGCCTTGACCGGGACGGCGCGATCCGATGCCGAAAAGGCGCTCGACGCGTGCCTGAGCGCGGCGGACTGCAGCGACTACAGCGCCTGCATCGAGGGCGTGCTACAAGGCGGATCCGGCGGCAGCGGCGGCAGCTCGGCCGGCGGCGGCGGCGGCGGTAGCTCGGTCGCGGGCAGCGGCGGCAGCGCGATGGGCGGCAGCGGCGGCAACGCGACGGGCGGCAGCGGCGGCAACGCGACGGGCGGCAGCAGCGCGACGGGAGGCGGCGGCGCGACGGGCGGCGGCGGCAGCTCGGCTGCCGGCGGCGGTGGCAGCTCGGCTGCCGGCAGCGGCGGTAGCTCGGTCGCGGGCAGCGGCGGCAGCTCCACGGGCAGCGGCGGCAGCCCCACGGGCGGCGGCGGCGTTGCGAGCGGCGGCACGGCGGCTGGCGGCGGCGGCGTTGCGAGCGGCGGCACGGCGGCTGGCGGCGGCGGCGTTGCGAGCGGCGGCACGGCGGCTGGCGGCAACGCATCGGGAGGCGCGGCGACGGGCGGCAGCACCTCGACGACGATCGAGTTGGTCACCTCGGCCCAGAACGCCTACTGGAACACGACGGGACAGGCGACCAAGGTGACAAGCGGAACTGCCGACGTGAACGTGAACACCGGCACCACGTACCAGCGCTGGGACGGGTTCGGTGGCACCTTCAACGAGATGGGATGGGATGCCCTCTCGGTGGTCGCCTCCGAAATACCGAACGCTCTCAAGCTCCTCTTCGACGCGAAGGAGGGGGCCAACTTCGTCTATGGACGGATTCCGCTCGGCGCCAGCGACTACTCCATGAGCTGGTACACGCTCGACGACACGGCGGGCGACTACACGATGGAGAAGTTCTCCATTGCCCGCGACAAAGAGAAGCTGATCCCCTTCATCAAGGAGGCGCTGAAGGTCAAGCCCGACCTCCATCTCTGGGCGAGCCCGTGGGTTCTTCCCTCGTGGATGTTGAGCAGTAGCAGCATCAAGACCGACGCGCAGACGCTCGAGGCCCATGCCCTCTACTTCGCTCGGTTCGTGGAGGAGTACGCCAAGGAGGGCATGAAGATCGAGGCCGTTCATTTCCAGAACGAGCCCGGCTATGGGAGGGTCCGTGGCTGGACGGGCTCGCTCTTCGTCAGCTACGTCAAGACCCACATGGGGCCCGTCTTCGCCGAGCGGAGCGTCCCCGCCGAGATCTGGTGCGGGACCATGTCGAAGGATCCGGACGACACCAACATCGCCTTGGCGACAGCGGAGGACGCGGACGCCATGAAGATCGTCAAGGGCTTCGGCGTGCAATGGAACCCGCTGGCGGCGGTAGCCACCCTGTCGAAGAAGGCGACCGTCATGCAGACCGAGCACCGGTGCGGCAACTACAGCTTCGCGGGCCCCTATTGGGACCAGAGTCGGTACAGCTCGAGCAAGGCGCAGAACGATCATCTCTATGGTGAAGAAAGCTGGCAGCTCATCCGGGACTGGATCACGGCGGGGGTGAACTCGTACAGTGCCTGGAACATGGTGCTCGACACCGTCGGCAAGAGCCTGGACGGCTGGCCCCAGAACGCGCCCCTGGTTGTGGACCGTACCGCGAAGAAGCTGATCGTGACCCCGGCCTACTACGTCTTCCGCCATTTCTCCTACTACATCGCCCCGGGAGCGACGCGCATCGGGGCTACTGGCAGTGGCGACGCCTACAAGGGCGTGAGCGACAAGAGCTGGAATGCGCTCAACGCCCTCGCCTTCAAGAACCCCGACGGCAGCATCGTCGTGCAGCTCTACAACAAAGGCGCGTCGTCGACGAAGACGACCGTGGGGGTGGGCAGCGCGTTGTCCCAGTCGTTGTACCAGTTCGACGTTCCGGGCCACGGGTGGGCCAGCCTCCGCGTTCCGCCGTGATGCGGTTGCGCAAAGGCCACGCAAGGCTCGGTGGGCCGTCGTGCGCCTCTTGGCCTCGCGTCCGGAAGTAGGCAGCGCAAAGCTGCGTGCGAACGTACCCTCTCCGACCAGGTCGCGCACCCTTTTGTCCCGGGCCCGGCGAGACGTGGTGGCCGGCTTGGGACCTGGGCGGCCCGGCTAGAACTCCGCGCAGCTCGCCGTCCCGCCCGAGCGCAGCCGCGCGAAGTGCAGGGTCGTGCTCGACCCGGTGTCGAACCACGCCCACACCACGTCGCCGTTGCCGTGCGCGCGGAACGGATCGTCACGCCGGCCCCATCGCACCTTGCCGGTGACGTCGAGCGGCCCCTCCAGCACAGTCCCCGCCGCGTCGACCCGACAAAGCTTGTACACATAGCTGGCGCCCGGCTCGGACCAGCCCACGACGTACTGCTCGGCAGGGTCGTCCGCAGGGCTCCAGCGCTCGATGCCGGAATCCGCCTCGTCGATGGCCGCCGTGCTGGTGAGCCAAACGACGCCGCCGCTCGCGGTGAGCCCTGCGCCGACGGCGGCAAAGCCGATATCCTGGTTCATGGTCGCCTCGTCGTACGACGACTGGCCGACGGTAGCCGGTGCCTGGTGCGCGTTGAAGACGATCTTCCAGCCGCTCGGCGCCAGCGCGGCGCCGCCCAGCTCACCCGCCACGTCGCCGTTGCAGCCGGCGTCCACGTCGAGGATCTTGTTGCGGTTGTTGATGTACACGCCGCCGATGCTGGTCGTGGCGAAATTCGAGCCGTTGGTGCCGGGATAGCAGTCCGTCACGCAGGCCGGCATGAACTTCTTGTCCGTGCCGTTGTAGCGCAGGAGGTTGCTCATGCTGTGCGAGCAGCCCCAGGTCCAGGTGGTGGAGGCTTTGCCGGTGAGATCGACGTACTTGAGCGTGTCGCCCTCGTGGCCCGACTGCGAGTGCACGTGATAGTAGGCGCCGTAGCTGCCCCCTCCGAACTCCATGCGGCTGTCGCCCAGGCCGAAATCGGTGGGGCAGTTGATGTCGCTGCCCGAGGTGTTGGCCAGCTCGGTCGACCAGCTCTGCGCGCCGGTGGCGTCGAAGCGACTGACGTAGATGCGGCCGTTCGCGGCGGGATCGGCGCAGTCCTTGGTCATCGACGCCGTCCACAGCAGCGCCGCGAAATGCCCGTCGGGCTCGGCCGCCAAACCGCGGCACTCGTAGGCGCCGAGGTCGTAGGTCGTCACCAGGCGGTCGCCGCCGTCCAGCTTGACGGCGTAGGCGTGCGACGTGCCCAACGCCGTCCGCGAGTCGGCCGTGCCCGTGGTGACGCACACAAGGGTTCCACAATCGGCCAGAGGCACGGTGTAGACGGGCGAGATGTTGAGCGATCCCGTGCCCCAGATGCGCCAGTTGCTGCGCCCGGGCTTGACCCCCGCGGGAATCGTCACGTCCGAGACCACCAGCCGGTCGAGCAAGGATCCCGTCGTCGAGCCGCCGAGACCAGCGCCACCGGCCCCCGCGCCGCCTGTCGATCCGGTCGTGGCACCGCCCGTGCCCGTCGTCGCGCCACCCGCGCTCGTATCTCCTCCCGTCCCCACGCTGCCGCCTCTTCCCACGCTGCCGCCTCTTCCCACGCTGCCGCCTCTTCCCACGCTGCCGCCCGTCCCCACGCTGCCGCCTCTTCCCACGCTGCCGCCCGTGCTCGCATCTCCGCCTGTCCCCACGCTGCCGCCCGCACCCACGCTGCCGCCTCTTCCCACGCTGCCGCCCGCACCCACGCTGCCGCCGGTCGGCAGGCTCCCGCCCTGCCCACCGCCGGCAGCACCGCCACCCCCCGACGACTTGTCGCAACCGATCCAGACTGCCAGGCAAGCAACGATGGCAACCGCGCGCTTCATGCTTCTCCTCCGAGCGATGAGCTCGCCCACTTCACGGACTATTCTATGAGTGTCCGAGAAGGTCTCGATTCGTGGCAGGAATCTGCGTCCGCGTCCCTGCGAATTCCTGCATTCGCCTGTGGAGAGACCGGCCGGCGGAAAAGGACTTGGCGAAAGACAACGGGAACCAGGGCACGGGCCGGCCCGCGACGTTGGGCCTGGCGACTACGAGCTTCTTCTTCTCCTGGCCCTATGGAGAGCGTACCGAGTCTCCACTGCCGCCGGGCTGCGTGAGAGACGACGATCCATTGCCGGACACGCCGCGGGTCCGAATTCTCGCGGCCTACACCGAGCCAACCGGCCAAGACGTTTCGCGTGACAACTCCGGCCGCGTCGAGCAATTACCGACAAAAGGCTGCAAACGCGTTTCTCCGAGCGACCTCGGCTGCGTCAAGCCCTCATAGGTGACGTGGGCTCCAGGTCGGGCTTGGCCGGACGCTTCTGGCAGGTCTTTCTTTCCCGACGGAGCAGGTCCCATGAGAGCACGTGTTCTCTTCCCAGGTGCGGCCGTATTCTTGGCTCTCGCAGGCTGCGGACAGAGCGACTCGGGCGACGTCTCGCGGACAGGGGGCGTCACGACGACTTCGTCTGGCGGACAGCGGCAATCGGGCGGCGCAGGTGGCGGCTCGGGCGGCGCTGCCGGTAGCGGCGGCACCACCAGCAGTGGCGGCACGACCGGTAGCGGCGGCACCACCAGCATGGGCGGGGCCACGGCCACGGGCGGCGCGAGCTCGACCGGCGGTAGCAGCGCGAGCGGAGGCACCGCCGGCAGCGGCGGCAGCTCCAGCAGTGGAGGCAGCACGGATCGTGGCGGCACCACCAGCTCGGGCGGCCGGCAGGGGACGGGGGGAGCGACCGCCAGCGGGGGAGCCACGGCTTCCGGCGGCACGACGGGTCCTGGCGGGACCACGGGACGTGGCGGCCGGAGCGGCGCGGGCGGCGCCACCGCGACGGGCGGCGGCGCGGGCCGGGATGCCGGCGTCGATACGGCGACGGGCACCCCCGATGCGGCAACCTGCACTCCCGGGGACACATGCACGGAGCCCGACAAGACGGTCACCAGTGGAAGCGGCACACACTGCTGCTACACGTACGAGAATTGGGTTGGCTCAGGGAGCGCCACCATGACTCTGAAGACCGACGGCTTCGGCGTGACCTGGACCGGCAGCACGCAATTCGTGGGTCGCAAAGGTATCAGACCCGGCTCGGGCGATCTGGTCGTGAACTACAGCGCAAACTTCCAACCCAACGGCAATTCCTATCTGTGTGTCTACGGCTGGACGACAGACCCACTCGTGGAGTACTACGTCGTCGACGGCTGGGGCAGCTGGAAGCCACCGGGAGGATCGTCGATGGGCACCGTCACCAGCGATGGCGGCACATACGACATCTACAAGATGACACGGACGAACCAGCCTTCCATCCAGGGCACCGCGACCTACCCTCAGTTTTGGAGTGTCCGCCAGCAGAAGAAGACGAGCGGAACCATAACTCTTGCCAACCATATCAGCGCGTGGGCGAGCAAAGGACTGAAGCTGGGGAGCTTCTACGAGGTCTCGATGACCGTGGAAGGGTACATGAGCAGCGGCACGGCCGACGTGAAGTTCTCAATCAAGTGAGCACAGGGCCCCAGGCACCGTCGCGGGCGCGCGCGAAGGCCCTGCCGTTCGCCAGTTCGCCGCGCGGCCGCCCGCGGACGACGGCTTGGCACCACGCGACCTCCTGCCCAAGGCGACCGAAGGCGCGGACGGGGGGCGGGCGGTTTGCTCGCCAACGGGAAACCACGGCCGCGAGTGACGAGCTGGCGAGCCGCAACGGGACCTCTTTGACGACGCCTTCGTCCGGCACGAGGCGCGCCGTTGCCCTGACGCCGGTCGCAGAGTAGGGTCGGCCGCATCTTGCTCGCCGGACTACGAAGCATCCTCGGTCGCACGACGAAGCGGATCACGCATTCGCACCTCGTCGTGGCCCTTGCCGCCGTGATGGGAGCGGCTGGCATCCTGAATCCCGACAAGATCGCGATCCAAGGCGGTTTCGGCTGGGACGGGATCATGTATGGCACGCTCGCCCAAGACTTCTGGTCCGGCCTAGGTCGCGGGCTCAGCGCCTACCACGCAGGCCGCCTGGCGCCGTCCTTCGTCATCCATCACGCGCTTCGCGCCCTCTCGGTGTCCCCCAGCCCAGGGCACGTCGTGCTTGCCTTCGGCGTTCACAACGCCCTGATGTTGGTTGCGTCCGCCTGGCTGTGGACGCGCGTCGCGAGGCGGCTTGGCGTCGGTCCCAGCGGGTTGTGGTTCGGATTCGTTGCCGCCTTCGTCACCTACTTCGTGCTCAAGGTGGTGTCTTTCTACCCGGTGCTGACCGATGCGACGGCGTTCTTCGTAGGTTGGGCCATGCTCGCGGCCTACCTCAAGGGCTCGTCGTGGCTGCTCCTACTGTCCATCGTGCTCGGCCGCTTCACCTGGCCCACGGCCCTCCCGGTGGGCGCCGTCCTCCTGCTGTTTCCCATTGCTCGCGTCTCGACCGGCGACACGCAGAAACAAGCGCTCCGAATCTCACCGGGCCTACGTGCCGGTCTGCTGGCGTCGCTACCGGCCCTCGCACTCCTTGCCACCGTCATCTATTGGATGAGCCGAAGCGTCCATCCGTTCGCCGACCGCCTGTCCGGGGGAGACGCGTTGGCGGACGTGATCTGGCCGGCCTGGCCGCTCAGTCTTCTTTGCGCGGTTGCCTACCTGGTGTGGGGTCTGACGCTGCTGCTACGCCAATCCCCCTTCTGCATGCGCTGGCGCACCTATCTCGCTCCTTTCTCCCATTGGAGCACCTATCTCAAACTGGCGTTTCTCGTCGGTTTGGTCGTGCTCGGCAGACGGTTGGGGACGAAACCGGACGCCGTCAGCACCGGCTCGGCACTGAAATTCGTGGCGGCATTCGCCATCGTCGCGCCGATGAAGTTCCTCGTCGCGCACACCCTGTACTTCGGTCCCGTCGTGCTGGTCGCGCTCCTGGGCTGGCGCGCCGTCGGACGCACCATCGGGGAATTCGGACCCGCTCCCGTCCTGCTTCTGGCTTTGGCGCTAGTACTGTCGCTCGACAGCGAGTCCCGTCACCTCGTCAACCTGGTCCCCCTGGTGGTCCCCTTCGTCGCCAAGGCGGTGGACGAGCAACGACCGAGCACGAAAGCCGTCGCCGGCTTCGCCGTCTGGTCATTGCTCGTCTCCAAGGCGTGGCTGGTGATCGGGTCCGACACGAGTCTCTACTTCCTGACCGAGGGACCTTGGATGACGCACGCCCAGTACGCGGTGCAAGGGGCGCTCCTGCTCTTGGTGGCAGCCTGGCTCGCCCGGTCGGGGATCGTCCCCGGACAACCCTGGCGCGCCTCCGCTGCGAGCCCGTACGCCGGGCAGCGCCCGTGACGCGATCGCGGTTGCGTTCCCGATTCGCACGGATCTTTCTCGGCGCGCGTATATCATGACCGTGAAGCACGGGACGGCGCAAAAAGGGCCGCAACGGACCGGCCAGGGAAAGAAGGGAGACACACATGTTGAGGCGATGTTGGGCAGCAGTGCTCTCGTTTGCGATGGCTGTCTTTTCGCTCATCCCCGAGAAGGCGTGCGCGGACGGCTACACCTGGGTGCGGTTGCAGGGCGAGCTCGAGTATGCCGTCGAGATGTGGGGGGGGAAGACCTACGCGGACTTCGAGGCCACGTTGCTCGAGACCGACGACGCCAAGGTCAAGCTGGATGTCCTGGCCGCGGCGCCGGCCCTGCGGTTCCACATTCCGGTTTACCTGGACGTCTACTACGACGCCGCGGAAGTGGAGCCGGGGCGGATCATGACGGTCTGGGTGCGCGGCTCGACCTTCGATGACGGCAAGGTGGTGTTCAGCTTCCTCGGCGGCGCGGAGTTGGGCATCGAGCTCGATGCCCCCCGCTACGCCACCGTGGGCTGGGGAGTGGACGTGGGCTGGGACATCGAGGGCAAGGGCAAGCCGCCGATGCTCGCCGACCCGTCCCTCTCGGCCGACGACATCGTCAATACGCCGCTGAGCCTCGGGTTCTACGGATTCTCCGCCGGAGGCATCGACCTCCGCCTCACCCAAACCGTCTACGACGGCCATATCGACACCGGCATGACCGTGGTCAACGGACAGCTCATCGACGCCATGGGGGAACCGCTCACCCGGAGAGACTTCATCTTCAATGACCCGGGTTTGTGGCGCAAGGTGCGGCTCGAGGTGAGCCCGTTTCTCAACCCGGGCGAGCTTCTGGAACTGAGCTTCGAGGGATTCGCCTACACGCTTCTGATGAAGGGGGTCTACTCGGCGCTGGGATCGGTGCTGGGCTGGGAGATCTTCGAGCAGCCGGTGTACACGATCTACGTCGTGCCCATCCCCGTGGGTGACGAGCACTTCGACCTGAGCATCCCCATCGGCTTTCCGGATCCCGATCTTCTCCCCGGAGACTTCTCCTACTCGGGCTTTCCCCAGGCCCTCGATCCGCAGAGCTACAACCAGATCGTCGGCCGCGTCCGCAATGCCAGCTCGGGTGGAACGGGCGCCCCCTTCAAGGTGCGAATGAGCGTCCGCCAGCAGGGCTCGACCACCTGGGCGCTCACCCATGAGGAGACGATCCCGGCGCTGGCCGGGCACGACGAAACCTATGTCACGTTGCCCATCCCCACTGGATCGCTGCAACCGGGAGCACACGAGGTGGCGATCGGCGTGGACACGGACAACAGCGTGGTGGAGGCGGCGGAGGGCAACAACCAGAGAGTCGAGGCCTTCGGCATGCTGGATCGTCTGCCGAACCTGCACGTCCGCCGGGACAGCTTCACGCAGAGCCCCGAGGAAGCCCGGGAGGATGAAGCCTTCACCCTCGGCTGCACCGTGTTTGCCTACGCAGACGCCACCTACACCAGCGGTGCCTTCGCCGTGGAGTTCCAAGCGAAGCTGGCCTCGGGGCAGTGGCAAGTGCTCGGGCGGGACACGGTGGCCACGCTCGACCCGGGACAGGAGGCCGACGTCGCCCTTGTCATCCCGCCGTGGACCCTGCCGGCCGGGACCACCGACGTGCGTGCCCTGGCCGACGTGGACAACGTGGTCGCCGAGGTGGAGGATCGCGACAATACCGGGGTGGGGCTGGTCGAGCTACGCCCCGCGCTGGCCGACATCGTCGTCTCCGCGGCGGACCTGGTCTTCTCGCCCGCCAAGGCCAATCCGGGCGACAACATCATCGTCCTGCTGACGGCGCACAACAGCGGCGGCGGCGACGTCCCGGAGGGAGGTCGGGTGGAGCTGGAGAGGATCGGCGACGGGGAAGCTGTGGCGCCGCTTTGCGGGACCTGCAGCGAGAAGCTCGGCGCGCTCGCGCCCGGTCAGGCGATGACCGTGGCCATCCCGTTTGCGCCGAATGCCGAGGGGCTGTGGGTCATCCGAGCCAACGTGGTGCCGCCGTCCGGGCTCGGCGAGGCAAGCTCCGCCAACAACGTCGTCACCGGAGAGATCTTCGTCGGGACACCCAAGGGGGACATCGAGGGCAGGGTGACCGACGCCGACGGAAAGCTCCTGGTCGGAGCGGCGGTCCGCGCAGATCCCGGCGGACCGAGCACCACGACGAGCGCGACGCCGCCCGCGAACGCCGCGTTCTCCGACTCGAGCTATCGCCTGGAAGGAGCGAGCGAAGACCTCCGGACCATCCATGTGTCCCTGCCGGGATACGTGAGCGCCAGCCGAGGGGTGCGCGTCGTCCCCGGACACACCCTGCGCGTGGACATGACCCTCGATCCTCTGACCGCCCCCGACCTGCAGCTGTCTCTGGGCACCACCCCACCCGCGCCATCGCCTTCGTCGAGCTTCGAGATGGGCGTGCTGCTCAAGAACGGCGGCATGACCCCGGTGCCCGTCGGTCAGCCCATCGCCATCCGCGTCGCCATCGACGGCGATGCCCTGCCCGACGTGACCTACAGCGAAGGCCTGCAGCCAGCCGCGGAGACGATGATCGCGGTGCCGGGGGGGCCCTTCTTCACCCGCCCCGTGGGCGACACGATCGTCGAGGCGGTCGTCGATCCGGACAACGTCATCGCCGAATCCGTGGAGCACAACAACGCGGACACGGACGTGATCACCAATGCCGAGCCCCTCGTCTCCATCACCTCGTCCCCCGGCGCCCCCGTCCCCTTTGGCACGCCCGTGCTGCTCGCGGGCACGGCCAGCGATCCCACCGGATACGTCTTCCACCTCGCCTGGCGCTCGGACCGCGACGGCGGGCTCGGTCGTGGGCCGTCCGTGAGCGTGCCGCGGCTCGGCGTGGGGACGCACACCATCACGCTGTCGGCCACGGACGAGCACGGCGAGGTTGGCTCGGCCAGCACGCAGGTGACCGTGCTGGATGCCGAGCCGCCGCAGCTCACGCTCAGGCACGCTTCGGGACGGAGCCTCATCGCGCCCGGCGTGGCCAGGCTCGTGGTATCGGCCACTGACGATGTCAGCCCCCGGACGGCCATCGCGTACGCCTGGCAGATGGTCGGCGTCGCCGGCGACTTCGGCCCCTGGACCGCGGAAGCGAGCGCCCTCTACCCCAGCCTCCTTCCCGGCACCTACGCGTTCGAGGTCAAGGCCCGCGACGAGGCCCGCAACGAATCACCGCCCCTCGTCTATGCTTTCCAGGTGTTGCCGCCAGCCAGCGCCGGGGTGGACGGCGGCGTCGCCGGCTTCGACGGCGGACCGGACGCGAGCCTGGATGCCGAACCCGACCTCCGCCCCGATGCGGGGCCCGATGTCCCCCTGGACGCGGGACCCGTTGTGGGCCTGGACGTTGGACCCGACGTCCCCCTGGATGCTGGACCCGACGTCAGCCTGGATGCGGGACCGGACATCCGCCTGGATACTGGACGTGACGTGAGCTTCGAGACTGCTCCGGCCGCGGGCGTAGAAGCTGGCCGCACGGACACGGGCTGGCCCGACGACCGTCCGCAGGGCATCTCCGGGGGCGGCTGCGGCTGCCGCTTGGCGAGCCCGAATCGGCCCAACGAAGACGCTCGGCTACCGGCTCTGCTCGTGCTGCTGGCCTTGGTTGCGCTCCGTCGAGGCTTCCGGCCGATCCCGTAGAGTGGGGTATCTCAACTCGAACGCGAGCGATCGAAGAAGTCGAAGATGTCGGGCAACACGAGCTTGATCATTCCCCCGTGGTCCGCATTGACTTCCTTGTACTCCGCCTCGAAACCGTTCCTGCTCAGCCAGTCCCACAACGCCTGGCTTCCCTCCAACGACGGCGTTTGCGTTCCTTCGGTCACGAGGATGGATATCGGGCGGACGCTGTCCCATGGATAGCCCGTCTCCTGCACGAAGGGTCCGGACATGGGTGCGATGCCTCTCCAGTAGTCCGCATACTTGCCGCCGAGATACCACGTGCCGCCGCTTCCCATGGAGTGCCCGAAGAGAAACATCGACGTCCGGTCAATTGGGTATTCGTTCAAGACCAGCTCCAGGACGTTGATGACGTCCTGTTCGCTGAGCTGGTTGGTGCGCTCGCTCTCCGGGGTAACGGCAGCCATGAGCTTGGCCGCTTCCTCCGGTTTGCCGAACGGGGCCGACAGTCGCAAGAAATTGCCGTATGCACCCTTGTCGCCCAGAGGCGAGACCAAGAGATAGCCGTGCTCCTGGGCGAGATTCACCAGTTGCTTGTTATTCTGGTCCAGATACGTGTTCTCGTCGCTGCCGGCGCCGTGCAGGAACATGGCCAGCGGCAAGCTCGACTTGCCGTCCCAGTCGGTCGGGACATAGATCCGGTAGGGTTCGTCGGTGTTGGCCTCCGCGAAGCGGTAGGTCCTGTGCTGATCTCCCTTTGCCTGCCACTGCGCGGAGCCGGGGTTGGCCAGGGACTTCGCGAGCTGCTGAGCCGCGCTCATCACCGCTTGCGGATCGAGAAGCGTGCCGAAAGAAATCAGCCGTTGCCCGCCGTCAGGTTGCCCGCCAACTCCGGTCGTGCCTCCCGTCTGTCCGCTTCCGCCCGTGCCACGCCCGGCCTGGCCGCCGCCGGCCGCTTGCCCGCCTGCCCCAGTCCTGCCGCCCGTCTGTCCGCTTCCGCCCGTGCCATGCCCGGCCTGCCCGCCGCCGGCCGCTTGCCCGCCGGCGCCGGTCCTGCCGCCCGTCTGTCCGCTTCCGCCCGTGCCATGCCCGGCCTGGCCACCGCCGGCCGCTTGCCCGCCGCCACCCAGTGTTCCACCCGCCTGTCCCGCGCTCCCCGTCGATCCGCCAAACGCGGCGATGCCACCGCCACCTGCTATCCCGCCCGTCGCGGTTCCGCCGGTGCGTCCGCCGTTGCCGCCCGTGTTCCCCGAGGCGCTTCCCCCAGTGCCAAGGCGGCTGCCCGAACCACCGCTTCCACCAGAGTCCCCGCCCGTGGCCGTGCCGCCAGAGCCTTCCAATCGGCTCGTGCTTCCGCCGGTCGCGGTGGTGCCGCCGCCGCCCGAATTGCCGCATCCGCCGACGGCGATGCTCAGAATTGCCGCGATACTCATGCCCTTCGATAGATGTCCGGCTCTCATCGGTGCGCTCCTCCGCATTCGCAGACACACGTGCCTAGTGCTGCCTCGCAGCCGCTCACGCCACACGAATCGGTCCAGAAAACCGACGCCTCAGCGCCCCGATCCGTCGGTCGCTCGACGACGCGCCGTGGTCCTTGATGGGCCACGGCAACGCGATCTCTAGATGCTCCACCGTTGCGCTGGGCAGCGTGGTCACCGTCAAGTCATTCCATCCAACGGTGCCCCCCGTGCTATATGAGAATGACAAAGCTCGCGCGCCCACTCGCCGCCTTCATCGATTAGGAGCAGGTCCTATGAAATCAGCAGCACTGGCAGCCGCTCTCGTGGCCCTTCTGACTCTCGGCGGGTGCAGCAGCGAGCCCGGGGCAAAAGGGCCCATCGGTGGCACCACGAGCACCGGCGGCCAACCTCGGTCGGGCGGCAGCGGCGGTGGCTCCGGCGGCAGCACCGGAAGCGGCGGCACCACCGCGACCGGTGGCACCACGGCGACCGGTGGCACCACCGCGACCGGCGGCACCACCGCGACCGGCGGCACCACCGCGACCGGCGGCGCCACGGCCAGCGGCGGCACCACCGCGACCGGCGGTAGCACGGCAAGAGGCGGCACCACCGGAACCGGCGGCACCACCCCGAGCGGTGGCACGACCGAGACCGGCGGCAGCACACCGAGCGGTGGAGCCACCGGGGCAGGTGGCATTACGGCAAGGGGCGGCAACACGGGCAACGGCGGTAGAACCGGAACCGGCGGCAGCACGGCAAGAGGCGGCAGCACGGGGACTGGCGGCGGCGGCACGACAGGAACCGCCGGCAGCACGGGTTCAACGGCCCACGTCTTCCTGTTGCTCGGCCAGTCGAACATGGCCGGCTATGCCAAGGCGGAAGCCACGGACAAGGAGAACAGCCCGCGCATCCGGGTGATCGGTTTCGACGACTGCTCGGCGACCGGAAGGAAGAAGGATCAGTGGGACGACGCGGAGCCGCCCTTGCACGAGTGCTGGAACAGCGCGGTCGGTCCCGGCGACTGGTTCTCCAAGACGTTGCTCGAGAAGATCCCGGCCAACGACACCATTCTCCTGGTGCCGTGCGCGCTCAGCGGACAGAAGATGGACGTCATGAAGAAGGGGACCAGCAACTACACCTGGTTTCTCAGCCGTGCCAAGAGCGCGCAGCAGCTCGGCGGGGTGATCGAAGGATTCATCTTCCACCAGGGGGAATCGGACTGCGGCAGCTCTAGCTGGCCCAACACGGTCAAGCAGTTCGTCACCGACCTGCGGACGGACCTGGGCCTGACCGACAACCCGCCGTTTCTCGCGGGCGAGCTGCCCCGCGCCAGCGCCTGCGGAAACCACAACCCTCTCGTCAACCAACTACCGGGGCTCATCACCAACGCCTACGTGGTGTCGTCCGAGGGGCTCAACTTGGATCCCGCGGACACGCAATGGCGCATGCACTTCGGCCACGACGACACGGTCGAGCTCGGCAAGCGCTACGCAGCGAAGATGATCGAAGCCTTGAAGTGGTAGGCCCGGCGGCACTGTCCGCAAGAGGCCTCGCCCGAGCACTCGAACGAGGCCCCCAATGGGTTGGCTCTCGCAGGTTCCAGGTTGACCTGCGGCGGGACTTCATCGAACCGCGACTCCCATCCCTGCCCGCATGGACTGAAGCGAACGGGCCGGGATTGGCGCCCCCAGCAGGGGCTGGCGGACGAAAACCCCGGGATCGCGTCGGCCACCTTGTGCATGGTGTTGGTGCATGAGCCGCTGGCACCCGCTGGGAGACTCCCAGCGCATGCCACCGAGCAGACCGATGGTCTTCACGTCTGTCCGCTCGTCGTCAGGCTCGGCTTGTGCCCTCTTAGCACGACGAAAGCCCCGGTCCCGTATCCGTCACGGACGACACTCGCAGGCTGGCCGAGAAGAAGCGTCTGCTTCGCCACGGGATCCACGAATCCGGCGCGCGCCAGCAGCGCAAGGACCTCCTCGTTCGCGAAGAAACGGGCATCGCGGTAGAAGACGCTGTCGCTCCTGCGCGCGACGTACCACCGGCCGAGCGCGCTGTCCGGGTCGACAAACCCGATCACGATGCAGCCGCCGGGGCGCAGTACGCGAAAGGCCTCGGCGAACGCCCGCTCGGGATCGTCGACGTAGCATATCGTCGTCACCATGAGCACGTACTCGAACGTCCGGTCGTCGAACGGCAGCGCCTCGGCGACGCCCGGACGGACTTCGATTCCACGCTCCGCGGCCCGTTCCGCCATGGCGGCGGAAGGCTCGATTCCCGTTTGCACCCCCAGCCGCGCGGCGAACTTCCCGGTCCCGACGCCGATCTCCAGTCCGCCATGCCGCGAAGCTGGCAGAAGCGCATTCACCGCCGCGAGCTCGGCTTCGTAGAGATCCGCGTGCTCTTCGAACCATCTGTCGTACTGCTCACGATGCTCGTCGAACGGACCCGTCTTGGCCATGGGCTATTCCCGCTAGCCGATCCCTAGCGCGTTGGTTGCGTTGAAGCGTTTGATCGCTTTCCCGAGTTCCAACACGCAGATCTCCGCGTACCGTTCCGCAAGCACCACGATGTTGTCCTGTCTCAGGCTGCTGTTCCGTCGCAATAGGACCGGGAAAATGCTGTGCGTCGAAATGATGATCTGGTATCTCTTCGAGAGCCTCCCGAACAGATCCCCCCAGAGAATCGACTGCCCCGCGAACCCGACGTGGTTGTCCACCTCATCGAGCAAGAGCGTCGGCCGCTCGTTCCGTCCGAGCTTGCGCGAGCGAAGGCGACCTTCTATGTCGTCGACGAGCTCGTTCACGAGGCCGATGCGCTTCTCGCCGGTCGAACGGAGATACGCGTGGGCTTCCAGGTAGTCGACGCCGACAAAGGACTTCTCGGAATCGCGATAACAGTCCTGGTAGAAGACCGGCTGGGCGTCCCGTTCCACCTTGACGCCGTAGGGAAGCGGCTCGGGACGCCGGCCATCCGACCATCCGCCGCGGCCGCAGCCGCTCGCCGCCGCCAGGGTCTTGAGAATGGTCGTCTTCCCCGAGCCGTTCGGACCGAAGAGAACGTTGATCCGGTCGTTGAACGCAAGCCGCCTCCGTCCGATGCCCCTGAGCCGGGTCGGATAGCCCGAAGTGAAAACAACGGAAGAGATCATTGCCGGAGGGCGGCGAACATACACCACGAGGGTTTTGGCCTCCACGCCTTTCGCCGAGCGGTTTGGTTGGCCGGGTGTTCAGCGAGCCATGCCGCCAGAGACTGGAATGTCCTGGCATGCAGCCACGGCAGAGACTGTGGCTTGCCTGTCACAGGCTGCGCATCGCATTCTAAACGCCGTCACAGGACGGAACCGACGACGGAGCCGTGGACGGAGGCAACGCGGGCTTTTCGCCAGCCTTCCGCAAAGCGCCCAGCCTGGAGACAAACCACGCCAAACAGAGGATGCCGAGCACCAGCCCGATGCCCGTGCCCCAGGTCCGGTCCATGCCCAGACACCCGTTCTGCCGCTTCTCGACGAGGACATAGGTGAACGTCATCACGGTCATGAAGGTGGCCGGCAGCGCCGCTATCCACCACCAGGTGTTCCGGCGCGCCAGCGCCACCGCGCAGGCCCACAGGGTCACCGCGGCCAGGGTCTGGTTGGCCCAGCCGAAGTACCGCCAGACGATGCCGAAGGGGAGCAGGTTGACCAAGAGCGAGAACGCAAACAGCGGCAGCGCCACCTTGTAGCGGTCGGCGACGCGTCTCTGCGGCAGCTTGAGGTAGTCGGCGGCGATGAGCCGGCCCGCTCGGAAGGCGGTGTCGCCCGAAGTAATCGGCAACACCACCACGCCCAACACCGCCAGCGCGCCACCCACCGCCCCCATCGTGCCCCTGCAGACCTCGTGAACCACGATCGCGGGGTTGTGGGACGGCCCCATGGCCGCCGCCAGGCC
>JAFGPX010000300.1 GCA_016935975.1 Deltaproteobacteria bacterium
GCTTTGATTTCAGAGGCTTGGCTATGAAGGCGGAGGTGCGGGCAATGTAGCACAGGGAATTTCTGCAAATCAACAAAATTTCAGTCGTGGTCCGACGTTTCCATTTCTCCAGATCTGGCGCGAAGGATTTCAGTTACCATATGCGCCCTCGAAGAGAGCCTCCACGAACTCCTCCGCGTCGAACTCCCGCAGATCCTCGACGCGCTCTCCGATCCCGATGAAGCGCACCGGGATTCGTAGCTGGTCGGCGATACCCAGGATGACCCCTCCTTTCGCGGTGCCGTCCAGCTTCGTCAGCACGATGCCCGAGACGGACATCGCCTGCGTGAATATCTGCGCTTGTGCAATGGCGTTCTGGCCGCTCGTGGCATCGACGACCAGCCAGGTTTCGTGAGGAGCACCTGCCAAGGCCTTGCGGGCGACACGGCCGACCTTCTGAAGCTCGTCCATCAGATTTGCTTTGGTATGCAGACGACCTGCCGTGTCAGCGATGACCACGTCGATTCCCTCGCTCGCGGCTCGCTTGATGGCATCGAAGACCACGGAAGAGGGATCGCCTCCCTCTTTGCCGCGGACCACGGGCGCCGCGACGCGAGCGCCCCAGACCTCGAGCTGCTCGGCCGCCGCGGCACGGAACGTGTCGCCGGCCGCGAGCAGCACCGACTTGCCCTCGGCCTTCAGCTTGGCCGCCAGCTTTCCGATGGTCGTGGTCTTGCCGCTCCCGTTCACACCGATGGCCAGCAGGACGAAAGGTTTGGCCTTCGCATAGTCCACGGGAGGGGACTCGATGTGGAGGAAATCGACACAGCGGCTGCGAAGGTAGCTCCAGACGGCGTGCGGGTCGGCCAGCTCTCGGCGACCAAGGCCGGAACGGATCTCTTCGAGGAGCTTCTGGCTGGTGCGTACCCCGATGTCGGCGGTGAGCAAGACCTTCTCGATCTCTTCCACCAGAAGTGGGTCGATCTCTCGCTTCGCGGTGAAGAGCTGGCCGAGCCGCGAGACCCAGCCGGCCTTGGTGCGGGCGAGGCCGGGCGCCAAGGCGGCTGCGTCGCGGGCCCTGCGGCGTGCGGGGATCTCCGGCAGCCGCGGCTTGTCGACCGGCAGGGCAATCTTGCCGAGCACGGCGGCCTCGGTCGGGGGGTGTGGTTCCGGCGCTGCCGGCTTGGCCGTAGGTACCACCGCGACAGCCGGGTGCGGTTCGGGCTCGGGCGTCCGGAGGAGGGGCGCCGCGACCGGGGTGCGGGGCGCGGCCGTCGCTTCCGGCTTGACTCGCGGTGCATCGGGTGGGGGGGTGGGTGCTTCGGGTGGGGGAGTGGGTGCTTCGGCTCGGCTTGCCGGCGAAGGCTCGGCGACCGGCGCTTCGTCGCCCGCTTCATCCGGAACCACGTCTTCTACGCGTAGCGCCGTTCGCTTCGGCCTGGCGAGAGACGAGAAGCGGTCCTCTCCAGCCGACTCGATCTCCCGCTGTCTAGCTCTGCGCGCGCGACGAATCGCGTAGATCAACAAGAGAACCAGCGCAAGAAAGGCGGCAACGGCGACCGCGGCGCCAATTAGTTCTTTGTCAATGCCCACTTCCATGCGCGGCAGACCTTAGCAGGGTCGGCGGAAATGTTCGATCTTTTTGATATTTTCGATATCTGCGCGGAAGATTTCTCTACGAGGTCGCAAGGGCTTTACAGACAAGGACATGAGGTGTTAGCTATCTAGTGTCACGAAGTGGCCAGTATCGTCACGTAATGTCACGCCGGGTGCCTGATGAGGATAAAGCGGCTCGAAATCTGCGGGTTCAAGTCCTTCGTTGAACGAACCGTGCTGACGTTCGACGACCCTATCACGGGCGTGGTGGGGCCCAACGGCTGTGGCAAGTCGAACATCGTCGACGCCATTCGATGGGTCATGGGCGAACAGTCGGCGAAGCATCTGCGCGGCCGCGCCATGGAAGATGTCGTGTTCAACGGCTCCGAGTCACGCGGGCCCGCGGGCATGGCCGAGGTCTCCATCACCTTCGATGCAGGTTCGCTCGCCGGCGGTGTGGCACCAGGCGGCGTGCCCTGGGGTGCGGCCGGCCCGTCTGACGTGGTGGTCACGCGGAGGTACTACCGCGGGGGAGAGAGCGAGTATCTGCTAGGCGGCGTGCCCTGCCGGCTGCGCGATATCGTCGAGTTCTTCTTGGGCACGGGCGTGGGCTCGAAGGCCTATGCCGTCATCGAACAGGGACGCATCGGGTTCATCGTCTCGTCGCGATCGGAGGATCGGCGCGCATTGATCGACGAGGCGGCGGGCATCACGAAGTACAAGGCCAAGAAGAAAATCGCCGAACGGCGCATGGAAGCGACCCACCAGCACCTGCTGCGAGTGACCGACATCTTGGGTGAGATCGAGACCCAGTTGCGCTCGCTCAAGCTCCAGGCGCAGAAGGCGGAGCGCTACAAGCGCTACAAGGCCGAGCTTCGAGATCTCGAGCTGTGGGCGGCCACGCATCGTTATCTGGGGATGGTGGCCGAGGAGAAGTTCCTGGCTGCCGCGCATGCCGAGTTGGAGGCGCGGCACGCGCAAGGGACTGCGGCCCTGGCGGCCGAGGAGGCGAGCGTCGAGGCGGAGCGCCTGTCGCTGGTGCAGGAGCAGGACGAGCTTTCCAGGACGAAGGATGAGCTTTTTGCGCTCGACAACCGCGCGCAGCTTTCGGCGCAGCTTGCGGAACATCGTCAGGACGAGTCCGCGACGCTCGTCGGCCGGGCCGAGCGTTCCAGAAAAGACAGTGAAGACCATGCGCTGCGGATCGCACGCGCCGCCGAGTCCCTCCGTGAAATCGAGGGGCAGGTGGCTTCGCTCGATGCAGACGCCGAAAACCGAGATCGGGCGCTCGCGGCGCTGGAGACCACCTTTGCGGCGGCGCGCGACGAGTTGGCGGCCGTGCGCCAGGCGTGCGAATCGACGGTCGCGGCCACCAATGTCTCGCGCACGCGCGTGGCGCGACTGGAATCCGATATCGAATCGGCGCGCGTGCGCGCCCTGGATCTGGCCCAGCGACTGGAGGATCTGCGGCGCGACGATAGGGTCGCGAGCGAGACGCTCGAGCGGGTATACGGTGAAGCCAGACAGACCGACACGCGGGGCGGCGAGTTGCAGGCGCGGGCCGGTGAGTTGGCCGAGAGTCTGTCGCGCATCGAGAGCCGAGTCGCGGCGCTCCGTGCCGAGGTTGCTCGGGGGGAGATTGAGCTCGAAACCCTGCGGGAGGAGGCCCATCGCCGCCGCTCGCGCCTGCAGTCGCTGACGGAGATACAGGCCCGGTATGAGAGCTTCCAGCGCGGGGTGCGCGCCATCATGCAGCGCGTGCGCGAGCCGCTCGCGAGCAGCGATGCGGCTGGCGGCAGCCCGGCGTGGACGGCCGGTGGCGTGCGTGGCCTGGTGGCGGATATCGTGCAGCCGCCGCCCGAGCTGGAAACCGCGCTGGAGGCGGTGCTGGGAGAGCGCCTCGGCAATATCATCGTCGAATCCCACGAGGTCGGGGTCGAGGCCATCGACTACCTCAAGCAGCGCAGCGAGGGACGCTCGAGCTTCATCCCCCTGTCGCTGCGCACTCCGAGCCCGCCGGGAACCGTGCTCTACGACGCCACGGGCGGCGCTAGCCTCGAGTGCGGTACCAGCTCTGCCGTGGTGCCCGTCGAGTGGCCGAGTGGCGAGGGCGTGCGCGGGCCGATGCTCGAGCTGATTGGCTTCGACCGCGACTACGACCGCGTGGCGGCCTACCTGCTCGGCGATGTCATGGTGGTCGAGAATCTGCCTCGAGCGCTCGAGATCTGGCGGCAAACCAGGACGAGCAAGACCCTGGTGACGCTCGACGGAGAGGTCATCGATCCCCATGGTGTCGTCACGGGAGGCTCGCGCGAGGCCGCCACCGCGTCCGTTCTTTCGCAGAAGCGCGAGATACGCGAGCTGGAGGAGGTCGTCGCGCAGCTTGAACGGGACTACCAGGCGTCACTGGCTCGTCACGTCGGCAACAAACAGGCGCTGGCGGACGCGATCGCCGAGTTCGACGCGACCAGCTCGGCCATCCGGCGCGATGAGGTGGATCTTGCCGCGCAGAAGAAGGATGCCGAACGGCTAGCTCGCGAACGGGAGATGGCCGAGTCTCGGCGCGCGCAGATTCGCGCCGCTATCGAGTCCGTGCACACCTCGATCGAAGAGAACCAGGCACGCTGGCAAGAGGCAAGCGCGCAACTCGCCGCCGAGCAGGAGAGGGTGGAGCAGGGGGAAGCCGGCGCGGGCGACCTGCGTAGCCGGGTTTCCGTCCTGAGCGAGCGCTCGGAGGCAATCCTCGGCGATCTGTCGGCGGCGAGAATCGAGGCGGCGCAAGCCGGCGAGCGCAAACGGACGGCGCACCAGAGCGTGGAGCGTCTGCGTCGAGAGGTCGCCGAGTACGAGGGCAAGCGGGCGCAACTCGCCGAGGAGATGGAAGCCGACCTCGTGCAAGCCGGAAGACTGCGCGTCGAGGCCGAGCAGCTTCGCCAGGAGGCCGCCCGCCTGCAGGACGATCTGGCCGAGCGCACCCGGGCGTTCGGCCAGCGACAGGGGGCGGCAGAGGAGCGCAGCGGACAACTAGCGCGGCGCGAGGCCGACCTCAAGACGCTGCGGTCGCAAGTCGGGCATCTGGCGCAAGAGCTGAGCTCTCTCGACCTGCGCTGCCAAGAAACCGCCATGCGCCTGCGGGCGCTCGACGAGCAGGTGTGCGAGCGCTATGCCGATGTGGGAAAGGTGGCCGAGGTCGTAGCGGACTTTCATTTGCGCGGGTTTTGCGGCGAGTCGCAAGAAGGGCGCATCCGCGAGTTGCGAGGGCTTCTGGAACGCATGACGGAGGTCAACTTGATGGCCATCGAGCAGTCCGCGGAGCTGCAGCAGCGATACGAATTCCTGTCCGCCCAGAAGGCCGATCTGGAATCCGCTACGAACCGCCTGGAGACGGCAATCAACAAGATCAACCACGCTTCGCGCAGGCGCTTTCGCGAGGTCTTCGATGCCGTGAACGCCAAGTTCCAGCAGGTGTTCCCGCACCTCTTCGGCGGAGGCAAGGCCTATCTGGCCTTGACGGACGAGGGCGATCTTCTGGAAACCGGCGTCGAGATCGTGGCCAATCCGCCCGGCAAGAAGATGATGCAGAACCTCGAGCTGCTCTCCGGCGGAGAGAAGGCGCTGACCGCCGTGTCTCTGCTCTTCGCGATCTTCCTGGTCAAGCCGTCTCCCTTCTGCGTGCTCGACGAGGTGGATGCTCCGCTCGACGATGCCAACGTCGGTCGCTTCAATCACGCCGTGCGCGAAATGACCGATCAGGCGCAATTCATCATCGTGACCCACAACCAGCGCACCATGGAGATCGCCGATCGCCTGTGCGGCATCACGATGGAGGAGTCCGGGGTTTCGAAGTTGGTGGCCGTCAAGTTGCGAGACCGGGACAAGCCGCCGCCGCCGGACTTCCCGCGAGCCACCGCTGCTCCCGGAGCTGCACCCGCCGCCTGACTGTCGTCCCGGCCTCATGGGACGCGTCATCCCGCGAAGGCCGCGCGTACGACGCGCTCGGTCCCGGGATCCTCGGCGCGCTCAGCATCCTCTGCTCTCTTTGGTGTTCCGGGGTTGACGGATCCGGGGGCACTAACTACACTCACCACCTCTCTGACGGGCTCCGCGTCCGCGGGCACTCCGTCCCCTCGAAAGGAGCAACATGGCTACCTACATCACCGATGAATGCATCAATTGCGGCGCCTGCGAGCCCGAGTGCCCGAACGACGCAATCAGCGAAGGCGACAGCAAGTACGTCATCGATCCCGCTCGCTGCAGCGAGTGTGTCGGTTTCTCGGACACCGAGAAATGCCAATCGGTTTGCCCGGTCGAGTGCTGTTTGCCGGATCCCAACAACGCGGAGACGGAAGAGGTGCTGCTAGCGCGCGCCAAGCAGCTCCACCCGGACAAGAACCTGCCCGACCTGGCGGCGCTGCCCGCGAACCTCTCACGTTTCCGCAAGGCCTAGCCAGCGCGGCGCGCGGCCACGGGCTCTCGACCCTCAAATCGGGTCAGGGCTCTGGTTCGGTCAAGGACAGGCGCTCGAAGTAGGCCACCACTTCGTGGGCCTTCATGAGATTCGATGTGTACTCGGCGAACTGCTGCTGCTGCCAACGCTCGTGGAAGGCCTCGAGCAGTGTCGGGCGTGCTTGCTCATAGCCGATGTTCTCCGGTGGCTTCTCGCTGATGTAGCGGGCGATGTAGAAACCATCCTCGTTTGAGAGCAAGCCGGTGGTTTCGCCGACCGAGCGGAGTCTCTGGATTTCCTGGCCGATCTTTCGCTCAATCGGCCGATCGATGGACTGGAAGAAACGATCATAGACCACGTTCCGTTTCGCCCATTCCTGCTTGCGCGCGATGGCGGCGAACTCCTCGAGCGAGGCCGGCGGATGAGCCGTGACGAACGCCGCAAGCTCCTCCGCCGTTCGTTGTCGCGCCAAGCGCGGCTCTGGCTTCATGCGTGCGCCGGTGTAGACGGCAAGCATCCCGATCTCCACGAGTCGCGGATGAACGAAGCCATGCTTCGCGTGCTCGTACAGGGGGCGCAGCACGCTGTCGGGCACGGCTTCGGCACGAAGACGGGGCTCCAACTCGACCTCGAGCAACCGCTGCACCAAGGCGCTCTCCACCTCCGGATCCGAGCTTGCGGCCGGGCGTCGGCCGTCTTGCCGCGCGCGTTCGGCCAGAAGGTACATCGTGACCAGGTCGTCGAGGGCCTGGCGCGCCGGCTTGCCAGACCGTTTTGCCTCGGCCAGGACTTGGCTTGCGTAGACGGGAACCTGCCCAACGCGAGCCACGGGCGCACCTAGGTCCGTTGCGGGCCGAGGCGTCCAGTCGGCATCGGGGGCCTGCCGCGGCGACTGGCAGCCGCCGAACCCAAGGAGGAAAGCCAGAGGAACGGAGTGGCGCACGCAGCGATGGTAGCAGAATTGACGGTCCAGGCGATGCGCGAGCGCAGGTCTTGGCTCAAAACCGCGCGAAGAGGTGTTAGCCTGGTTGCCACCATGACGACCTCGCGAGGATCGCCGTTCGTGGTGGCCATCGACGGGCCGGCGGGAGCCGGCAAATCGACGGTGGCTCGCGCTCTGGCCGAACGTCTCGGTTACACCTTGCTCGATACCGGTGCTCTGTACCGTTCGGTTGCCCTCATGGCGAAACGACGGCAGATTCCCTGGGATGATGGTCCTCGTCTGGGGCAACTCGCAAGCGGTCTGTCGGTCGCGTTCGTCAAAGACGGCGAACAGACGCGGGTCGTTGCCGACGGCTGCGACGTGACGGCCGAGATCCGCAGCGCCGAGATCTCGGAAGGCGCCTCCCGGGTCTCGGCGTTGCCGGAGGTGCGCCAGGGCCTTCTGGGCATTCAACGCCGGGTGGCCGGCGGCGCCGACATCGTAGCCGAGGGGCGGGACGTCGGCACCGTCGTGTTCCCATCGGCGCAGGCCAAGTTCTTTCTCGTCGCGAATCCCGAAACTCGCGCCCGGCGGAGAGCCCTGGAGCTGCATGCCGCGGGTCGACCGGCGGACTTCGAAAAGGTGCTTGCCGAGATGCGCGCGCGCGACGCTCGGGACAGCGACCGCGCCCATGCCCCCTTGCGCCGCGCCACAGACGCCATCGAAATCGACTCTTCCGACGCGACCCCGGAGGAAGTCGTCGAGCGCATGATGGCCGTCGTGCTGTCGCGCGGCGGATAGGCGGCGAGCTATCGCAGCAGGGGGCACAGAACTCGCGTCCCCCCTGTGGCGGGTGGCATCATCCGTTGACACGGGCATGGGGCGGCGGTAATTTTCGCCGCCTTTCGCTATTCCCGATGGTGGGGGTATGCGACGAAGTGAAAACCTGCCGGGTCGCGCCGGGGGCGCGCGTCGATCCGGCTCAGCCGACCCGCAAGGGTCGCGTTGCCTCGGAAACAAAGGATACTCATGGTAGCTGTGCCGTCGTCTTCGGACAACCCCTCGAACAACGAAGAGAGTTTTGCCGCGCTTTTTGAGGAATCGCTCAAGCGCGACGAGGTCAAGGAAGGCGAAATCGTCAAAGGCAAGGTCGTTGCCGTTGGCAAGGACAACGTCGTCGTCGACATTGGGTACAAGTCGGAAGGCACCATCGCCGCTTCGGAATTCATGGTGGATGGCCAGATGGCCATCCAGGCAGGGGACGTCATCGATGTCTTTCTGGAGAGCCGCGAGGACGAAAATGGCCTCTGTATCGTCTCAAAGGAGAAGGCCGACCGTCTCAAGGTGTGGGACGAGATCTCGGCCGCGTGCGAACGCGACGAGCTGATCGAAGGAACCATCAGCACGCGGGTCAAGGGCGGCCTTTCGGTCACCATCCGCGGGGGCGTGAAGGCGTTCCTCCCCGGCTCGCAGGTCGATTTGCGTCCGGTGCGAAACCTAGACAACCTGCTCGGCAAGACCCATCGGTTCAAGGTCATCAAGTTCAACAAGAAGCGCGGCAACATCGTGCTTTCGCGGCGTGTGCTGCTCGAGAAGGAGCGGGCGGCGCTCAAGGAGCAGACGCTCGACAAGCTCAAGGAAGGTCAGATCGTCGAGGGGATTGTCAAGAACCTCACCGAATACGGTGCCTTCATCGACTTGGGCGGCATCGACGGGCTCTTGCACATCACCGACATGTCCTGGGGCCGCGTGACCCATCCCTCCGAGCTCTTCCAGGTGGGCGATCACGTCCGGGTCAAGGTGCTGAAGTTCAACACCGAGACCGAGCGCGTGTCCCTGGGCCTAAAGCAGATGATGGAAGATCCGTGGACGCACGCCCAGCAGAAGTACCCGCCGGGAACCGTGGTGCGCGGCAAGGTCGTGTCGCTCAAGGACTACGGCGCCTTCATCGAGATCGAGCAAGGCATCGAGGGCCTCATCCACATCTCCGAGATGTCGTGGACCCGCAGGGTCAAGCACCCGTCGAAGATGCTGGCCATCGGCGACAACGTCGAGGCGGTCGTGCTCGACATCGACCCGACGCAAAACCGCATTAGCCTGGGGATGAAGCAGCTTGAGCCCAATCCCTTCGCTTCCCTCAAGGAGAAATACCCGCCCGGCACCGTGGTCAAGGGCGTGGTGCGGAACATCGCCGACTTCGGCATTTTCGTGGAGATCGAAGAAGGCATCGATGGGCTGGTGCACGTCTCCGATTTGTCCTGGACCCAGCGGGTAAAGCATCCGTCCGAGCTCTACCAGAAGGGCGATGAGGTCGAGGCCGTCGTGCTGAACATCGAGTTCGACGGCGAGAAGCCCAAGGTGTCCCTCGGCATCAAGCAGCTGGTGCCGGACCCCTGGGATCGCATCCCGTACGACTACCCGGCGGGCAGGATCGTCGAATGCAAGGTGCTCAAGGTGCTGGACTTCGGCGCTTTCGTCGAGATTGAGAAGGGCATCGAGGGCCTCATCCACGTCTCCGAGTTCTCCGACGAGCGCGTCGAGGATCCCAAGCAGTTCGTCAAGGTGGGCGACGTGCTCAAGGCCGAGATCATCACCGTGGACGGCGCCGAACGGAAGATCGGCTTGTCGTTCCGCGGTGCCGCGCGGGCCGAGGAAGTGGCGGATGCGCAGGGCTTCACTGCGGGCGGTCCGACCGCGACGCTGGGCGATGTCATGCGCGAGAAACTCGCCGGGCTGACTCCCAAGAAATAGGGGCGTGGCCGGCGCGGCCTGGCGCTGGCGAACACCTGCAAAGCCTACGCTTCGCCGCCTCCTGGGCGTCGCCGGTCCTCTGACCGGTATCGAGGCTAGATCGGTCCGTTGCCCATGGGGGCGAGCAACCACGCTGCAATGTCGGCCAGGACGTCATCGACCTCCGGTTCGAGGAACACCTCGTGGAAAAGACCGTCGTAGGTGCGCGTTTCCACCATGCTGCCGGCGGCTTTGGCGAATGCTTGGCTGGCATCGTTGGCCACGATGCGGTCCTCGCCGGCGAGCAGCAGCAGGGTAGGGAGCGCAAGCTCCGCTGCGCGGACACGAAGGCTGGCCTGGGCGCGCAGGGTGGCCATGAACCAACCGGCGCTGGCGACGTGGTGGACCAGGGGATCTTTGTGGAAATTGGCCAAGACCACAGGATTGCGGGAGACATCCTCGGCACGCAGCCCGTTCGGCATGGTCAGAGTCGGAACCACCCGCGCCGCCACGTTGGCTGCGAATCGCTTGGGCGCGGGGACCTTCATCCTGAGCCTGAGCCACGGTGCCAGGAGCACGAGGGCGCGCGGCTTGTCGTCGCGGGTCTTGTCGAGCGCGTAGAGCAAGGCGATGACGCCCCCCAAGCTGTGGCCTAGCAAGGCCCAAGGCAGCTCGGGTTCTCGCTGCCTGGCCCACGCTGCGACGGCGGCGAGGTCGTCGAGGTACTGAACGAAGCCGTCTACGTGACCGCGCCTGCCCGCCGAACGGCCATGGCCGCGGCAATCGAACTGGGTCACGGCGATGCCGTGGGCGGCGAAAGCTGCGCCGACATGCCGGTAGAGTCCGCAGTGTGCCGAAAAGCCATGCACCATGACGAGCGCGAGCCGCCGCCGGCCGCGGGGATGGTAGTATTCGACGTGCAAGTCAAGATCGGGCCGGGCCAACGAGCACTCGATATCGGGCTGCGCAGCAGCGGGCATCGCCGTGGAAATACCATGGACTGCGAGGCGCGCGCGAACCATAGTGCGCTCACGGCAGCGATGCGGATCTCGGAAATCTACGCCACCGTGCATGGCGAATCGCAGTACACCGGACTGCCTTGCGTCTTGGTCCGGACCACGGGTTGTGATTTGCGCTGCACGTACTGCGACACCACCTATGCCTTCGTTGGTGGCAAGGAGATGTCGCTCGATGCGATCGTCGCCGAGGTTGATCGTCTCGGCCTTGCCTTCGTTCTACTCACGGGCGGCGAGCCGATGTTGCAGCCGGAGACGCCCGGGCTGGCGAAACGCCTGCTGGCGGCGGGTAGGCGAGTGGCCGTCGAGACCTCTGGGGCGCACGCGCTCGACGGCCTGCCCGCGGAGGTGATTCGGATCGTCGATGTGAAGACGCCATCTTCCGGCGAGTGCGAACGCATGCGCTGGGAGCTGTTGGACGAGCTGCGCACATGCGACGCCGCCAAGTTCGTGCTCTCGGACGAGGCCGACTATCGCTGGGCGGCAGGCCACGTGGCGCGGCTCGCTCTCGCGCGGCGGACCGAGGTTCTGTTTTCCCCCGTGCACGGACGCCTCGATGCGCGCGAGCTGGTCGCTTGGATTCTACGAGATCGTCTTCCCGTTCGCCTCAACGTGCAGCTCCACAAGTACCTATGGGGGCCCGAAACCAGAGGCGTGTAGTCGGTCCGGGCGGCGCTTCGCGGGGCGCTCACTTTCGGGTTGACTTGACTTCGGTGATCCTGCTAACGTCCGGCCGCGTCTCGCGGTCTAACCTATCGAGAATGCTTGGAAAAGGTGACCAAACCAGTGCCAGTTTGAAAGGGCTATTCCTGACCATGGGTACTTGCATCGCGGTGCTGACGGCTCCGGGGTGCGCTACGCGCGCCAAGCGGGATCCTGATCAGTCGCAGGTGCGCTACCAGCTTGCGGTCGGGTACTTCCACAACCAGCGAGTCGAGGCCGCGATCGAGGAGCTGCAGCAGGCCATCGCCCTGGATCCGGAAAACGCCGAAGCCTACAACATGCTCGGCTTGGTCGCCCTCAAGCAGGCCTACGACTATGGAGCGCAGGCCGAAATCCACTCCTGCCTCGAAGGCGCCGACGAACGCTCGGTGCGCGCCGAGGAAAACCGGAAGTTGAGGGAAGCCGAGAGCCGGTTTCGCAAAGCCGTCGAGCTTCGTCCGAACTACGCGGAGGCGTGGAACAACATCTCCGTCGTCTCCCTGCTTCTGCGGCGATGGGACCAGGCCATCCTGGGCGCCGAGAACGCCCTCAAAGAGCCGACTTACGATGCCCCGGTTTTGGCGCGCGCCAACTTGGGTTGGGCCTATTTTCACAAGAAGGACTTGCAGAACGCGTGGAAGGAGCTTCACGAATCGGTTTCGCGGGCGCCCGGGTTCTGCGTCGGGCGTTACCGTCTGGCCAAGGTCTATCTCGAGCGTGGTGATGTCGAGCAGGCCGTCGACGCCCTCGATCCCCTCCTGGCCGACATCAAGCGCTGTCCGATTCAGGAAGCGTTCCTGCTTGGCGGCCTGCTCTACCAGAAACGCAAGGAATCGCAACGGGCGCGCGAGCTCTTTCAGACGTGCGTGGAGATGTCCCCTCGTAGCTGTGCGGCGGAAGAATGCCGGCGCTACGCGCAGTTGATCCAGTGAACGAGGTTCTGGCGAATGGAAACAGCAAACTTCGGCACATTTCTCAGGGAAGAACGCAAGAAGCGGCAGGTTTCGCTGACCGATCTCTCCCATTCGACCAAGCTGTCGGTTTCCTCGCTCAAGCTGATAGAAGCGGGGAATCTCGACGACCTGCCGCCTGACGTTTTCGTGCGAGGCTTCATCCGCGCCTACGCCAAGCGACTCGGCATCTCCAGCACCGAGCCGCTCGGATTGCTCGATCAGGTTCTGAACGAGCGCCGTCATGCCTCTTTGCCGCCGGTGGTTCTCGAAAGCCGGTACGAGCCCCAGCCCGCGCGCGAGCCCTCTATGCCAATCTATCCGCAGGTCGAGGATGAAGTGCTGCCCCCGCGCCGGGGCATCGGCCTCGCGGTCTTCGTCATCATCGTGCTTCTCATCGCCACCATCACTCTCTCGCTCTTCTTGCGCCAGCAACCACCATCCGGCGAAGGCCTCAGCCTCGAAGAAGGCGCCACCTCCCCACTGTCCGCCTCTCGCTCCGGCTGACGAGCCCCGCCTCGCGTCGTGGGGCATCTCATCCTTACTCCAGCGATCCTGCTGCGCCGGGTGGTCTACGGCGAAGCGGATTTGGTCGTCACCTTGCTGGGGCTCGAAACCGGGCGTGTGTCTGCGCTCGCGCGCGGCGCGCGCCGCAGCTCCAGGCGCTTTTCGGGCGGGCTCGGGCCGGCCTTGGCCGGGGATGCGAGGCTGCGCGATCGGCCCGGGGCCGACCTCATGGCGTTCGAGTCCTTCGAGGCGCGCGGTGATCGGGGAGGACTGGCAGGGGATCTGGCGAAAGCCGCCCACGCGGCCTACGCCGTCGAACTGTGCGATCGCTTGTGTCCGCCCCGGCAGCCGGAACGGGCGGTCTTCGTCTGGCTTGACGAATTCCTCGCGCGGCTGGAGGCGGGTACGGCCAGAGCCGAACGCCTGCGGGTTTTCGAGATCGGGCTTCTGCGCGCACTCGGCTTGGGGCCCTCCTTGGGCCGCTGCTTGGCGTGCGGGCGCGACGACTTGGGAGACGAGGAGGTGGGATGGCAGCCCGAGGCCGGGGGCGTGTTGTGCCGGCGCTGCGCCCGCGGCGCGGAGCGCATGAGCGCGGGCACCCGCCGGGCCCTGGCGAGCCTGGACCAAGCCACGCTCGCTGCCGCCGACGGCATCACGCTCGACCGCGCGGTCGGGGCCGCTTGCCGCCGGGCCGTGCTCGCCTTGCTGCGCGAACACGTGCACGGGCCGATGCGTTCGCTCGATTTCATCGAAAAGATGTCGGGTGGGCAGCTGTGATGGGAAGCCCGGGAGGGTTTCCGAATCCTCCCGCGACGCTGCGCTGCCGGCAGGGGCGAGGGCCGGCGCGGCGAGGGCTCCGCACGCGTAGGTTCTCGTTGACTGCCGTCGTTGGATAGCTAGATTGCCGCCTCACCATGCCAGCATCATCCCTCGACAGCATCGTCAGCCTGTGCAAACGCCGCGGCTTCGTCTTTCCGTCCTCGTCCGTCTACGGCGGCTTGGGCAGCACCTGGGACTACGGCCCGCTCGGCGTCGAGCTCAAGAACAACGTCAAGCGGGCCTGGTGGCGATCCGTGGTGCACGAGCGCGACAACATGGAAGGGCTCGACGCCGCCATCCTGATGAACCGCCTGGTATGGAAGTACTCGGGGCACGAGGCGACTTTTTCGGATCCCATGACCGACTGTCGGGCGTGCAAGGCGCGGCCGCGCGCGGACCACGTGTTCGCGGCCCAGAAGGGACGCGACCCCAAAGGCCTGCCCGAAATCAACGCCGCCATCGAGGCCAAGGAGCTCGCATGTCCCAAGTGCGGTTCCAAGGATCTGACCGCGGCGCGGCCCTTCAACCTGATGTTCCGAACCTCGGTTGGCCCGGTCGATACCGGCGATGAGTCGGGTCTGGTCTACCTGCGCCCGGAGACGGCGCAAGGGATCTTCGTCAATTTCGGCAATGTGCTCGATACCATGCGGCGCAAGTTGCCCTTCGGCATCGCCCAGGTCGGCAAGGCCTTCAGGAACGAGATCACTCCCGGCAACTTCACGTTCCGCACGCGCGAGTTCGAGCAGATGGAAATAGAGTACTTCGTGCGTCCCGGCGAGGACGAGGCCGCGCACGAGGGGTGGATCGCGGAGCGTACGAGCTGGTATCTCGCGCTCGGGATACGCAAAGAGAACCTGCGCGTGCGCGAGCAAGAAAGGCACGAACTCGCTCACTACGCAAAGCGTTGCGTGGACATCGAGTACCTCTTCCCGATGGGCTGGAGCGAGCTCGAGGGCATCGCCAACCGGACCGACTTCGATCTGCGTTCGCACAGCCGTTCGGCCGACAACCCCGACGCAGTCGGCGAGTTGCGCTACTTCGACCAGGAGCAGAAGAAGCACATCGTTCCCTATGTCATCGAGCCCTCGGCGGGCGCCGATCGCGCCACGCTGGCCTTTCTGTGCGACGCCTACGAGGACAGCCTGGTCAAGGAGCCGCCGGCCGAGGAGACCGCCAAGCTGCGCGAACTGGTCGAGAGCTTCGCCCGCTCCGTGGGGCGTCGCGAGGGTATGGCCGCGGAGAGCAAGCAACGCCTGGTGGCGACTGCGGAGGCCGTCGCGGCAGGACTGCCACAAACCTTGCCGCGGCTCATCGGCCTGATGGAGGACTCCGAGGCCGCCGCCTTCGAGGTCATGAAGAAGGTGCGCGGTGTGGGGGAGAAATTGGCCGACGAATACACGCGCACGGTGTTGCACCTAGATCCCCGTTTGGCGCCCCTGACCGTCGCGGTATTCCCTCTCAAGCGCAACGACCCCCGCCTGGTCGACATGGCGCGCGGCCTTCGGCGCACCCTGCAGAAGTCCGGGCTGCGCGCTGTCTACGACGACACTGGCGCCATCGGGAAGCTCTACCGGCGGCAGGACGAGATCGGGACGCCCTGGTGCGTCACAGTCGACTTCCAAAGTCTGGAGGACCAGACGGTCACGGTTCGCGACCGGGACAGCATGCGGCAGGAGCGCGTTGGGGCCGCGGAACTGGCGCAAGCGCTCACGGCCCGTCTGGGATGACCGCGCTCTAGGCTCGCAAGCAGCCGGATTTCGAGCAGTGGCGGGGCTTTCAATCCTCGCTGCACCCTGATAGAAAACCCACCCACGATGCCAACCAAGAAGAAGACGGGAAGCAAAGCCATGAAATCGAGCAAAGCGAAAGCCACCAAGACGAAGAAGACGACCAAGACCAAGCCACAAGCAGCCGGGAAGCGCAGCGCCAAGCGCGTCTATTTCTTCGGAGGCGGCAAGGCCGAGGGCAACAAGGACATGAAGAACCTGCTCGGCGGCAAGGGTGCGAACCTCGCCGAGATGACCAACATCGGCGCGCCGGTGCCTCCCGGGTTCACCATCACCACCGAGGTGTGCACCGAGTTCGCCAAGAATGCCGGCAAGCTTCCGGCCGCGCTCGACGCCGACGTCAAGGCGGCCGTCGCCAAGATGGAGAAGCTGCTGGGCAAGAAGTTCGGCGACCCGCAAAATCCCCTCTTGGTCTCGGTGCGCTCCGGCGCCCGCGCCTCGATGCCGGGCATGATGGACACCATCCTGAACCTCGGCTTGAACGACGAGACCGTCGTGGGCCTGGCCAAGGGCGGGGGCGAGCGTTTCGCGTACGATTCCTACCGCCGCTTCGTCGCCATGTACGGCGACGTGGTGCTCGAAATGAAGCCGGAGCGCAAAGAGGATCACGACCCGTTCGAAGTCATCCTCACCGCCAAGAAGAAAGCCCTCGGGGTCAGGGTGGATTCCGAGCTGCCCGCCTCCGCGCTCAAGGAGCTCGTTGTCGAGTTCAAGGCCGCCATCAAGGAGCACAAGGGCATCGATTTCCCGACCAAGCCCCTGGACCAGCTCGACGGCGCCATCAAGGCCGTGTTCCGCAGCTGGGACAACGACCGCGCCAAAGTCTACCGCAAGCTGAACAACATCCCGTCGGATTGGGGCACGGCCGTCAACGTGCAGGCCATGGTCTTCGGCAACAAGGGCAACGATTCGGCCACCGGCGTGTGCTTCACGCGCAACCCGGCGTCGGGCGAGAACGAGTTTTACGGCGAGTTCCTGGTCAACGCCCAAGGCGAAGACGTGGTGGCCGGCATCCGCACCCCGCAAAAGATCGCCGAGCTCGAGCAGGATTTCCCCACCGCCTACAGGCAGCTGCTCGACATCCGCAGGAAGCTCGAAAAGCACTACAAGGAGATGCAGGACATCGAGTTCACCATCGAGAACGAGAAGCTGTTCATGCTCCAGTGCCGCAACGGCAAGCGCACCGGCTTCGCCGGCGTGCGCATCGCCGTCGAGATGGTGGACGAGAAGCTCATCACCAAGGAGGAGGCGCTTCGTCGCGTCGAGCCCGAGGCCCTCAACCAGCTGCTTCGCCCGGTGTTCGACACCGCCGCCAAGTCCGCCGCCATCAAGGAAGGACGCCTTTTGGCCAAGGGGCTGCCCGCTGGCCCCGGCGCCGCCACCGGCCGCATCGTGTTCTTCGCCGAAGACGCGGAAACCTGGGCCACGCGCGGCGAGGCCGTCATTCTGTGCCGTCACGAAACCAGCCCCGAGGACATCCGTGGCATGAACGCGTCGCTGGGCTTCATCACCGCCTTCGGCGGCATGACCTCGCACGCGGCGCTGGTGGCCCGTCAGATGGGCAAGGTGTGCATCGTCGGCTGCGACGCCATTTCGTTCGACTACCACGCGCGCACGATGACCGTGGCGACGGGCAAGGGCCCCCTGGTGCTCAGGGAAGGCGACTGGGTGTCGCTCGACGGCTTCACCGGCGAGTTCATCAACGGCCGCATCACCACCACGCCGTCCGAGGTCATCCGGGTGCTCATCGAGAAGAACCTCGATGCCAAGGATGCGCCCGTGTACCAGCAGTACGCCAAGCTCATGAGCTGGGCGGACGCCGCTCGCAAGCTGAAGGTGCGCGCCAACGCCGACCAGCCGGATCAGGCCGAGGCCGCCGTGGCCTTCGGCGCCGAGGGCATCGGCCTGTGCCGTACCGAACACATGTTCTTCGGCGAGGGCAAGATCGGCCCCATGCGTGAGATGATCGTCGCCGAGAACGAAGCCGAGCGCCGCGCGGCTCTAGCCAAGCTGCTGCCGCTGCAGCGCGAGGACTTCGCCGGCATCTTCCGCGCCATGGGCAGCCGCCCGGTCACCATCCGCACGCTGGACCCACCTTTGCACGAGTTCCTGCCCCACGACGAAGCCGGCATGCGCGAGCTGGCCGCCGCCACGGGCAAGAGCCCGGAAACCATCAAACAGCGCATCAACGATTTGCACGAGTCGAACCCGATGCTCGGGCACCGCGGTTGTCGCCTCGGCATCACCTACCCGGAAATCACCGAGATGCAAGCCCGGGCCATCCTCGAGGCCGCCGTCGAGGTCAACCAGGAAGGCATCTCGACCGAGCCCGAGATAATGATCCCGTTCGTCGGTACCAAGAAGGAGCTCGATCTGCAGACCGCGGTGGTACGCACCACGGCCGAGAAGGTCATGTCCGAGACCAAGACCAAGGTGAAGTATCTGGTCGGCACCATGATAGAGATTCCACGCGCCGCCATCACGGCCGCCAAGGTCGCGGAGACGGCCGAGTTCTTCTCCTTCGGGACCAACGACCTGACCCAGACCACCTTCGGCCTGTCGCGCGACGACGTGCCCAAGGTGCTCGCCTCGTACCTCGAAAGGGAGGTCTACCAGGTGGATCCCTTCGTCTCCGTCGATCGCGAGGGCGTCGGCTATCTGATGAAACACGCCGTGAGCAACGGTCGCGCGAGCCGCAAGGATCTCAAGTGCGGCATCTGCGGCGAGCACGGCGGCGACCCCTCCTCGGTCGAGTTCTGCCACGAGATCGGCCTCAACTACGTGTCCTGCTCGCCGTACCGTCTGCCCATCGCGCGCCTGGCTGCGGCGCAGGCCGTTCTCAAGAAGTAGAGACCAGTCACGTTGAACCACAGAGGGCACAGAGGGGACGGAGGCCGCAGAGAGAGGAAGAGCCAGGACGCGAATGCGGAGAAGCCTGGCTCTTCCGGACTCCGGGGTCCCTTCGCTCTCGGCGCCCCTGGGATGACGCTCTATTGCCTCGTCGCCGCGTTTGCCGTGCTCGGCGAAGGATGCGACTTCGGTCAGAGCGGCATCGAGCCGCCCGTCGATCGCATCTTTCTGCCTGCCGCCATTGCGGCTGATCCGGACAGGGATCTCCTCTACGTCGTCAATTCCAACTCGGATCTGCGCTACAACGCTGGCACCGTCACCGTGGTCGACCTGAGCAGGGTGCGGGCCGTCCACGAGCAGGCCGCCGTCACGCCGTTCCCTCTGTGCAGCAAGACGCGTTTCGCCCGCACCGAAACGGTGGCGGGGGACTACTGCTGCCGCGACCTCGTGGACAGCAACGTGACCAACTGCAGCGAACCGCAGTTCATCGGGGCCGAGAGCACCGTGTCGGTCGGCAGCTTCGGCACCGCAATCCAACTGCAGCGCTACGTGCGCGACGACGGCGTGGTGGTGCGACGGCTGTTCGTCGCGGTTCGTGCCGAGCCGTCCATCACCTATGCCGATGTCACCGTCGACGAAACCAGCGGCAAGGTGGCAGTCCGCTGCACGGGCCCGCACCAAGGCGGCCTTCCACAACCGGCAGGCGCCTACTGCGACGACAACTGGAAGCTGCGCCGTCCATCCGGAGCCACCCCCGGGGCGTTGGTGCTTCCCGAGGAGCCGCACGCCCTCATGCTCGACGAGACGCTCGGTATCCTCTTCGTCGGGCATCTGACGGTAACCGCCAACGCCGAAGTCCAGGGCGGAGGAGTTACCTCGGTGGATGTCTGCAATCCACAAGACGACAGCCCCGTGCGCTTCGCCGGACTGGCTCGCACCACCTTCCTGCCGGCCACGCTTTCGCAAGCCGTGGCCGGGCTCTCTCCGGGCGATCCTGCCAATTCCGAGACAAGGCTCCATGCGACCGCGCGCTACTCGGCGGCCATCAGCGGGTTGGTGCTGAAGGAACGCGATGCCACGCGCATCGCCTGCTCTCGCGCCGCCCAGGAGCGCGATCTCACGCTGGTGCCGTCCGAGTCGTTCTACTCCCCGGCCTTCTTGCCCCGTGGCGCCGACATCCGCGGTATCTTGTTCTCGGGCGACGGTCGCACGGCCTACGTGCTGCACCGGAACGACACGGATTCGGCGGTCAATCCGGCCGCGCTCGTGGTTCTCGATCGGACCCGGCTGGCCGACGGCAGCGCGGCCAACACGCCCACCGCCATTCTGGGGCTTTGTTCCGGTCCCACCGCCATGCAGATGCACGATGCCGGTCGCGGCGAACGCATCTACGTAACCTGCTACGACGACGGGCAGATCTACGTCGTGGATCCCCGTGCGCTGGTGGTCGTCGCAGCCATCGACGCAGGGGCTGCTCCGGCCAGCCTCGTGTTCTCGCCGGCGGACCCTGGTTTCGCGTACCTCGCGAACTACGTCGACAGCCACCTCTCGGTCATCGATCTCAAACCCGGCAGTCCCACGGAGAATCATACCGTGCTACGCGTCGGGCTACCTCACGGGTACGGCGAATGAGTCGCTGCCGTCTCCTGTCGGTCTTCCTGCCGTTGCTCGGTCTGGCCAGCGCCTGCTCGTCGACCCCGACCGTCATTCCGACCAGGAACCTCGACCGCCCGACCGACATGGCTTTCGTTTGCCTCGGCATGGTGGCCGCGGACGCGAGCGGTACGACGCTGCTCAGCGGGCAAGGGATGGACGCCTGCCACCCGCGCACCGCCGTCGACCCCGACATCCTTGCCAACGGCCAGCGGACGCTAGGCACCTTCGCCTTCATCACCAACGTCGGTCGTGGCGAGCTCGCGGTCGCCGATATGGACAGTGGCCGTTTGCTCGACCTCGCCCCGGAAGTTCCGGGCTACGGGATGCTGCCGGTCGGCGGCAATCCCGAAACCGTGGTCGCAAGCCAGGACGGCTGCTGGGTCATGACCGCGAGTCGGTCGAGCTGCAGCCTCTCGCTCGTCGATCCCGCTCGCCTCTTGGCCAGGACCTTCTCGACGAGTTCCACACCGGCCGAGCCCGCTACCGGGCCCGGCGAAGTGGCGCGCCGCTTGGTCGTGCACACCGGCGCCGGCAGGGCGCTCGACGTCTCGGTAGGGGAAATCGCCTTTCTGCCGCCCGCAGTGACCGCGCCGACCTGCGGGGCGGCGGCCTTGCCCCGCGCCGTGGCGACCTTCCCGGGCTGCGATATGGTGGCGGTTCTGGAGCTGTCGTTCGAGGCCGCGACGGCGCGTATTGTTGACGCCTACTACGTGCGCCCCGACCTGCCGGGCGGAGCCTTGGCCGCGGGCAGCGAGCCCATCTGCCCCGACGATTGCTCTCCGCCCTCGGGGAAGGACGACGCCGTCCTTGTACGCGACGGAGGTGCGGGGGCTCTCGACGGCGGAGGCAGAGAAGGGATCGACGCCGGGGCCGTCTCTGGGCAACCTCCTTTCTACCTGCACCCGCTGGCCTTGGTTCCCGACGGAACCCGGGTGTACGTCGGAAGTCTTCTCGACACGGCCGTCACCTCGCTCGACATCGCAGGCAGCGCCATGGGCCATCCCGTGCGCGTCACGCTAGCCGAGAGTCCGGGCGGCGTCACCCGTTTGCGCCTCGGCATCGACCCGCACCTCACGGCGCAAGTCCTGCGTCCCGACGGCAGCACCGGCACGGTGACCGGCCAGTTCCTGCACGACCGCGGCTCCTTCCTGTACGTCTTCGCGTCCGACGCCTCCATCCGCGTGCTCGACATCGGCGGTGAGGCGCCCGTCGAATGCGACGTGAACATCCCCGTCACCTCGGATCGCGCGTGTTTCCCCGTCGGAACGCCAGGGCGACGGCCTCTCGCGGCCGGCCCCGGCATCCGCATTCCCACCTTCGCGAATCCCGACAGCCCGCCGCCCCTGCCGCGCGATCTGGCTTTCGTGGATCTGCGGCCGACGGAAAACGACGGCAACTACCACGCTCTTTCCGGCCAATTCGCCTTCGTGCTGGCCGCGAACGGACAAGTTTACGTGCTCAACCTGGCTCCCAACGGCGAAAACGGCACCGCCACGCATTCCTTCCGCGAGAGCCGCGACGTGGGCAAGAACACGCGAACCCCGATCGCCGTGTCCATCGCGCCGCAACGCTCGGTCGTGCAGTCGGACCAGGCCTTTGCCACCACGGCCTCCTTCTCGGCGATGGAGGGTCCGCTCATCGAATCCTTCCTCTCCGATGGCGTGGCGACCCCGAGTTGGTTCGGTTTCCCCGATCCCGACAACGTCGTCTCGCGTCGCTGGGACATCGTCTGGGAGGGCGTCCTGCCCCTGACCACGCGCGGCAGTGGCGTCGTGGAGAGTGCAGCCGCGGGAGAAGTCGCCGGCAGGCTATTCGACGCGGGCGCGGATTTCTGCCGTAGCGGTGTGCGAATCGGGGACATCCTCATGTTCTCGGGTTGCACGCAGAACTCGGAGTGCCAGCCCGACGACGAGTTCACCTGCCAGGTGACCGTTTCGGGAGCGCGTGGCATGTGCCTGCCCAAGCAGGCCTCGTCCAGCACGGGAATCGTCGATCAGTGCGTGCGCTTCATGGGCAGCCGCATGCGCTACGAGGTGGCGCAAGCCATGACGGACTCTCTCGCCTTGCGGCTGAAGCTCGACGAGGTGCCCAAGACGACGCTCAACCCCTGCACCCAGGATTCCGACTGTCGCCCCGACGTCGATCACGGCAAGCTGTCGAGCGGCAACCCGGACGGGGGCGGGCGGCAGCCGTTCGCGTGCCTCGAGGTGCGCCCGCAAGAACGTCGCTGCGTTCAGCGCTGCCACCCGGAAAACGGCGACTCCGATTGCCGGGCGGGGCACGTCTGCGAATTGGTGCCCTGGGTCTTGCCCGAGGTGGGCCCGCTGTGCGTCGAGGCCCCACCCATCGACGCCAGGTGCTTCCCGCAGCCCATGACTGCGTACAGCGTTCGCGCCGGCCACGCCTTCATGGTCTACGGCTCCTCCATGCCGAGCCTCCTGCACACCGCGCGGGTTGCTCCCGATGGAAACTGCCAGTACGACGCCGGCCCAGATCCCGCCCTCGTCGACCGCATCCCACTTCTGGCTCCGCCCTGCCCGGACAGCTTTTTGTCCCAAGTGCGCGAGGCCGAGAAGGATCCCCTGACCGGCGCGGAGATCTCTCCGGCCGTGCACGTCCAGGATCTGGCTGCCCAGGCAGGCAGCAACCCCTGTCTCTATCGAACGGCTTCCTCCGGCGGCGGCCAGTCTCCGGACGGCGGCGCGCCGAGCGACCAGCCGATTCGCGCCTTCTTCCAGAACCCGCAGATACGCTTCGTGCTGACGAATCTGGACGCCTATGCGGGCGATCTGCTGGCGATCCACTTCGAGTTCCAATACGGCTTCGTTCCGCTGACCGTTCAGATTCCGAGCTACGAGGTGCAGCTCACCATGGGCACGCGAATCCTCACCGGACCAACCAAGACGCCCGAGAGCCCTCTTCGCCACGTGCCGCCGACGGCGGACATCAGCTACCCATACCTCTACGTCGTCGATCAGGGGCGGACGGCGCTCACCCCTGGCAGCAAGGGGCAAGTCTTGCGCATCAACCCGCGCGCGGGGAGCAACGAGATCGTTGTCTTCGACACGACCATGTCCGGCAGCACGCCGTTCCAGCTGCAGTAGGACGATTCCTTAGCAGTTTCAACAATGTTGACAATTGGTAGGGATAGAACCTACATTGTAGGTGAATGAGCGATAGCGTTCGCACCACCGTTCGAGAGATCCTGCGGCAAGCGGTCCTCGGTGCCCATGCGGGGGGTCAGCTTGGCGAGGTTCCCGACCAGATGCCACTCGAGCGTACCAAGCGGCCCGAGCACGGCGACTACGCCACCAACATGGCTCTCGGGCTGGCGAAAGCCGCCGGCAAACCGCCGCGGGATCTCGCCGAAGCCATCGCCAAGCAGTTGCGCCTGCTCGGCGGTTCCGATCTGGCCGAAGTGGCCGTGGCGGGCCCGGGTTTCGTCAACATCCGTCTTTCGGATGCTTTCTGGCAGCGTCGCTTGCTGGCGATTCGCGCGGCCGGAAAGGCGTGGGGCAGGGGCCGGGCCAAGCCCGAGAGACTATGTGTCGAGTACCTCTCGGCCAATCCCACGGGGCCGCTGCATTTCGCCCACGGTCGGCACGCGGCGGTCGGCGACTCGTTGACCCGGCTTCTGCGTTTCGCGGGCCACGACGTCGTCCGAGAATTCTATCTGAACGACGCGGGCAACCAGGTCGCGGCGCTCGCGCTCTCGGTGTGGACCCGCTACATGGAGGCCGCGCGAGCGGCCGACGCAACCGTCCCCGCGGTTGTCTTCCCCGAAAACGGCTACCGCGGCGACTACGTTCGCGGCATCGGCCGCGAGCTCCTCGCACGTGACGGTCCCCGCTGGGTGGGCACGGAACCTCCGGCCGACATCGAGCCGGTCAGGCGTTTCGCCATCGAGCGCTGTCTGGCCATGATTCGCGCCACGTTGGAGCGTTTCGGCGTCGACTTCGACGTGTGGCAGAGCGAGCGCGATCTGCACGAAAACGGCGAGGTCAAGGCAACGCTGGAGGTTCTGGACAAGGCCGGGTTCATCGATCGGCGCGACAACGCGGTCTGGCTGCGCACGACGGCTCTGTGGGGGGACGAGAAGGATCGCGTCGTGGTCAAGTCCGATGGTCTGCCGACCTACCTGCTGGCCGACATCGCCTACCACCGCAAGAAACTGTCGCGCGGCTTCGACAGCCTGTGCGACATCTGGGGCGCCGATCATCACGGACACATCCCGCGCATGCAGGCCGCCCTCAAAGCGCTCGGGGCGGCTCCGGATCGTCTGTCGGTGATCCTCATCCAGATGGTGAGCCTTCTGCGAGACGGCAAGCCGGTGCCCATGGGCAAGCGAGAGGGCGAGTTCGTCACGCTCGACGCCGTGGTCGACGAGGTTGGCCGCGACGCCACGCGTTTCTTCTACTTGATGCGGCGGCACGACACGCCGCTGGAGTTCGATCTCGAGCTGGCCAAGCGCCAGTCGATGGACAACCCCGTGTACTACGCGCAGTACGCGCACGCTCGCTGTGCCTCGCTGCTCCGCCGCGCCGCCACGCTGCAAGCACCGAGCATGCCGCTCGACGAGGAGCTGGCGCGAGGCTTGAGCCTGCCCGAGGAGATAGCGATCCTGCGCCGCCTTTCGGACTTCCCGGACCTTCTGTCCGACGCGGCTGCGGCGCGCGAGCCGCATCGCCTGGTGCAGTACATCCAGGAACTGGCCGCGGAATTCCAGAGCTACTACACCCGCCTGCAGAAAGTACACGGCGACAGCATCCTGCCGCAGAAGCGGCAAAGGGTAGGGGACTGGCACGCGACGTGGGACTGGAAGCGCACCGCCGCTCGCCTGGCCTGGGTCGAGGCCATCCGACAGGTCCTGGAAATCGCCTTGTCGCTCGTGGGAGTCTCCGCCCCCAGCGAGATGAAACGCGCCGAAGCCGGTGAGGAAGTCGAGGGACTCTAGAAACCGCCCGTTTTCGCCGAGGAGTAAACCATGGGATACACTTCAGGGACAACGATGGAAGACCGGGGTCTACGCGACATAGAGCGGTGGCGCGACAAGATCGAGGTGCGTCTCGACAACCGCCAGGTCTTCTTTCTGTTTTTCGGCAGCGCGTTGGTGGCATGCATGTTGTTCGTGCTCGGCGTGATCGTGGGCAAGCGCCTGGAATCGCGCGGCCGCGCGGTTTCGCCCGAGATCGAAGATCCGCTGGCCTTGCTCGACAAGGTGGCGACCAGCCCGCGGCCGGCGCAAAGCGGGGTCACGTTCCCGCAGGCCCTCTTCGGCGCGAACGGCAAGACCTCGTCGTCGGACAGGCACGGCAAGAAGCTCTCGGGGCGCGCATCGACGGTTCTCGACAAGAGTGACGGCCCGCTCAAGCCCGCGCAGGCGGCTGCCAAACCGGCCGAGACGGCAGCCAGACTGCCCCTGGCAACGGCGGTCAGAACCCCCGAGGTGGCCCCCAAGCCCCCGGCCAACACCGCGCCCCAAGGCAAGCCAGCTCCGGCCAAGCCCGAAGCCAAGCCCGCGCGCGCCGAGGAGAAGCAAACGAACGTGGCAGCGGCCACGAGCAAGGCAACGGACACGAAAGCAGCAGGGGACAAGACCGCCGAAGCCAAGGAGGCCATGCCCGCGCCCATCCCTACCGTCGCGGCCACCGGTGACAGCAAGAGCAAGGGGCACTTCACCCTGCAGCTCAGCTCGTTCCAGGACAAATCCGAAGCCGAGGCCTTCGCGCAGAAATTCGCGAGCGAACGCCCCTACATGGTGAAGTCCGATATTCCCGGCAAAGGCATCTGGTACCGTGTGCGCGTCGGCGACTTTGCGTCGTCCAAGGACGCCATGGCCGCCAAGGAGGCCTTCGAGAAGAAGCACAACGTGATCGCGTACGTGGCGCAGAAGTAGGCGCGCTCGAGTTTCAGAACATCAGCCCCACGTTGAAGTGGGTGCGCCACCGGTCGTCGCCGGGGCGGCGGTTGAGAGGGATGGCGAAGGACAAGCTCAAGTCGCCGACGGGAAGCTTGATGAGCAGGGGCGAAAAACCGACCCCATGGCGGAAGTCGCGGGCCGAGATGCCCCCGAGAGAGTAGCCGACCGTGCCGCTGTCCAGGAACACCGAGCCGTAGAGCGGAGCCGCTATGGGGAACTGCAGGTCGATGTTCTGCAGGATGCGCAGGTTGCCACCCATCGGCCGGTAGCCGACGTAGCTCATGCCCGGCGTCGCCGGCCGGCTGATGGTTTCGGTCAGGGCATGATCGAGTTGATAGCCGCGAATCGTGGTGTCGCCACCGGCGAAATAGCGCTCGACCTTGGGCAGCAAGGCGGCGCCGCCCAGCGGGAAGCCCTGGTCGTAGCGGATGCTGTAGCGCAGGCTGAGCCACGGCAGGAGCGGCACCACGGACAGACCACGTCCGTAGAACTTCACGAAGCTGTCGTCGCCGACATTGAAGGCGAGGGCACGCAGCGCCACCTCGACGCCAGCGGCGATCTTGAAGCCGCGCGTGGGCACCAGCACGTGATCCAGCCGCCGCCATTCCACGGTGGCGCTCAGGCTGCTCACGAAAGTGCCGATGCGCACCGTGTTCTGTTCCGGGCCTTGGAACGGCCCGGGGGTGGCCCCGCGGTCGAGCATTTCCGTGCGCGAGGTATTGCGCAGGTTGTAGCGCAGGCCGGCGTCCACTCCCGGGTACATCTCGCGCGAGAAGCCGAACGAGCCGCTGCCCGAGTGGATGTCGCCCAACCGCAAGGTGGCCTGCTGCAAGTAGCTGCCGACGATCTCCATGCGGAAAAGCGAGCCGAAGAAGCGCGGATTCAAGAAGCTGGCGGTGTAGTTCTGCAATGTCGAGCCGTAGGCCAACGAGGTCAAGAACGTCCAGCCATGACCGAAGAGGTTGCGATGCTCGTAGCCGGCCGCTCCGTACACGCCGAGGTGGGGGAACGAGGAGTCGGGCGGAGCCTGGTCCGTCGAGGCTCCGCCCCCGACCTTGATCACGCCCCAGTGGTCGTGCCGCTCTTCGACCTCGATGACCATGGGCACGAGGGGATCCTCGGGGCCGATGCTCGGGAAGGCGATGGGGTTGGGATTGTTGAAGAGCTGGATAAGGGCCAGGTTGCGCTGCGCTCGCTCCAACCCGCGCGTGGTCAGGATATCGCCGCTGCGGAGCTCGGCCCAGGTCATGATGGTGCGGCCGGTGGTCAGGAAGTTGCCGCGCAGGAAGACGGGCCCGATGCGCACTTGCGGCCCGGTCTTGACCTGCCAGGTGATGTGCATCTGGTTGCCGTGACGCACGCTCTTGGCCTCCACCTGGGCGTAGCGGTAACCGTCGTCGCCCAGTGCGCGCTTGATGCGGTTCTCGTCGCGCCTGATGAAGGTCGGCTGATAGGGAGCTCCCAGGGTCGTGCGCAGGGACTCCATGTAGAACTCGTCCTCACGGGGCAGGCCCTCGCCCGGCCCCAGGCATGTGAACTGCATGCCGGCCACCCACAAGAGCTGCGACTCCTCGATGATGAACCGGACGTACAGGCTGTCGGCATTCCGCCAGACCGGCTCCTCGGCCTTCTCGATGCTGGCCGGCAACGGACGCCATTCGCCGGGGTGGGGCGCGATCTCGGCGCGCACCTTCGTCTCCGGATAGCCCTGAGCCGCGTAGTGCTCGACCAGGCTCTCCACGTCCAACTGCAGCTGGCGGAGGCTGGCGAAACCTCCCTCGCCGAGCCCGATGACGCCCAGGAAGGGAAACACCTTCGTGCGAATACCCTCGGCGAGAGCATCCGAGGAGAAGGCGTGGTTGCCCTCGAACGAGATGCCCCGAACCTTGAGCAAGGGCCCCTCGTCGATGGTGAAGATCACGCGGTCGGAGTGCTCGGAGATTCTCTGACGGCGCCACTTGACCTTGACCAGCATGTGCCCGCGCTCGTGGTAGGCGTGCTCCAGAGCCGCGGCGCTGGTTGCGGCTTCCACATCGTCGTAGGCCCCGTGGGCCAGAAACGTCAGGTGGTTGTGCAGGCTGGCCGCCGAACGGGTGCGATTGCCCTCGAAGGCGACTTCGACGTGGCGCCGCTCTCGGATCTCGATGCCCAGCCGGACGTTCTTGGCTTGCCGGTCGAGACTCCTCTCCTCGTCGAAGTCGTCCTGGACGCGGACGCCGGGGAACCCGATGCGGCGGTAGCGCATGACCAGATTGGCGATGTCTTCGCGTAGATCGGCGCGCTGAAAGGGCTTGGGCAGGAGCCAAAGCGTGTGCCAGTCCCCATGGCGGAAGCCCTCTTCGATGTCGTTCGGCGCCAGGGCCGTGGCTCCGACGATCTGCAGTGGCCCCAAGGGATAGGCCGGCCCCAACCTGACCCTGACCAGCAGGTCATAGCCGGCGGGCTCCTTGCCATGGTCGTGCAGCTCGATGCGAACTTCGGCTTCCCAGTAGCCGCTGCTGCGCAGAAAGTCCCGCACGTGGTCGACCTCGGCGGCGATGAAGGCGTCGCGTTCCGGACCGGCGGACGGCAGCTTCATGCCCGGCCGGATGCTCAATTTGCCGATGATCGTCTCCTGACGCATGCCCTGACGGAGAAAGGGCTGGTTGCCGGAGACGAAGATGCGACGCACACGATTCATGGGGCGCAGGCGCACGCGGAGTTGCACGGAGCCGCCCGACGCGGCTTCGCCGATCTCCGCCGCGTAGCCGATGACCGCGAGAACGTGCTTGATGCGCGGGATGGTGCCGATGGGCATGCCCACGCGGTCCGCCTCGCCGGAAGGAACGAAGGGCTGGCCGGCGGGCGCGACGGTTTCGATCAAGGCTTCGATGCGGCCCGGCGGATCGATGCTGCCCTCCACCACGACGCTCCCCAGGACGGCCACGGGTCCGGCGGTCGTAGGCTCGCTGGCGCGCGCGGGTTGAGCGTCTTCGTCTTCGTCTTCTTCTTGCGCGTGCCCGGGGCCCGGCCATGCCGCGGAGGCGACAGCCAGGAGGAGAAGGGCTGGGGATAGGAGCCGGGACAAGTGGGAGTCTCAGGGGTCGTGGGAGAGTCTATGGGTTGGGCCACCGGAGCGGGTACTCGAAGGTCAGCTCGAAGCGCACGGTGTTGGTCTGCACGGGCAGACCCTGTTGCAGGGAGTAGGTGAGGCTGTCGGCTATGGCCCGGGTGGTCAGGTAGTCGCGAATCCATACTGTACTTTGCGCCCTGTAGCGTACTTGGCTCTGGAAGCCCCGCAGATAGGACAGCTCCAGGTCGAACTCGCGCGTGGCGCGGGCCTGGACCTTGACCTCGAAACCATCGGCGCCGACCGCCGGCCGGAGGTTCCACTTGCGCCCGGTCAGCATCTGCAGGGTGTCGTCGATGTAGGGCTCGATCAAGCTGGACACGGCATCGCGGGACACCTGGCCCAGGACGTTGAGCCCACTCTGCTGGTTCATGCCGAAGATCTGGCCGCTGTTGCCGCTGATGTTGTCGGTCGTTCGCCCGGAGAGCAGCAGCAGCATGGTCTGGTTGCGGTCCAGCCCCTCCTTGGTGGACAAATCGATGGTGGCCTGGTTGATGGGGCCGCGGATTCCCATGAGCACCGTGTGTTCCTTGCCCGAAGCATCGACCATGGCGTTCTGAGCCTCGAGGTTCAGCTCGGGCGTGTCGCCCAGCGCGATCGACTTGGTCGGCACAAAGGTCACGTAGTTCACGTTGGGCACGAGCTCGAAGTCCCCGCGCAAGCCAATGATGTGGAACCGACCGTCGGTCGGCAGGATCTGCCCGGAAATCGCCGGTCGTGCCAGCGTGCCGCCGATGCCCAGGTCGATGCGAAGGTGGATCTCGGGCGCGAGGTTGTTCTGCACAACGAAACCATCGCCGTCGGTGCGCACCCGGAGGGCCAGGACCAGGTTCTCCAGTAGAGGCTGGTTCTCCCAGATCGGGGTCGGGTCCGATTCGTTGATGCGCGCTGAGAGCACGAGGTTGCGCACGTTGAAATCCTGCAGGTAGCGCCCAGAGATCAGGCGCACGTCGCCGGCCAAGCGCAGCCCGTCGTCGGGATTGCCGCTCAGCTCCATGGCCAGCGCCAGGTCGTCGACTTCGACACCGCCGTCGCGGTACCCGAGCCGGGTGCCCTTGAGCGGTAGGTAGAGATCGTCCCAGACGAACTCCGGCCGCAGGCTGCGGATGTGGATACGGCCAGGCTTCACTCCGCCGGCACCGATCAGCAATTCGCCCTCGTCGTCGAGACGGACCTTCACGTCGCGCAGCAAGATCTCGCGGCTCGTCACATCCAAGGTGCCGCTCTTGATGGCGATCTGGCGACTGACGCCGCGCAAGCGCATCTCGATCTCGCCCAGGCTCAAGCGCGCGCGGACGTCCGGTTCGTCGACCGTGCCCGCGACCTTGGCCGAGATGGCGGCTCTGCCCGACACGTCCGAAACCTCGCTCGGCGCCAACGACTCGAGAATGTTGGCGCTGATCTCGCCGCCGACGTCGAGAGCGACGGTCCGGGGCGCGAAGCCGGCACCGAGACCCACTTTGCCGCTCACGCGGAGTGCGGCGTTGTCGACCACCACGGCCAGATTGCTCAACTCCACCGCCGACGAAGTCAAGCGCACTGCTCCCGACGGAATCGCCACGACTTGGTCGAATCCCCGTGGCCTGGCGCGCACTGGGCGCGTTATGGCGATCTTGCCGCGCACATCGGGCTTCTTGACCGTGCCGCGGGCGTGGACCCCGAGGGCAATGCCGCCGCGCAAGGACGCAAATCTGCCACGCAGGATGGGTTGCAGAAGGTCGAGGTCGAACCTGCCGGCCACGTCGGCAGTCACCGCCTGGTCGACCACCTCGCCTCTTCCGTCCTTCATCGGCCGAACCTCGGCGAGCAAGGTGAACTCGCCGCCCGGGGTCAGCAAGGTCGCCGGCTCGACGGTCACGCGCTGAGTGTCCGTGAGAATGTGCAGGGGAGTCGAGTTCTTGAGCCAGACGCGCTCCTTCTTCGTGCTGCCGTCCTCCTCCACCAGATCGCGCGTCAGTGCGGCGTCGATCTGGGAGATGAGCACGTCGATGGCGGGTAGCTTTCCGGGCAGAAGGTCCAGCCGGATCTTCCCCGACAGCGCCGCCGCGATGCCCTCTTCGTCGAGGTCGGGAAGCAACTCCTCGAGATGCAAGTCCTCGAAGGCAAGGCTGGCGTGGACGCGCGGCCCCTTTGCGCCATAGGCGGCTTCGGCGTCGAGCTGCATGCGACCAAAGAGAGCCCCGCTTGCGACGACGCCGCCGTCCGGCGTCGGAGACAGCACCAGTTGGGCGTCACCCAGATTCAGGTCGAAGGCGCGCACCTTGCCCAGCGTGATGGTGCCCTCGACCAAGGGGGCGGTGACCGTGCCGGCCACGCGCAGGTCGACGCTCAGATTGCCGGCTACCGGCGCGTCCACCTTCGCGGCCTCCAGAATCGAGGCGACAGGCAGGTCGATGATTCTGATTCGCCAGTCGATGGCCAACGGCGCTTTCGCCAAATCGGCGCGTCCCTCGATGCGAATGTCCCCGCCCGACTTGCCCGCCACGTGGCACAGGCGGACCACGAGCGCGTCCTTGCCGGCCTCGATCTCGATGCCTTCGAGCAGCCACGGCTGGCCGAGAACCTCGACCGCGGTTCCGGCCGGCACGCGGAAGAGGATCTTGGGTCTCTTGGTCGTGCCCGAGGCCTTGAGCGCGAACGAGACGCGACCGGAAACCACGCCCGAGCCGATCAACTCCTCAAGCGACAGATTCTCGCCGTCCAGCCGGAAGTTGATGGCAGGGGCGCCCAGCATGTGCGCCAAGCCGCGCTCGAATAGACGGGCCGTGCCGTCACCCTCGACGGTGCCGTTGGCCACCTTGGCGTGCAGGCGGTCGACGGTTAATGTGCCATCGCGCAGGCGGAAGCCGCTTCGCAATTGGCCCACGGGGGGAATGCCGGTTGCGCCACCGCCGATGCCGCGCACTTCGATGCTGCCGTCGGCCGTCGGCCGATCCATCGGTCCCGAGACATCGAGCGCCACGTCGGCGCTTCTGGCCAGGGGAGGGGCATTGACCGCGGCCAGCACCTTGCGCAGGTCGGACGCGCCGATGCGTAGACCCAGGTCGACCAGCTTCTTGGCCAACTCGACCTTGCCGCGAACGTCGGCCTGGGCCCCTGGAATGGCGATGCGCAGGCCGGAGGTGCTGGCCGATTCGGCCGAGGCCCGGGCCTGGCCGCTGATGCGCACCGAGCCCGGGATCCCGCCGCCCTTGCTCGTCCGGTCGTAGGCCAGGTTCATCTCGAAGAGCTTGATCGACTTCTTCTCGCCGATGTTGGCCGCGATAGCGAGGTGGCCGTGCGCCTTGCCCGCAGCCAGCTTCCGCAGCCCGGAAGGCAAGTAGCTCCGCGTGTCGAATCTGGCGAGATCGATCTTGGCCGCGATGTCGTCGTCGGCCATGGTGAGCGAGGTCGCAAACCTGCCACCGGTCGGCGATTGGAACCACAGCTCGTCGACGTTCACGGTCATCTCGGGCGGTTTGGTGTCGAACTTCACGCCGGCGTGCAGGTGGAGCTGCTCGGCCCAGTAGCTCTCGTAGCCGGCGTCGAGACCGTCGATCGCGGCTTTGATGTCCAGGGTGACGTAGGGCCCGTTGAGGTCGCTCACCACCTTGACGTCGTCGCCGCCAATGCCCAAGCCGGCGATGCCGTGCGGTTTGGCGACCGCGTTGAGCGCGTCGGCACCGCGATCGAATTCGGCGTGCATGTTGATGCCCGAAACCGAGTCCGGGGCGTAGATGCCGCGGAAGAAGCCCCTGCCGCGCAGGGTGCTGCGGCCGGTCCGCCCCTCGGTCATGTCCAGGAATATGTCGTCCCAGTACTCGCGCAGCGTGGCCACCTGCTTGACCTTCACGAAGTCGAAGGGCAGCTCCTCCGTCAGCACGCGGAGGTAGCCGCCCTGGCGTGCCTCGAGATCGACCGCCTCCCAACCCACGAAGCCCTCGCCGTCCACCAGCAGCCAGGCGGGCGCGTGCACGTCGCGCAGATCGAAGCCCCAGGTCCCGGGGAAATCGAAGATGACGCGAAAGCCGTCCAAATCGGCGTTCACGATCTGGAAGACGAACCCTTTCTCCTTGGGGGCCCCCGGCGGCTTGGGCGGAGACGGCGGAGGCGGGGTCTTGGGGTCGAACGAGGCCAGAAAGCCAATCCCTTTGAGCTTCTTCATGCGACCGAACAGCCACATGGACTTCGGCCCGACGTGCAGGTCGGAGAGGATGACGCCGCCGCCACCGATGAGGGGCTGCAGGCGGATCTTCACCTCCAGGTTGGGCACGTCGAGGACCGTCGTGCCCTCGGGATCCGTGATAAGGAGCCCGCCGATGACCATGGGCGTGGGCCGGTCGACGATGAGATCCCAGAGCAGGCGGGGTTGCCAGCGTATCGAGTCGAAGTGGATCTTGCCCCGCATCGGCGGCAGGACCGCGTTGACGATCTTCGCCATGCGCTCGCCCTGGACGAACAGGATGGCGGCCACCACGACCACTGCCAGCAGTGCGACCAGCCCGGCCAGGCCATAGGCCAGGATCTTGACGATTTTCCGACGCAACACCGTCAGAGTACCCCGAGCGCGCGCACCTCGCCAAGTCGCCAGGGAGGCTTTCTCAGGCAACTTCCGCCCATGAAGGACCGATAGTCCGGCATGCTCTGGCGCCACGTCGCCGCCCTGCTGTGGCCCGCCCGGTGTGCCGGGTGCAACGCCTTCGTCCCCGAGGGAGTGTCCTTCTGCCCTTCGTGCGAAGTCAGCATCGTCTCGCTGGGGGTGTGCTGCCCCGGTTGCGCCATGCCGGTCGATGCTTTCGGTGCTTGCCAGGGCTGCCAGAAGATGCCCTTGCCGTTCGCCCGGGCACAAGCGGCGCTGGCCTACGGCGGCGCGCTCGCGCAGGCCCTGTTGCGCTGGAAGCACGGCGGCCAGAGGCACGTTGCGCGGTCCTTGGCGGGCTATCTCGCACCGCTGCTCGCGCGGGCGGCTGACCAGGGGGCCGAGATCGCCTGTCCGGTGCCCCTGCATCCCCGCCGACTGCGCGATCGTGGATTCAACCAGGCGCTGGATTTGCTGCGCGCAGCTCGACCTCGCGTCGCTTCCATCGCGATCGCTTGCGACGCCCTGGCGCGCACGGTGGACACCCCTTCGCTCGGGCATGGCACCCCCGCGCAACGGCGTCGCATCGTGGCCAATGCTTTCGCGGTCGCCCGACCGGGCAAGATCGAGGGCAAGCACGTCTTGCTGGTCGACGACGTCATGACGACGGGCGCAACCCTGGCCGAGTGCTCGCGCGTGTTGCTCGAAGCCGGAGCGAAGGAGGTCGCGGTGACTGTCCTGGCGCGGGCGATCTGAGATTCTCTCCCCTTGACACCTCACCTCGGATCGCTAAGGTAGCCGGCCTGGACCAGAACACTGCACAGGCACGTAGCTCAGTGGGAGAGCACTACCTTGACACGGTAGGGGTCGGCGGTTCAATCCCGCCCGTGCCTACTGGCTTTCCGCCCCACCGAGGCAAAAGCCGAGCAAACCAGGCCGCGGTGTGCTACTCTCCTTCCTCGTTGATTCAGCTATCCCTATCTTTCGTGAAGCTGGCGCCTGCCGCCGCAGGTGGTTTGCGCTCGGAGTGCCGGCCCCGTGAGTGAAGTCGTTCGCCCCCGCAGCAAGGGGGATGTTCCGGACGATCCGTTGTCGCGTCTGCGCCACTCGGCGTCGCACGTCATGGCCGATGCGGTCCGCCGACTGCGGCCGAACGCCAAGGTGACTATCGGCCCGGCCATCGAAAATGGCTTCTACTACGACTTCGACACCGAGCCGTTCGCGCCCGAGGACATCGAGAGAATCGAGGCGGAGATGGCGAAGATCGTCGCGCAGAATCTGCCGTTCGAGCGCAAGGTCGTCTCGCGCGCCGAGGCGCTGAAGCTGTTCGGCGAGCGCGGCGAAACCTACAAGGTCGAGATCATCCACTCCATCCCCGAGGGCGAGGAGATCTCTCTTTACCAGCACGGCGATTTCATCGACCTGTGCGCCGGCCCGCACGTCGAGCGCACCGGGGACATCAAGGCTTTCAAGGTGCTCTCTTTCGCAGGCGCCTACTGGCGCGGGGACGAGAGGAACGCGCAGCTCCAGCGCGTCTACGGCACCGCCTTCGCCTCGCAGGCCGATCTCAAGGCTCACCTCGACCGATTGGAAGAGGCCAAGCGACGCGACCACCGCGTCCTCGGCAAGCAGCTCGACCTGTTCTCGTTCGACGAGGTCGTCGGCCCCGGCTTCGTGCTCTGGCACCCCAAGGGCGCCATCGTGCGCGAGGTTCTCGAGGATCTCATTCGCAAGGAGGTCGTGCGGCACGGATACCAGCCGGTCTACTCGCCGCACGTGGCGCGCGAGCAGCTCCTCATCCAGTCGGGTCACATGGCGCATTACAAGGACAACCTCTTCGGCGGCATCGAGCTGGAAGGCCAGCGCTACCTGGCCAAACCGATGAACTGTCCGTTCCACATCGCCATCTATCGCTCGCAGTTGCGGTCCTACCGCGACTTGCCGATTCGCTACGCCGAGCTCGGGACGGTCTACCGCTACGAGCGCTCCGGCGTGCTGCACGGGCTTCTGCGGGTGCGCGGCTTCACCCAGGACGACGCCCACCTCTTCATTCGCGAGGACCAGATCGAGGCCGAGATGGCCGGTTGCCTGCGTTTCGGTCTCGACCTGCTCAAGCTCTTCGGCTTCGCGAACGTCAAGGCGTTCCTCGCCACCCGCCCGGCCGATTTCATGGGCGAAATCCAGGCCTGGAACGACGCCGAGGCGGCCATCCGGCGAGTGCTCGATGCGGCGGGCATGCCCTACGAGGTCGACGAAGGCGGCGGGGCCTTCTATGGGCCGAAGATCGATCTCAAGATCCGCGATGCCATCGGCCGCGAATGGCAGTGCACCACCTTCCAGCTCGATTTCCAGATGCCCCAGCGTTTCGAGCTGGAGTACGTGGCCCCGGACGGGTCGCGCAAGCGACCGATCATGATTCACCGCGCTCTCTTCGGATCCGTCGAACGTTTCATCGCGGTGCTCATCGAGCAATTTGCGGGCGCTTTCCCCATGTGGCTGGCCCCGGTGCAGGCGCGCGTGATCACGGTCAGCGAGAAGGCCGAGGCCTACGGTAGCGAAGTCGCGGCGATTCTAACGGCGGCCGGCCTGCGCACGGATTCGGACCTGTCGGCGGACAAGCTGAACGCCAAGATCCGCCGGTCCCAGCTCGAGAAGATCCCCTACATGCTGGTGGTTGGCGAGCGGGACATGGCGGCACGCGTGGTGTCGCCGCGCACGCGGGACGGCAGGCAGCTCCCGGCCCAGCCAATTGACGACCTGGCCCAAATGCTGCTCGCCGAAGCGACGGTTCCTTCGCTCGGCGGCACCCAATCCAAGTCGGCGTAAAGAGAACCAGGAGGAAAGAGCATCGCAAGACCAGGTGGATATCAAGGCGGGCGAGGCCCGGCGAGCGCAACAGACAACTACCGCGTCGGGCGTCGCATCCGCGTGCCCGAGGTGCGGGTCATCGGCAGCGACGGCGGGCAAGTCGGCATCGTGCCGACCCACGAGGCCTTGCGCATGGCCGAGGACCAGGGCCTGGATTTGGTCGAGGTCAGCCCGCGTGCCGTGCCGCCGGTGTGCCGGATCATGGACTTCGGCCGTTTCAAGTACCAGGAGTCCAAGAAGGAGAAGGCCTCGCGCAAGCACCAGTCCACGGTGGTCATCAA
>JAFGPX010000301.1 GCA_016935975.1 Deltaproteobacteria bacterium
ACCATGGGCCAGGACGCCATCGAGAAGGCGAAATTCGCGATGGGCATCGGCGCCATCGCCGTGATCCTCTTCATGCTCGTCTACTATCGGGTCGCGGGCATCATCGCGAACCTCGCCATGACGCTGAACATGCTGTTTCTCATCGCCATTCTGGCGGCGTTCGAGGCCTCGCTGACCCTGCCGGGCATCGCCGGCCTGGTGCTGACCATCGGCATGGCGGTCGACTCGAACATCATCATCTACGAGCGCATACGCGAGGAGCTGCGGCTGGGCAAGTCGCCGCGCACGTCCGTGGACGCCGGCTTCCAGCGCGCCTTCTGGACGGTCTTCGACGCTCACGTCACGAACTTCGTGGCCGGCATCGTGCTCTATTCCTACGGGTCGGGTCCCATCCGGGGGTTCGCGGTCACGCTGCTCATCGGTATCATCACCAACCTGCTGACGTCGCTCTGGATTTCGCGCTGGATGTTCGCCGTCGTCGTCGAGCGTCGTGGCTCGGTGAAGACCACGATCGCCATCTAGCTTCGAGGAGAACCAGCCATGGCCGCGCAACAGAGATTCTTCGAAGTCATCCGGTCGGGAACCAACATCGACTTCATTGGCAGCAGGAAGACCTGGATGGGGGTTTCGCTCGTCCTGATCCTGGTCACGTTCGCCATGCTCCCCATCAACGCCTACGTCCTCAAGGACCGCGGCAGCATGCTCAACTGGGGGGTCGATTTCAAGGGTGGCACCGAGCTGATCGTCGAGTTCAACAAGCCGGTGTCCACGGCCGACATCCGCGCGGCCGTCACCGCGGCCGGTCTGGAAAACGCCGACGTCGTGAGGTACGGCACGGGCGGGGCCAACACCTCCTACATGATTCGGTTGGGCGCCGTTTCGATCATGTCGGACGCCCAGGCCAAGCGCGTCGAATCGGGCCTGGCGCGGGTGGGCGAGGCGACTCTGCGCAAGCTGGAAACCTCCGAGGGCGGCGACAAGATCTACCTGCGCTTCGACAAGGCCGTCGAGCCCGCCGCCATTTCCGCGGCGCTCAAGGGGGTCGGCACGGACGCCTTGCAGGTCCAGTTCTTCGGTTCGCAACAGGACACCACCTACGAAGTCACGCTCATCGGCATGGATACCGAGGTGCGCAAGGCGCTCGACGCCAAGCTGGGCGCGGGCGTGGTCAAGGACATCCCGCAGGTTTCCTCGGTGGGCCCCAAGGCGGGCAAACAGCTGCAATACGACGGCTTGCGCGCCATCATGGGCGCCATCGTCCTCATCTTCATCTACATCGCTTTCCGTTTCGACTTCCGCTACGGCCCCGGCACCATCGTGGCTCTGCTTCACGACTCCATCATCACGGTGGGGGCGTTCGCCGTGACCTACAAGGAGTTCTCGCTGACCACGCTGGCCGCCATCCTGACCATCATCGGCTACTCCATGAACGACACCATCGTCGTCTTCGACCGCATCCGCGAGAACGCCGGCAAGTATCGCGACCGCAAGTTCGACAAGATCGTCAACGGCTCCATTAACGAGACGCTGTCGCGAACCATCCTGACCTCGGGCACGACCTTCTTCGTCACCCTGGCCATGAACGTCTTCGGGACGGGAGTCATCCGTGATTTCGGTTTCGCGATGAACGTGGGCGTGGTCGTCGGCACCTACTCGTCGATCTTCGTGGCCAGCCCGGTCCTCCTGTGGCTCAACGACAAGTACATCGCGATGCAGAAACGGCAGGCGGCGCGGCCCGAGCGCAGCGTGCGCAAGCCGGTGCGTCGCGACGAAGAAGAGCCCGTGGAAACCTAGGCCGGCCAGCTCATGGCCGACGCTTGGCAGCTGCGAACGGCGGACGAAGACAAGGCGCGAGCGCTCGCCGCAGCCTTGGGCACGCGCGGCCTGACGGCAAGGATCCTGGTGGCGCGAGGGTTCGTCACTGCCGAGAGCGCCGGGCGCTTCCTTTCGCCACGGCTCGGCGATTTGCGTCCCCCCGTCGGCATCGCCGATCTGGATCGTGCCGTGGAACGCATCGTGGGGGCGGTGGCGCGCGGGGAGAAGGTCGGCGTGTTCGCCGACTACGACGTCGATGGGATTACCAGTGCGGCCATCCTCGCGCTGCTCTTGCGGTCGCTGGGGATGGAGGTGGTGACGCGCATGGCGAAGCGCGCGTCCGGCTATGGCTTCTCGCCGGACGACGCCACGACCTTGGTCGAGCGGGGTTGCGGGCTGATTCTCACCGGCGATTGCGGCACGACCGACCAGGAATCGCTGGCGTCTTGCCGGTCGCGCGGCGTGGACGTAATCGTCATCGACCACCACCATGTGCCTTCAGGAGTCACCCAGGCCTACGCTCTGCTCAACTCGCATCGGCAGGACGACACCTTCGCGTTCAAGGGGCTGGCTTCCTGCGGGGTTGCCTTCTATCTGGCGGCAGCCGTGCGCACCCGCTTGCGCGCCGAGGGCGACTCGCGGGCGGACGCGATCGACCCTCGCACCTGGCTCGATCTGGTCGCTCTGGGAACGGTTGCCGATCTGGTTCCCCTGACGCACGAGAACCGCATTCTCGTCGCCGCCGGCCTGAGCGAGCTGTCGGCATTGCGCCGGCCGGGATTGGCGGCTCTGGCCGAGCTTGCCGGGCTCCCTCCCGGAGGGCTGGGCACCACGCAGGTGAGCTTCCGCCTGGCCCCGCGTCTCAACGCCGCGGGCCGGCTGGGCGACGCCCAACTGGCGCTGGAACTGTTGCTGGCCGACGATCTGGCGCGCGCGCGCGAGCTGGCGGGCGCTCTGGAAGAGCTGAACCGCGAACGCCAGCGCATCCAAGAGCGGGTGTGGGCCGAAGCGCTGGCTGCGGCCGAAACGCAGGCCGACGCGCCTGCGCTGGTGCTCGGCGCGCCGGGCTGGCACCAGGGCGTGGTGGGCATCGTCGCGGCCAAGTTGGTCGACAGGTATGGCAAGCCGACCGTCGTGGTGGGTTTTGCCGACGGCCGGGGGCGGGGCTCGGCGCGGACGACCGGGGGCTTCGATCTTTGCGAAGGACTCGAGCGCTGCCGAGCGCACCTGGCGGGCTTCGGGGGACACCCGATGGCCGCCGGCGTGACGGTCGACGAGGCGCAGTTTCCCGATTTTCGCACCGCCTTCCTGGCCGCGGCCGCGCAGCACTTCGCCAACGGCCCAGGCGCAAGCCCCATGGCGGTCGACGCGGTCGCCAGCCTCGCGGATCTCGATGTCACCCTCGCCGAGGAGCTGGCTCGCCTGGGCCCGTTTGGCACGGACAACGGCGAACCCTTGCTCGGCCTGCCGCGGGTTCGCGTGCGCAGCACGCGCGTCGTGGGCGCCTCGCACCTCCAACTCACGCTCGCGCATGAGGAAGCGGTCAGCGAGGCCATCGCCTTCGGCATGGCCGACCGGGATCCCGGCTCGGGGGCGTGCCTGGACGTCATCGTGACGCCCGAGGTGGACGATTTCCGTGGCCGGCGCAAGATCCGCTTGCGCTTGCGCCACTTCACAAGGAGCCTCGGGAGACAATGAACTCCGAGCGGGACGAGCCACCGGAAGACGACGACGCCATGCCACGGCAGGGGTTCTGGGCCGCCATGCCCAAGCGCAGCGTATCGCGCGTGTTGCTTCTGCTCGCTCTGCTGGCCGGCATCCTCTACCTGCGCCAGCGGACGGCGGCGATTGCCGGATGCATGGAGAACGCCTTTCGTGCGGCGCCGCCGGCGCAGCCTGAAGGGGTCAGGATCGAGAAGCCCGTCGTGCTGCCTGCGCAACCTCGCGAGGGAGCGCCGCGATGAGCGGCGTGGCTTCTCGCTGGCTCCGGGGCGTCTTCGCTCGCACGGTGTCGGTCGCTGCGGCCATCGGCCTCGGCGTCCGCAGCCGCGAGCCGCACGAACCAGGCGTGCGCGGGACGAGGTTCCGGGTGGCCTGTGGAATCACATGGCCGGCCCGTTCGACGGTTGTGGCATCTGCCGCTTGGGTTTGACCGAGGGAATGGAGTTCGCGAAAAGACACCCGCTCGAGCTGGCTCTCCGTCAGCGGCCAAGCAGGTAGATCACCAGGCCCACGGTCAGGGCGATGGCACCGATGACGATGGCCACGCGGATGGCCTCGTTGCGCGCGGTGCCGGTGTCCATCGCCTTGAGGGCCTCGTCGATGTGCTGGCGGAGATCGTCGGTGTTGGCATGGCGATCGTCGCGCGACTTGGCGCACATCTTCTGCACCAGCTCGTCCACCGCAGGCGGGATATCGAGATCGGGACGCAGCGACGAGGGCGCAGGCGGGGGCTCGTGCAAGTGGTACTGGATGATCTCCGTGGTGCTCTTGGACTTCTTGAAGGGCAGTTCCCCGGTGAGCATTTCGTAGGCGACCATGCCCAGGGCATAGATGTCCGAGCGCCCGTCGAGCGGCTTGCCGCGCAGCTGCTCGGGAGACATGAATTCGAGGGTGCCCACCGTCTGGCCAATGGCGGTCAGGGCCGGCGCATCCCTGCCGCCGTCGCCGGACTTGATCTTGGCGATACCAAAATCCAGCACCTTGACGAAGTCCTCGCCCTCGCGTTCCTCGACCATGATGTTCTCGGGCTTCATGTCGCGATGGACGATGCCTTTGGCGTGCGCCTCGCCCAGCGCATCGGCCGTTTGTTCGAGAATGCGCAGGCAACGGTCGACGGGGAACACCCCAGAGGCGCGCTGGATGTCCTGCAGGCTCTGCCCGCGCACCAGCTCCATGGCCAGATAGAGCACGCCATCCTCGGTCTGATCGAAGTCGTAGATGATGACCGTGTGCGGATTGCGCAGCTTGGAGCAGGACTCGGCCTCGCGGCGGAAACGGGCCACCACGGTGGGATCTTGCAGGCTCTGCGGGTGCAGCACCTTGAGCGCGACCGGCCGCTCGGTGGCCACCTGCATGCCCTCGAAGACGGCGCCGAATCCGCCTTCGCCGACCTTGCGTTTGACCAGGTAGCGGTTGTTGAGCGTACGGCCCACCAAGCGGTCGAGGGAGACGGGAAGCGGTTCGCGCCCGATGGAGGAAGCGATGGGAGCGGAAATGGCGCCGGAACGCGCTGCGGGCACATGCGCCGGAACCCCGTGGGCCGGGCTTGCCTTGGGAACGCCGAGGGCCGGACTCGGCTTGGGCACTGCCTTCGGCATGCCGGAGACGCGATCCAACAGCCGATCGATGTGGTGTGGGCCGGCCGGCGGCGCGGAGAGCGGCGGCAGGGCCGCGCCACAGGCCCCGCAGAAATGCGCCTCGCTGTCGGCGGGCGACTTGCACTTGGGACAGAGGCGGTAGGCGTCGGCCATGGGCTAGGGTTGGGTGGTGGTGGGTCGGGAATCGGACGTACTGGGCTGGACCGGCGGGGCTGGCTCGGGACTCGGGCGCCCGAGCTGCGGGGGCGCGGCGGGGTGGTCGGGCAGCTTCGTCTGTTGGAAGGCGAGGAACAGGGCCCCGCCCAGGGCGGCGAGCAGGGTGACCAGGACGAAAGTCAAGAACGGCCGCGAGGCGGTTTCCTGGGTGGTGGCGATGTCGTGGCTGACCGAGGGGGTCGATCCCGCAGTGCCGGCCAGATCGGTCGGCATGGCGCCGGGGCTGGCCGGATCGGAGGGAATGGGGAACTCCTCCGTCGTCTTCTCGGAGGTGGTGCGCGGAGCCAAGCGGACCGGTTCGGGATCGTCGGGATCTTCGCCCGGATCGAACGTGGCGAAGCCGAGCACGGGGTTGGGCTCGGGCTCGGGGAGGCCCGCGCCTTCGAAGCGGGCGACTATGACGCTGATGTTGTCCGGACCCTCCCGTTCGAGGGCCTTGGCGACCAGGGCGTCGCAGGCCTTCTTCGGGTCGGGCTCGGCGAGCAGGATGGCCTTCATCTCGTCGTCGGCGACCGGGCCGTGCAAGCCGTCCGACGACACCAGGATCACGTCGCCGCGGCACAGGTCGACGTAGGACAGAACGACGTCGACCTTGTCCTGTACGCCGAGGGCCTGCAGGATGATATTGGCGTGCTCGAAGCTCTTGGCCTCTTCGGCGGTCATGGCTCCGGCTTCGATGAGCTGCCAGGCCAGGGACTGATCCTTGGTCAGTTGCGCCAGTTGGCCCGAACGCAGCACGTAGCAGCGCGAGTCGCCAATCTGGCCAACCAGCAGCTTGCGGTCGACCAGGCAGGCGGCGGTGCATGTCGTCCCCATGCCGCGCTCGCTCTGGTTGAGGCGCGACTGCCCGTTGATCTTTTCGTTCGCGCTCTCGATGGCGCGGCGCAGGCGGCGGGCGTAGCGCTCGCGCGTGGTGGCCGGGCCGGCCTCCAAATCGTCCGCGATGGACTCGACCGCCATGGTGGAGGCCACTTCGCCGGCGGCCGCGCCGCCCATGCCGTCGCAAACCAGGAAGAGCGCGCCCTTGGGGCCGAGCGGGAAGGCGAGGACCTCTTCGGGAGAGGAGGTGCGCAGCCCGGCGTTCGCGTCGGCGATCAGGAAATTGTCTTCGTTGTGCTCGCGGACGAGGCCCACATCGGTCTTGCCGAAAACCGTGATCTTGATGTCCGAGGAGCTTTCCATCCGACTGCCCGTGACTCACCATGGCGTGAGGCGGTGGCTACATCAGCTTCGCCCTATCCTGGCTCGAAGCGCAAGAGTTCATCGCCCAGTCGAACCATTTGCCCGGGCTCCAGAACGTGCTGGCCGGTCAGACGTACGTAGGTTCCATTCGAGCTTCCTTGATCGGTGATGAGGGCACGGTTGCCACGAAACTGCAGCAAGGCGTGCCGGCGGGACATGAACTCGTCGTCGGAGAAGACGATATCGCCCTGCTCGCGACCGATGACGAGATCGCTGCGCGTGAGGTGATAGACGTCGCGGCTGGTGCCTGCGGCGGTGATCTGGCGCAAGCGGCCCCACGGTGACTTGAGGGGCGTGCCGAACAAGATCATGCCGTGCTCGACGGCCGGGCGCAGGGTCTTCTCCGCGTCGGGGACGGCCTCGAAGCGCAGCACCTGCTTGCCCACGAGGATGTAGTTGCCGTCCTGCAGTTCGACCGGTCCGGTGATGCGGATGTAGACGCCGTTGCGCGCCTCGAGCGGGGTGATGACGTACTGCCCGGCCCGGAAGAAGATGCGGGCGTGGCGTTCGGCCAGATGCTTGTCGTCGAAGCGCAGATCGCCCTCGGTGCGACCGATGTCGATCTGGTCGCCTGACAGGGCATAGGACTCGCCGTCCGAACCGTCGCGCCGGACGGCCACCAGGCGCGTGCCGCCGCCGCGTGTCGCCGCCGCGACGGACGGGCGGGCGGCCACGGCCGCGGCCAGGGCGGCCGAGCCATCCGAGTCCATGGGGGTGGTGTGCCCGAGTCGACGCCCGCATGCGAAGCAGAAGTTGGTATCCAGAGGGTTGCGGTTGCCGCAGCCACTGCAGATGAGCGCCGAATTGGCCTGCGAGCCCCCGGCCACGGCGGCACCGCAACGCTGACAGAAGGCAGCACCGTCAGCGACTACGCCACCGCACTGGAAGCAGGTCAACATCGCGGTTCGGTGGGGCAGGCTATCCCATCTCGTGCTTGCGGGGGATAGGAAGCGGAAGGATTCGGCGTGGACCCGAGAAGCATTGCAAGGCGGCCCGTCCTCTACTAAAAGGCTGGCGGCAACATCACCGTCGATCCGGGGCCAGTCGCCCGGCCAAGTACAGTGGCTCTACTTCTACCAGCGATCCCGAGAAGCGTCAATTCTCCCCGGCGGAGATCCGGGGCCAGGACGTGTGAGCGCGTCGGCGTCAGCACGCGCGCCGTCCTGCTCGCGCTCGTGGTCGCTGGCGCAGCCGCCTGCGGTCCCGTGGTCGGCAAATCGCCCTTCTCGGCGCGGCCCGACACCCTGGAGTCCGGCGATTTGCTGGGGCCCTTCGATGGCACGGTCTGTGACGCGGAAACCGAACGACCGATCGCCGGTGCCACCGTGGCCGGTTCGTGGTGCTTCGAACGTGGCGTCGGCTTGGTTGGTCCGGCTGGTTTTCGCGAGTTCGCCATGGAAACCAGCGCCGACGGTCGCTATCGCATCCCGCGGCCCGACGACGTGCCGACTGGCGGCTCCGTGCGCTTGCGCCGGTTCACGCTGATCGTCTACCGGCGCGGCTATGTCGCCTACCGCAGCGATTTCAAGTTCGGCAGCGGCGAGAAGCGCCATGATTTCAGCCAACGGGCGTGCAAGGTGCGGCTCGACAAGTGGCTGCCCACGATGGAACACCGGCGGCATCTGGCGTTTCTCGGCGGCGGACAAGCCATCGCCAAGGCCGCCGCTTGGGAGGCGCAGCCCGCCAGCTTGGAGCAGGAGGGGCGGGCGGTTCCGCCTCCCGCCGAGAAGCAGGCGGTCAGCGCCGCTCCCGCGGCCACCCGGATGTTGGACGCATCGCCTCTGCTGTCGGCCGCCGAGGTGAGAGGCGTGACGGGGTTCGCCGGCGAGTTCGAGGTCGGACGCCTGAGCGATCTCGTGCGCAGCGATGTCTACGACAGCCGTCACTTCAAGGCCAAGGGCCAAAGCGAGGCTTTCGACGTCGGCGTGCGCGTGTGGTCGCTCGGTCCGCGGGCAGCCGAGGCGCAATTCGAGAAGCTGAAGGGCGAGTTGCCAGCCGCAACCCCCAGCGACGAAGTCGGTGATCGCGCCGTGCGCGCCCGCGGCGGCGATGTGGCGGGGTTGGCTTTCCTTCTGCGCGACAAAGGCTTGGTCATCCAGGTCAGCTGCGGTACCGCGCAGTGCACGGACGCGGACATGGTCTTGCGTTTGGCGAGACTGGTCGAGAGCCACGTCGGCGAGTTGGCATCTCCGGAGAGCGAGCCGCCCGTCGAGGCGGGTGAGGAAGATGGAGGCCAGCCATGACGGCGCAACGGTCGGTGGGTGCCGGCCCTCGGTGCCTCGGCGCGCCGCTGTTCTTCGCGGTCGCGCTCCTGGCGAGTCGGCCCGCGCTGGCTTGGGATCCGGCGACCACGCACAGCGGGCTCACGGAACGGGCACTGGCGGTTTCTCGGTTCCATGCCGTCCTGGCGCAACAATTGGAACGGGCACTTGGCAGTTACGAGCCGTTGCGTGTCGACGACAGCGTGTTGGACCGGGACGCGGCCAGATCCCTGCGGGCTCGCCTGGACCGCCTGGACCCGGCTGGCGGCTATCGCCCGGGCAGCGACGGCGTCGCCATGGCATTCGCATGGGTGCGTGCCGGCGCGGTGCTGGCCAAGACGCCGCCCGAGCGCGGGCGCCACCATTTCCTAGAGCCGCGCCGACGTGCCGGGCTGGACGACGACGCGGGACTTGCCGGTGCGGCGCACGCCATCCGACTGACGTTCGCCGGAGGAGCGACCGTGCGCGAGAACGCCACCGGAGTGGCCTTCACGCTGGAAGGGATGCCGGCGCTCGCTTGGATGCGGTCGCCGCACAACGATCTCGGTTTGCCGGCGTTCTTCGACCACTGGCAGCGCGCGGTCGCCGCCGAGCGACCGGCGGAGCGCGATACCGCGCTCGTGCGCGCCTTGCTCGCCATGGGCGGCACGCTGGCCGTGCTCGAGGACATGGGCCAGCCGGCCTTCGTACGCAACGACTTCCGCGGCGAGTTCCTGGCGCATGACGACGGATCTCCGTTCGAGCGCTTCGTGGCCGACCGGTACGGAGCGGTGGCCCTGCCCGCGTCCGTTCCCCCCGTCGCGCGACCCGATGTGGATAGTTTCTTCGTCGCCGCGGATGGCCTGGGACTGGCGCAAAGGACCCAGGCGAGGTTCTTCTCCGCGGGCACGGTGCCACGCGAAATGCGCTACGTGCCTGGCGAGAAGCCCGGGGAGTTGGTACGACTGGCGAACCAGACGTTGCCTTTCCCGGCGCCTCAGGTTTCCTCGATCGAGCCCGAGCAGACGGGGAGGACCCACTACGTGCGACAAGACGGCCTGCGGGTGCTCGCCTACCGGCGGGACGGCAACCGCGTCCGGTTCTTCCTCGACGAAGCGGTCTACGCCGACTGCGCCGGGCGCTGGCTTCCCGTGGTGGCGGGCTATGCCGCGGGTTTGATCGATCATCTCCTGCGCGGGCAAGTGGCCATTCGTGTGGCGGAGAAGCAAGCGACGGTCACCGTGGGCGGCGCGCTAGGCCGGCTGCAAACCGGGGCCGAAGTGCATGTTCTGGCCGAGGACATCGCGGGACGGCGTCAGGAGATCGCCCGGGCGCCGGTCCAGATGGACGTGCCGTTGGTTTTCGCCGTTCCACCGGGGGCGCGAAAGGTCGCGGCCTATGCGCGCGGCCGGGACATGGGAGGGACCTTCGTGGCCGTTGGCCAGAGCACCGTGGCCCGAGACGATCGGGGATCCGGCGAAGCGCAGGCGCGATGAATCGCAGCCCTACGCGCGGACGAGGATCTCGTGTGGGACCGGGTTCCCGGCCTGGGACAGCTTGCTCGCCAGGGCCGAATGCGCGCCGGTCACGGTGAACGTGCCGGAACCATCTTCCCCGGGAATCCACGTCAGAAGAGCGTGCGCGGACAGCTGTCCGTCCAGGCTGGCCTTGGGCTCGGCCACTTCGACGACCTTGAGCGTGCCATCCGAAAGCACCGTGGCTTGGACGATGACGTCGATGCTGGACGCGACCAGGTCCGCGCCGGCGGCCGTGGGCGCCCCCTGCGAAGCGGTCAGTCCTTGCAGGCGGTGCAGGGCCTCGTTCGTCGAACGCGCCACGACCGAGAGAATGACCCCGTTCAGCCCGAGATTGCATTCGCCCAGCACTTCTCCGGACAAGGCGGCGTGTCCGGCATCGAGCACCAGATACTCCGGCTGCATGGCAACGGCGGCGGCAACGAGATCGGCGGCGTGTCCCTCGGGTTGTAGCTTGAGCCATGACGTCGCGCTGGCGGGCGGGGTGATGGCCCCGGACACGAGCGCCACCCTGGCGACGCGATCGACGGACCACAGAATGGCGCGCAGCAAGCTGTCGCAGGCCGCGCGATCGCCGGAAACCAGGACGTTCTGATGGCTGGCGACGCAAGCCTCGAGCACCTGGCGCATCTCCGCGGAGATGACCCGTTCCTCGACCAGGTCGCCGATGGTCTTGCCGATGCCGACCGAGCGTCGGATGGCCACGCACAGCCGGTCGGCGACCGGAGGGAAGATGGCCGCGATATGCGTACCGTCGGCCAGGGTGGTGCTGATGGCGGAGGCGTCGGGGCTGGGCTTGGGCGAGCCCTTGAGCACGAGCCTGCGGACGACCGCGCCGAGCCCCGCGAGATCCGTGGCGGGAACCGATGCCGATTCGCGGCGGCCGTGACGTTGGATCTCGGCTTGGTTGCCGCCGGCGAAGAAAGCCGCGGTGACGCCCTCGGCCTCGAGAAGGCTGGCGAGCCAGTCCGGCATGTCGTGCTCGCCCGTGCGTGGCCCGGCCTTGCCCGGGGCGGGGGGCGCTTTGGGCCTGGCCGGCTCGGGGTGGGCAGCCTTTGCCCCGTGCGCCTTGTGTCCGGGGCGCGAGGCCGGCGCGGCGAAGAGGTCGTCTTGGTCATGCGGACGCTCGGCGGTGGGCGGCGGGGCCTCTTCCTCCGCCTGGGCCGGGGCTGGCGGCGGGACGTCGTCTCTCGCCATGTCGGATGCCGCCCGCTCGTGCGCCGGTGCGGGTGTTCCGAGAACACCGCCAGGGTGGTCGGGGGTTTCGAGATCGGACAGGCGCTCCGCGGGTTGCACCGCAGGCTTGAGCGGTGGCACTGTGAAGTGCGGGTGGGGCGTGCCGAGCGAATCGTCATCGTCGTCGAGGTTGATGTCGGAGGGGCCCGAGGAAGGATGCGGCGCCAGCGCGTCGGAAATCGCCGGAACGACTCTGCTGTCGCGCTTGGGCGGAAGCGGCGGCGGTGGCGGCGGCAGCGGGTGCCGGCCGGACAGCGGCGGAGGGGCTTTGGGGCCCGAGCCGTGGCCTTCGTCCATCTGGGTGGTGCGGTGAGAAGGCGGCGGTGGCGGCGGCGGCGGGCGGCGTGGGATGGCGGAACTCAGCGAGCCAGCCTCGGGATAGGCCGGCGACGCCGCTCGCAGGAAGTCGGTCGCGCCGATGCGCATGATGAAATCGCCGACGAACACCTTGTCGCCGGGCGAAAGCGCGGTGGGCTCCGCGATCTTGCGGCCGTTCACGTACGTGCCGTTGGTGCTGCGCAGATCCTCGACGACTAGCTCGCCGTTCTGGGTGAGCAACCGACAATGGTGTTTCGAGACGTTGCCCTTGGGCAAAACCACGTCGTTGCCGCGGACTCGGCCGATGGTCACTTCGGGTTTGTCGAAGCTCAACTCGTTGGTGCTTCCACCCTTCTCGGTCAGCGTCAGATTCACCATGGGCGAACGCTATGCAAAAACCGCGTCCTTGTCCACTTGCGCATCGAGAATTGTCGGGCCGCGTAGCCTGCGCATCCCAGACCGCGCTTCTCCTGCGCCAGCATCCGTGGTGGAATGGTCGCCGCCCGATGATCACGACCGCCTGGCAGACCAGGTGGGCAAGGAGGCGACCATGCTGAACATGCGAACCATCGCGCTTGCGATTCTGGTACTGTCGGCGGCCGGTCCGGCCGGCGCGGAGAGCGACGAAGCGTCCAGCAAGAGTCCAAAGTATTACTTTAGAGTTTCCAATATACAGTCCCAAGACAACAAGATAATTCCGATGGCGAAAGAGCTGCTCGAAAAGGAGGTCGCGTCGCGGCCGGAGTTCACGATGGAGCTTCGCGACGCCAACAGCGAGGAGGCCGAGATTGCCCTTCTGCGCAAGCAAGGCGTGAAGGGCTTCCAGGTTTCGATGCGCATCGCGAGCCTGAAGAAGGACGTCAAGCCGCCCGCGCCCGGCAAACGCGACTCGCAGATGTCCATTGACGTGAAGCTCACGGTTTTCGGCCACACCATCCCGGGCAACAAGGTGCTCTTCACGGGGGACGGCGATGCCTCGCTGATGGGCGAGTTCTCGGAGCGGCTCCGGGACAAGGAAGAGGAGCGCTTCACCCGCACCGCCCTGGCCAGTGCCATCAAGCAGGCCGTCAGCACCGCGGTGGTCAAGCTGACCACCGCCCGGATCGAGGACAGGGGGCCGGCGAAAGGCAAGAAGCGCAAGGGCAGGAGGTAGCGGGTGTCGAGGCCCGTTCGCCTGCTCGGGGTACTGCTCGTTTTGTCCTGCCAGGAGGGCGTTTGTCGCCGGAGCCGGCCGCCGGCGCCGCCCCCCACGGCTCCGGCCGCCTCGTCCAAGGTGGTGGTCGGCGCGAACAGGGCGTTGCTCTACACCTACGTCGACGACAAGGGTAGCTTTGCCACCGCGGACAAGGCCGAGGACGTGCCACCGGGATCGCGCCGTCTGGTCCGCGTCGTCGACCCGCAAAAGCCACCGGACGACCGGCAAGACGCGACCAAGGTACTCGTGCTGGACCTGGCCGAGTTGCTGGCGGCTGGCCAAGCGGAGGCGCGCCTCATGTCGCGAGAGGCCTTCGAAACCGGCGCTCTGGCGCAGTTGCCGCCAGGCGCGTCGAGCCTCCTGGCGGGGCCGCACGGGCCGGCGTTGCCCGAGGAGCCGCCGCCGACCCTCGACGCGGGCCCGGCCGGCATGACACCCGTGGTGATCCTCTACGGGACACCGTGGTGTGGAGCCTGCAAGGAGGCCAAGAAGTACCTGGCTGCCCGGCGCATTCCCTACGCCTACAAGAACGTCGAGAGCGATGCGGCCGCCGCGCGCGAGTTGCAGGCCAAGGCCGCGCGACTGGGCATCTCCGCCGACCGCGTGCCCATCCTCGACGTGCGCGGACGGCTGCTGGTCGGCTTCGACAGAGCGCGCCTAGAGGCCATGCTCGGCAACCCGACGTGATCTAGGTTTTCTCACCACGGAGGACACGGAGAACACGGAGAGGGAAAGGGTTCGGATCCAGATCCGGAACCCTTTCTTCTCCGGGCTCTGTGTCCTCCGTGTCCTCTGTGGTGAATCCTTCAGGGAAGTACTTGCAGGATCGCCCCTGACGTGGCTAGCTTCGCCTGCCATGGAAATCGGTCCGCTTCGCGAACGCGTCGGCAAGCTCGCTGCCCGCCTGGAGATCCTGCGGGGGCATCTTTGACATCGCCGGCAAGAAGGCCCGCATCGGCGTGCTCGAGGTAGAAGCCAGCCAACCCGACTTCTGGCTGGCCAACGAGCGTGCCCAGGCCACCTTGCGCGAGCAGGCTCGGCTCAAGGCGGTGGTCGAGGCGTTCGAGATGCAGGCGCAGGCGGTCGAAGACGCCCGCGTGCTTGTCGATCTGGCGGACGAGGCGAAGGACGAGCCCACGGCGGTCGAGGCCGCTTCCACGCTGGCGACGACCGAGGAGGCGGTCGGCAAGATGGAATTCGCGCGCATGCTGTCCGGTCCCTACGACCAGCAGGGGGCGCTCTTGTCCATCAACGCCGGCGCGGGCGGCACCGAATCGCAGGATTGGGCCGAGATGATCCAGCGCATGTACATGCGCTGGTGCGTGCGGCGCGGCTACAAGTGCGAGATTCTCGACTTGCAGCCCGGCGACGAGGCCGGCATCAAGAGCGTCACCCTCGGCATCACCGGCGAGTGGGCCTATGGCTATCTGCGCGCCGAGAACGGGGTACACCGGCTGGTGCGCATCTCGCCGTTCGACGCGAATGCGCGGCGACATACGTCCTTCTGCAGCGTCTTCGTCTATCCGGACATCGACGAAACCATCAAGCTCGACATCGACGAGAAGGACTTGCGCATCGACGTCATGCGCTCGGGCGGGGCGGGCGGCCAGCATGTCAACAAGACCGAGTCCGCGGTGCGCATCACGCACATTCCCACCGGCATCGCCGTGCATTGCCAGCAGGAGCGCTCGCAGCACAAGAATCGCTCGACCGCCATGCGCATCCTGCGTTCCAAGCTCCTCGAGCTCGAAGAGAAGAAGCAGGAGGCCAAGATGGGAGGCCTGCACGCGCAGAAGAAGTCGATCGAGTGGGGCAGCCAGATCCGGTCCTATGTTCTGGCGCCCTACAGGCTGGTTTCGGACCATCGCACCGGCCTCAAGGTCGGCAATGTCGATGCCGTGCTCGATGGCGATCTGGACCAGTTCATGGTGGCCGTGCTCCTGGCTCTAGCGGGCGATCCGTCAGCTGCCCCACAGTCCTCCGACGTGGAACCACCGGAGAGCGAAGCTTGATCGCCTGTGGACAGATGAAGAAAAGCCCCTGTGGTTTCAACGGGGTTGCCAACGACCCTTTGTGGACAGAAAGTGGAGAACGAGCGGTCGATGTCCGATGAACGCGAACTCATGGCCGAACGCGAGCGCAAGGCTGCCGAGCTGCGACAGGCCGGCCAGAACCCTTATGCCAACGGCTTTTCGCCCCGGCACGTCGCGGCCGAGGTGCATGCCTGGTTCGCCGCGGGCAACGTTCCCACCGCCAATCCGCTGACCGACGAACCGCGGGCGGTGCGCTTCTCGGTCGCGGGGCGCATCGTGGCCCTGCGCAGCTTCGGCAAGGCGGCATTCGCCAAGGTGCGCGACCGCTCGGGGGAGGTCCAGGTCTGGGTTCGGCAGGACGTGCTGGGCGAGAAGACCTTCGGGCTGTGGCGGGCCATGGAGCGCGGCGATTTCATCGGCGCCAGCGGTCCCGCCGTGCTCACCAAGACCGGCGAGCGCACCATCCTTGCGGAGGAGCTGCGCGTCCTGACCAAAGCCGTGCGCCCGCTGCCGGAGAAGTGGCACGGCCTGCAGGACATGGAGATCCGCTACCGGCAGCGCTACGTCGACCTGATTGCGAACCCCGAGGTGCGCGAGGTCTTCAGGAAGCGCACGGCCGTCGTCAAGCTCTTGCGCCGATTCCTGGACGAGCGCGACTTCTTGGAGGTGGAGACCCCGGCCATGCACAGCGTGCTCGGCGGGGCTGCGGCGCGTCCGTTTCGCACGCATCACAACGCGCTCGACATGGATCTCTACATGCGCATCGCGCCCGAGCTGCACCTCAAGCGCCTGGTGGTCGGCGGTTTCGACCGCGTCTACGAAATCGGGCGCAACTTCCGCAACGAGGGCCTGTCGCGCCAGCACAACCCCGAGTTCACGATGCTCGAGTTCTACCAGGCCTATGCGACGCACGAGGATCTGATGGCGCTCACGCAAGAGCTGTTCGTCGAGCTGGGCCGCGAGATCTGCGGCGGCACGGTCATCCGCTACGGCGGCGTCGCAATCGACCTGGGAGCCTTCGAACGCATTCCCCTCAAGGACGCGATCGCCGTGGCGTCGCGCAAAGGCATCCTGCCCGCGGGCCTCGAACGCCCCATGCTGGACGACGACGCGGCCCTGCTCCGGTGGGTTTCGAACTCGGGCGTGCTCGACCACAAGGAAGAGCTGGCCGCGGTTCTGCGCAAGTGCGAAGCGCACGGCCAGCGGCTGGGGGCCCTGTTCGACTACGGCGGCGAATTGGCCCTGCCGCCGGAAAGGCCGGTCTTCGTGGTCGACCACCCGTCCGAGACGTCGCCTCTCTCTCGGCGGAGCGACCGTGACCCGAGCATCGTGGAGCGCTTCGAGCTGTTCATCGTGGGGCGCGAGCACGCCAATGCCTTCTCCGAGCTGAACGATCCCGCCGATCAACGGGCGCGTTTTCGGCATCAGGTCGAGGCCAAGGCCAAGGGCGCGCAGGAAACCATGGACTACGACGAGGACTACTGCCGGGCTCTGGAGTACGGCCTGCCGCCCACGGCCGGCGAAGGCATCGGCGTGGATCGCCTCGTCATGTTGCTTTGCGACCAGCCGTCCATCCGGGACGTCATCCTCTTCCCGCTGATGAGGCCCGAGTGAGCGCAGGTCATGGCTTCGAGTGGTTCGTGGCCTGGCGTCACCTGCGCGATCCCGAGCGCCGCTCGCGCCGCGCCGTCGCTCTCAAAGTCGGCCTGGCGATCCTCCTGCTGTCGGCCGGCATCCTGGTCCACCTGAAGGTGCATGGCACGGCGCCGCGCGACCCGCACGCCATTTTCGCCGTGCGGCCCGATCCCACGTACGAGTGGCTGCGCATCTTCGGGGTCATCGGCCTCATCGCCGGCTTCATCATCACGTTTCTAGGTTCTCTGCTGGCCAGCTTCACCGTCTTCACCGCGATCTCGGTCTTCGGTGTGTTCTTGGGAACCGCAGCTCCCATCCTGGCCTTGTCGGTCATGTCCGGCTTCGAGGCCGACCTCAAGGGCAAGATCAGGGGCGCCAAAGCCGACGTGGTGGTCACGATGCCGAGCGACGACGAACGTCCGTTTCTCGCCTGGCAGAAGGCGCGCGCGACCATCCTGCGCGTGCCCGGGGTGTCGGGGGCTACGCCCTATCTCGAGGCCGAGGTCATGGTGCGCTCGGGAGCTTCGCCGGCAGGCGTCGTCTTGCGTGGCATCGATCCGGGCACGGCGGCCTCGGTGCTGGATCTGGGCAAGACCGCCCGCGAGTGCACCTTGGAGGACCTGGCGCACCCCGAGCGGGTCGAGCTCGACCCCTTGAGCCCGGAAGACAGCCGGGGCGCGCCCACCATCATTTTGGGCGAGGAGCTCTACGCGCGCACCCTGCGCGTCTTCCCGGGCAGTCTGGTCGATGTGGTGTGCCCGCTGTGCAAGATGGGGCCTTCCGGGCCCATGCCCGGCCTCAAGCAGTTCCGTGTTGCCGGCCATTTCTACAGCGGCATGTACGAGTTCGACTCGAAGCTCGCCTACGTCTCGCTGGCCGAGGCGCAGGCCTTTCTGCGCATGCCCGGGGAAGTGACGGGCATCGACGTGCGCACCGACAACCCGGACCGCGCGCCGCGTATCGCGGCCGCGATCCAGTCCGCGCTGGGCCCTGGCTACGAAGCGCGCTCGTGGGAGGAGCTCAACAAAGGGCTGTTCATGGCCTTGCGCCTGGAGAAGATCGCCATGTTCGTGGTCCTGACCTTCATCGCGCTGGTGGCGTCCTTCTCGATCGTCTCGACCCTCATCATGATGGCGACGGAGAAGGCGCGCGAGATCGCGATTCTCAAGGCCATGGGCGCCGAAGACGGCGCGGTCGAGCGCGTGTTCGTGGCCGAGGGCCTGTACATCGGGGTCATCGGGCTGCTGGCCGGAGTCGCCAGCGGGGTGGTCGGCTGCCTGCTCATCGAGCGCTATGGGCTGCCCTTGCCGACCGACATCTACTACATCACGCGGTTGCCAGTCGTCATGCGCACGGGCGAAATCGTCATCGTGGCAGCCTTGGCGCTCGGGCTGTGCTTCCTGGCCACGGTCTACCCGGCCTATCTGGCGGCGCGCATGCGTCCCATCGACGGCTTGCGCTACGAGTAGCATGGCATCGGGCGCGTTGACAGCCGGGAGCCCCGTCGGTACGGTGCGGGACGCAATGGTTTCTGCGCAGCCGTCCGCTCGCAACCCACCGGCCCCGGCCGGCGGAGGCGCGCACCTGACGGTCAAAGATCTGTGGAAGGTCTTCACGCACGGGGGGCGCCGCATCGAGGTCTTGCGCGGCATCGACCTGGAGCTCGCGCCCGGAGCGCTGGTGTCCATCGTAGGCGCGTCCGGTGTGGGCAAGTCGACGCTGTTGCATCTTCTCGGCACCCTGGATCAGCCGACCAGCGGTTCCATCACCTTCGACGGGATCGCCGTGACCTCGCTGTCGCCGG
>JAFGPX010000302.1 GCA_016935975.1 Deltaproteobacteria bacterium
CAGCTCGACCATCAGACCGAGTTCGACCGCCTTTGGAGCTGGGTCAAGAATCACATGGCGCAAGGCACCGGCGAGATCCGATGGTCGTGCCAGACCTCGGGCTCGGGGTGCGCCGGCGGTGGCGCGCCGGACGGCGAGGAGTACATGGCGACCGCCCTCATCTTCGCCAGCCATCGCTGGGGCGACTCGACCGGTCCCGCCAAGATCGCCTACTCGACCGAGGCCAAGTGGGTCCTCAACGTGGTGCGGACCAAGTACTTCAACTCGCAGTACCACCTGGTCAAGTTCGTCTCCAGCTCGAACAACGTCGATCCGTCGTACGTCCTGCCGGCTTTCTACGAGGTGTGGGCCTGCTTCGACACCGAGAACGCGGCCTTTTGGCAGGAATCCGCGAGCGCGGGGCGCGCCTACATGCAGAAGGTGGTGGACGGCAACGGCGTCTGTCCCTACCAAGCCAGCATGACGGCCACGAACCCCCAGCCCGCCAATGCCGATTCGACCCGATGCCCGGTCAACCTCATGATGGACTGGTATCTCTTCGGCAAGGATCCCTGGCAGAAGGACACCTACGCGCCCAAGTTCGCCGCCTACTCCGGCTCCCGCAACAACGGCGGCGCAGCGGTGGGGTGCAACTCCACCCTGGGCTTCGCCTTGCCGGCCTCCTCGGGCAAGGCCTTCGTGGACAAGCTCTGGTCGACCGGCGTCCCGTCCGGCAACTACTGGGACGGGGTGCTCTACATGCTCGGCATGGTCCACGTCAGCGGCAATTTCCACATCTGGTAAGTCATTGTCGATGGAAACCCTGAGAGGGTTTCCATTCCTTCCCATGCCGGCCTGGCCGTATTCGCGGATTCATGCGCTCGGCGTCAAAGGAGAGAACTTCCGGACGAAGATCTGGCGAACCACAGGTGGATGGCGGGTAGGGGCCGAAGGTTTGGAAACCCTCCCAGGGTTTCCATTCCCCGTTGTATACAGGGACGGTCGCGCCCGCGGCCGGACGCGTTTGGGCAAGTGGCCATCGTCGTGGAGACCAGCATCAACGAAGCACAGGGATCTGTGTCGGGCGCCGCCGGTCCGGGCAAGGAACCGTCGTCGGAACGCCGCGACCGCGCCCGGCATCGCCTTCGCACCTGGCTGCTCTCCGTCAGGGTTCCCGACGTGTGGTGTTTTGCCGCCGGCTACGTTCTGCTGTTGCCTTTCTTCGTCGCCCCGCTCTTCGCCACGCGGCTTCTGCCCGGTCTCGATTTGCCTTTCCACCTGGCCGCCGCCGACATGCTGTCGAAGGTCGGCCATCCCAGCTCGCCCTACGCGCCGTTCTACGAGGGCGGCCTGCGCGTCGCCCCCTATGCGGCGCACTTCGTGGCCTTGGTGGCCCTCGCCAAGGTGATGAACCTGCTCGCGGCGCACAAGCTCATCATGGTCTTGTACGTGGCCGGCCTGCCGCTGGCCATGGCATCGCTGCTCGCGGCCTGCCGCCGCAGTCGCATCCCGGCGTTGCTCGCCTTTCCGCTCGCCTACAACCTGACGGTGCACTACGGCTTCATCAGCTTCGCGCTGTCGCTGCCCGTGGTGCTGTGGCTGCTGGCCGAAATGACCAAGCTCGTGTGGAGCGAGAGTCGCCGCAGCTTCCGCGCGCGCTGGCTCGTCACGGCCGGGGTGGCGACGCTGCTGTTTCTGTGCCACCTGCAGAACTTCCTTTTCGGGGTTTGTGCGGCATTCGCGTTCGCCCTGTTCGCCACGGCTCCGCTGCGCCGCAAGCTGCTCGCGGCTGCGACGCTTCTGCCGGCTTTCGCCGGGTTGGCCTATTGGCATCTCGGCTCCCCTCCGGTGAGCGGACAGGCCAAGCTGACGTTTTCCCTGGCCTGGAAATACCTCAAGAGTCACCGTCTCGATGACATCGGCCCAATCAGCATCCTGTCCGATCTGTGGCAACGCATCGAGATCCTTCCCACGCACGCCCTCCGCGGTTTCGTCGACCAAAGCCATGTGCCGGCCTGCCAGGCGTTGGTGCTCGTCGTGGCCGCATACTTCGGCATTGGGCTTCTTGCCTCGCTGGCGGCGTCCGCCGAGGTCGATGCCTTGGCCCCACGACGGCGTCGCATGCGCCTAGCCGGCATGATTGCCTTCGTCGGGGCGCTCGCGGCCTACTTGGCGCTGCCCCATCACCTCCAAGAACTGGAGTTGATGACGTTTTTCCCCCGCTTCTCCGTGCTCGTGCTGCTGATGTCGCTTCTGCTCGTGCCCGCGGGACTTCTGCGCTTCCGTGGTCTGCTCCGTCTCGCCTTGCCCCTGCCGGCACTCGTTCTCGGCGTGCTCTACGGGCATCAACTCTACGCGCACTACCGGGCCTATGGCACCGAGGTCGCGGGGTTCGTGGCGGTGGCCGAGAGGACCCCACCCGGCGGTCGCGCCATGGGGCTCATTTTCGATCGCAAGTCCAAAGTCGTGCAGGTCGAGTCGGCCCTGGTCGGCCTCGCGGGGTTCTACCCCGCGCTGCGCCCGGCCCTGGGCAGCATGGTGCCGCCGGCCTACTGCGGGCTGCGCCACATGCCTTGCCGGCTCAAGAAATCGACCGACGCCATCATCTCGCCGTGGGCGCCCCAGAGCTTCTCGCCGGCCAAGATGCTACCCACGTTCGACTACTACTTCGTGCACAGCGCGCCTGCGGGCCACGATCCCTGGCGCGGGTATCACGGCATGTTCGCGCTCCTGGCCCAGTCCGGAACCTGGGCGGTTTTCGGCAAGCGGCCTGGACCGGTGGTGCCGGACCCGCCGCCGATGCCGGTCCCGGCTCCCGTGTCGGTGCCGCCGCCGCCGCCGGCTCCAGCCGAGGCTGGACGCAAGGCCGGCATGCGCAAGGCATTGCCCTCGGCGGCCGCATCGAGGAAACTGGCGGCGCCGTCTGCGCGGCGCTAGGCAAAGGAGAAACCGTGGCGAGACATCGAAGGCTGCAAACCCTGACCCTGATGAAAGAGATCGGAATCGTTCCGATCTTCTACCAGGCCGACGTCGAGGTCGCCCGGCAACTGGTGGCGGCCTGCGCCGACGGCGGGGCGCGCGTCGTCGAGTTCACCAACCGCGGCGACCACGCCATCGAGGTCTACCAGCAGCTCGACGCTTGGTGCGCCGGGCACCGCCCCGACGTCGTGTTGGGCGCGGGCTCCGTCCTCGACGCCCCGACGGCGGCGCTTTATCTGGCCGCGGGGGCGAGCTTCGTCGTCGCGCCCCAGATCGACGATGACACGGCCCGCCTGTGCAACAGCCGCAAGATCCCGTACTTGCCCGGCTGCGGGACCGTGACCGAGATCCACCGGGCGCACACGCTAGGGGTGGAGATCTGCAAGCTGTTCCCCGCGGGGGAGATCGGCGGTCCGGCTTTCATCAAGAACGTGCGAGGGCCATGTCCGTGGGCCGACCTCATGCCCACGGGGGGCGTTGCACCGACCAGAGAGAACCTCGGCGCGTGGTTCGGCGCCGGCGCGGTCTGCGTGGGGATGGGGTCGAACCTGTTTCCGGCCGATCTCGTGGGCAAGCGGGACTTCGCGGCCATCGGCGCGCGCGTGCGCGAGGTCGTGGCCTTGATCCGCGAGATCCGAGGCGCGCCAGCCTAGCAACCCGCCGAGAAACCGGGTTGAAGTTGTCGGGCGCAGACGGCATAGTTCGCGCCGAATCATCCCATGTCCAAGGTTGAGATTTCGGCTTCCGTGCTGGCCGCGGATTTCACGCGCCTGGGGGCCCACATCCAGGAGGCGATCACGGCGGGGGCCTCACGCGCGCACTTGGACGTGATGGACGGTCGTTTCGTTCCCAACATCACCTTCGGACCGCTGGTGGTCGAGGCGGTGCGGCGCTGCACGCGGGCGCCCATCGAGACGCACCTCATGCTCATCGAGCCCGATCGCTACATTCCCGAGTTCGCCAAGGCGGGCGCGGACGTCCTCCTCGTGCACCGAGAGGCATGCTCCAACTTGCACGATACGCTCCAGCGTATTCACGGGCTGGGCAAGAAGGCGGGCGTGGTCCTGAATCCGGCGACCCCGGTCGCCAGCATCGCGGACGTGCTTTCCGAGGTCGAGCAAGTGCTGATCATGTCCGTCAATCCGGGCTTCGGAGGCCAGACCTTCATGGAAAGCTCGACGGACAAGGTGGCCCAACTACGCGCGATGATCGTGGAGCGCCAGCTCGACTGCGCCATCGAGATCGACGGCGGTATCGGCCCGGCGAATGCCGGCAAAGTGGTCAGGGCCGGGGCGCAGGTGCTGGTGGCCGGCGTTTCGATTTTCCAGGCACCCGAGGGCGTGGCCCAGGCCATCGCGCGCCTGCGCCAGAGCGCCGAGACGGCCTGACGGAGGAAACCAGAACCGACTCGCTCTCAGCGGTGGGACCACCATTCCGGCGAGCCGAAGCCAGATTGCGAAAACCAGCCGTCGTGTCGCACCGGTGAGATGCCGTCGTCATCGTCGTCGCACGCGGCGTCGTCATCGTCGTCGTCGTCGTGGGGAAGGGTCTGAACGATCCTCGGGCCGGTATGCACGCGGTCGGGCTGTGGCGAAGACAGATTGATCATGCGCTCCTCCTGCTGCTCCCTCCTCGAAGCTAAGCAACCTCCGTGGCGGCACGATCGCAGATCGGCTACGTATCTGTTGCGAACGAAAGGCTCTCACTCGGGGCAGCCACGGCACCTGGACACCCAGACAGACAAGGGTGTCACACGGAGTTGGCCGGAGCGAGGCCCAAGTTCGGTTTTCGTCTGTGGCTGTGACTTCTGTGGTGGTCCAGACCAAGCAAAGGACCTGCTATCCGGCCGCTGGCGAGCCCGAAGCGCCGCGAGGAGTTAGGCGCAAAGGCCAGGCCGCAGGGCAGGGCCGACCTCTGCGGCTGCCTCTGCGACATCGGGGCACTTCTCGTTCCCGGGATTCTGCTCGCACCGGCTGTTACAAAGAAAAACCCACGCGCTCCCCCGCGGGGGCACGTGGGCTTTCGGTGCGGAGTCCGGCGCGGACTACTTCTTGGCCTTCTTGGCCTTCTTGGTCTTCTTCGGGGGCGGCGGGGGCGCCGGAGGCGGCGGCGGTGGAGTCGCCGCCTCTTCGACTGCGGGGGCAGGCGCCGGTTCGGCCGGGGCGGCTGGCTCGGGCGCCGGCGCCGCGGTCTCTTCTACCGGCATGGGCTCGGGAGCAGCGGCCGGCTCCGGGGCGGGCGTAGGCGGCGGGGTTTCCTTGTGCCCGCAGCCGAGCGCAAGGGCGAGGGGAAGCGCGACAAGAATGGCTGTGAGTCTCTTCATTTGCGTGTCCTTCCGTTGACGATGCGGCTTGACTAGGGAACCATGAACACGGTCGATCCGCAACCCTCGATGGAGGTGGCGGTCAGTGCGGTGCATGTGGTGTTGTAGGGATCCAGCTGCACAGCCGTGAGCTGGACCAAGGCGCCAGCGGCCGTCTGCAGCGCCACCGTGTAGTGCTCGGGGCCGCAGGTGCAACCCGAGTACGCGGCCCCCGACGCGATGTAGGATTGATCCACCTCGTACACCTTGATGTAGTCGCCCGACTTCAAGGCCTTTGCCGGAGGAAGGCCGTTCGCATCGCCGATCTGCATCTGCAGCGTTCCGGCGTTGAGCGAGAAGTAGCCGGTGTCGGAAAGGACTTCCTCTACCGTGGCGTCGGCCGGACCCTCGGTGCGGGCCACCAAGTCCTCCGGGGTGAAGGTGAGGCTGATCGCGGCGTACTTGCAGTTGCTGCCGGCGCAATCGGCATTGTCGCAGGCGTTGCCCAGGGGGTTGGCCGTGAAGAGCGCCGAGCCGATCATGCCGACGCCAAGCACTCCCGTGGCGTCATACAGGGCGACCCCGTCGATGTCGGTGCCCGGGCCGTTGGTGCTGCAGGCGATCTGCTCGGTGTCCTGGATAACGACCCACACATAGGGGTCGGGAGCCGGGCCGGTGTCGGTGGCGACGGGCGCGGAGTCGTACACCGGGACGGCTGCGTCCGGCGTGGGCAGCCAGCCGGCGTCGTCCGTGCCATCTCCTCCGCTGCAACCCACGAGGCCCATTGCGAAAACGCACGTTAGTCCGAGCATCAGTTTTTTCATGTTGCGAACCTTTCCTGTCTGTTTGGTCGAATTGACGCTTCCCGGAGGCGGCGTATTCTTACCCGGTTCCAGAGAAATGGCAAACCGGCCCGCTCGGGTCTCCGCGCGGACAACGAGGCCAGCCAAAAAGGAGAATCTCATGTCGTGCCTGCACTTTCGCCTCTTCCGTCTTGTCCCCGCTCTGGTCGCGCTCGTCGGTTGCGCCACCGTGCCCATCACCGGTCGCAAGCAACTCCTCCTGCTCTCCGAGGGCGAGGAGACGGCGCTTGGCTTGCAGTCGTTTCAGGAGGTCATGGCCAGCGAGAAGCTCTCCGCCGATGCGGCCGCCAACGCCCTGGTACAGCAAGTGGGCACCCGTATCGCCGCCGCGACGGGCAAGAACTACCAGTGGGAGTTCAAGGTGGTGGACAAACCCGACACCGTGAATGCCTTTTGCCTGCCGGGAGGTAAGGTCGTGGTCTACAGCGGGCTTCTGCCCGTGGCCCAAGATGCCAACGGACTGGCCACGGTGATCGGTCACGAGGTGGCGCACGCCATCGCCCGCCATGGCGGCGAGCGTGTCAGCAAGGGCTTGCTGGTCAACGTCGGCATGGAGGCCGTGACCGCGGGCATGAAGGGCAGGAATCCGCAGACGGTCCAGACGGTCACGGGACTGCTGGGCGCGGGCGCCACGGTCGGCGTGATGCTGCCATTCTCGCGCGAGCAGGAATTCGAGGCCGACCATTTGGGCCTGATCTACATGGCCAAGGCCGGCTTCCCGCCCGAGACGGCGGTGGCCTTCTGGCAACGCATGGCGACTCTTTCGCAGGGCGGGTCATTCGATTTCCTGTCCGATCACCCGTCCGACGCACGCCGCATCGAGAGGATCAAGGCCTGGTTGCCCGAGGCGAAGGCCGCCTTCGTCCCCGGACCGCCCATCACGGCCGCCATGCCTGCGCCAGCCCCGGCAGCCGCGCCAGCCCCGGCGGCCGCGCCGGCCCCGGCCCCGGCCCCGCCCCCGGCCCCGGCCCCGGCCAAGACGGCCGCCCCGGCCCCGGCCAAGGCAGCCGTGCCGCCTCCTCCACCCCCGCCGCCTCCGGCGCCGAGGCGATAGCTCGGCTGCTCAGCGCAGGAACGGCACCTGGCCCTTGACGGCCAGCGGGATGCGCAGCGGGCCGAAAGGCGTGCCGATGGCGATCGTGCCGCCCAAGCTGTAGCCGCTGGACTGGCCTTGCAGCATCTTCACGATGGCCATCCCCGCCTGCGCGGTCGAGACCGAGACGTTGATGCCGATCTCCTGGGCCGCGCCGGCGGCCAAGCTGGCGGCGTTGGTGAGCCCGCCCTTGGCCAGGTTGAAGTCGCCGAGCTTGATGTCGTAATCGAGGCCGGCGACGTCGAAGGCGAAGGAGTTCGGGTTGCGAACGCGCATTTTGACCAGACCGGTGGCGCCGGCCAGGGACACGTTCTTCCAGGTCACCGAGGGCACCGAGACGTCGGGCGCCGCGGGCACGGGCAACTGGCCCTCTTTCTCGAGGGGCAGGCGGAGCGCGCCCAGCACGGGCGCGTTCACCGAAAGGCCGAGCGAGCCCTTGTAGGGGACCGAGGAGCCGGCCTTGACCCCTTGCAGGGCCTTGATCAGATCCACGAAGACGATCTTGGCCGGGAGCGACAGGGTCTTGCTCTTGCCGGCCGGGATCGAGCCCTGCAGCGGCGCCTGGCCCTGCAGAAACGGCTTCGACTGACTCGCCAGCGAGTAGTCGACGTTCACCAGCGGCAGATCGACCTGGTAGGGGTTGTTGACCGCCATGTCGAAGACCAGCGTCAGATCGTTGAGCGAGAAGTCGGCGATGCGCACCCCCGTGATGGATGCGGTGGGCTTGGGCGTCGAGCCGAGCAGGCTCTGCAGGAGCGCACAGCCGGGCAGGGCGACGAGACAGACGAGCAGCAGGCTCGAGGTGGAAAGGGAACCGGTCTTCTGGCACATCATGGGCAACCTCGATGGTGATGGCGCGCCGGGGGCGGCGCCCGCACAGTGTATCGTGTTTCGTCCCCGCCGGCGGGAGATGGAGCATTCTTTGCGCAACACACTCTGCGTTGGATGCTAGGTTTCTCCCATGCCCCGACCCGTCACCCCCGACACTCTCGAGCGGCTCAAGCTCGTCGTCGGCCCGGCGGGGTTTTCGGTCGATCCCGACGAGATGGCGCCCCTTCTCGTCGAGTGGCGCAACCGGTTCGTGGGCAAGACGCCGCTCCTGCTCAAGCCGGCGAACGTGCGGGAGGTCGCCGACATCGTGCGCGTCTGCGCCGCGGCCGAGGTGGGCATCGTGCCCCAGGGAGGCAACACGGGGCTGGTCGGCGGGCAGATCCCACGGCCCGAGGGCTGCGACTTGCTCCTTTCCCTCGGGCGCATGAACCGCGTCCGTCGCGTCGATCCCGTGGACAACACCATGCTGGTCGAGGCCGGGTGCACGCTCGCCGCCGCCCAGGAGGCGGCGGCCGCGGTGGATCGCCTGTTGCCGCTCAGCCTCGCCGCCGAGGGGTCGAGCCAGGTCGGCGGCAATCTCTCGACCAACGCGGGCGGCATTCACGTGCTTCGCTACGGCAACGCGCGCGACGCCGTGCTGGGCATCGAGGTGGTCACCGCCGACGGCGAGATCTGGGACGGCCTGCGCGCCTTGCGCAAGGACAACACCGGCGTCGACTTGAAACACCTGTTCATCGGCGCCGAGGGCACGCTCGGCATCATCACGGCCGCGGTCCTCAAGCTCTTCCCGCGGCCGCGCGAGGTACAGACGTTGTTCGCCGCCGTGCCCGACGCGGAGCGCGTGCTCGCTCTTCTGTCCCTGGCCCGCGACCATGCCGGCGACGGCATCTACGCGTTCGAGATGATCTCGCGCTTCGCGCTCGAGCTGGTCACGCGGCACACCCCCCAAACGTCCGACCCGCTCGCCGCGCCCTCGCCGTGGTACGTGCTCGCGGACGTGACGGTGCCGCGAGCCGCCGCCGAGGCCCTGTTGGCTGCGGCCTTCGAGCGGGAGATCATCACGGACGCCGTGCTGGCCGGCAGCCCCGTCCAGGCGCGCGCTCTGTGGAAGCTGCGCGAATCGGCTTCCGAGGCGCAGAAGCACGAGGGCGGCAGCATCAAGCACGACATCTCGGTGCCGGTGTCGCGCATTCCCGCGTTCCTCGCCGAGGCGCTGGCCGCGGCCGAGAGGCTGATCCCCGGCATCCGGCCCGTGCCGTTCGGCCACGTGGGCGACGGCAACCTGCACTTCAACTTCACGCAGCCCTTGGGGATGGACAAGGACGCCTACCTGGCCAAGTGGGAGGCGCTCAACCGGGTGGTGCACGATATCGTGGTGGCGCACGGCGGCTCGATCAGCGCCGAGCACGGCATCGGCGTGCTCAAGCGCGAGGAGGCGCGGCGGTACAAGAGTCAGGTCGAGCTCGAACTGATGGCCCGGATCAAGCGCGCCCTCGATCCCAAGGGCATCATGAATCCGGGCAAGGGCGTGGTGTGAGCGTGCGGCCGTGGCAGAAGCGATGCAAGGGATTGGCCTGACGAGGATCCCGGAAGCGCGGCTGGCGGAGGCTCTGGCCGAGGCGACGGGCGCTGGGCTGCGCGCCCTGCCCAAGGCGGACGTGCACTGCCACGCGCTGCTCAACGCGCCGCTTGCGGCCTACGAGAAGGTGCTGGGGCAGAAGTTGCCGCGGCCGCCGGCTCGCTTTGGCGACTTCGCCGAGTTCGGCGAATACCTGGCCGCGAACCTGTTTCCCGCGACGCGTACCCTGGACGGCATGCGTGTCCTCGTGCGCGCCGGGCTCGAGCGCATGGCCGACGAGGGCGTGGTCTACGCCGAGGCCAGCATCGATCTGCTCTTGCCCGTCCACATCGGTGCGCCCGCCGCAGCGGTCGTCGAGCTCGTGGCCGAGGAGAGCGCGCGCATCGCTCCGCGCCTGCGCTGGGCGCCCGAGATCGGCATCAACCGGCGTATCCCGCCCGAGCGATTGTGGCCGAGCTTCGTGGCGCATGTCCAATCGGGGGTGTTCCGCTCGATCGATCTCTACGACGACGAGCGCAGCGGCGACCTGCGCGACATCGCGCGTTTCTACCGGCTGGCGCGCGAGCACGGGCTCGTGCTCAAGGCGCATGCCGGCGAGCTGTGTGGCCCCGAGCGCATGCGGAAGACCATCGAGGTGCTGGGCGTGGACGTCATCCAGCACGGCATCGCCGCGGTCGGCGATCCGCGTCTGCTCGACGATTTGGCGGCGAGCGGCATCCAGCTCAACGTGGCGCCGGCGAGCAACATCGCGCTCGGTCTCGCCGCAAGCTACGAGCAGCATCCCATCCACACCCTGCTTGCCGCGGGCGTGAACGTCGCGCTCGGCACCGACGACTTCACGCTCTTCGGCGCCGGCCTGTGCGACGAGATCCTGCGCCTGCACCGCGCCGGCATGCCGGTCTCCGAGCTGGCCAAGCTCCGCCTGGGACCTCCGGGCTGAAAGAGGCGTCTAGCCTCCTCTCCGATCCTCGCGCATCCAGCGCTCGCAGAGATCGCGCAGCGTCGGTGCCAAGCGCGCGGCTGCGGCGATGTCATCGAAGAAACGCAGGCGGCCGGGGCTGAGAAAGACGAGGTGCGTGGGCCACCCGGCGATGCCGTCGAGGACATGCGTGGCGTAGACGGTGGTCACGCCGCGCTCTTCGCTCTCTTCGCGTAGAAAGCGCAGCAGCTCGGCGCGCGACAGGACGTCTAGATCGGCGGTGACCTCGTCGAGCAGGATGAGCGAAAGCCGGCGTTCGAGTTCGAGCGCGATCTGCACGCGCCGGCGCTGGCCATCGGACAGGCGGTGCATGCGCCAGCCGGGATCGACCTCCAGCACTTCCAGCACGCGCGCCCGGCGGGCCGGGTCGATGCCCCGGCGCGCGGCCAGCACTTCGGCCACGCCGATGTCGGCCGAGAAAGGGAAGGGGCCGCCCAGAAACGCGACGTCGCCGGCCAGCGACGTGTCGTGAAACGCCGGCCGTCCGAGCACGCGGAGGGTTTCGCGCGCGATCAGGTGGCGGCCGGCGACCAGGCGCAGGAGCGTGCTCTTGCCGACGCCGTTGGCGCCGAGGAGCAGGCAGCGCGCGCCCGCCGGAATCGACAGGTCGAGATCGCGGAAGACCGGCGTTTCCGCCCCCGGGTACCGGAAGGTGAGGCCGCGTAGGTCGATGGCTGGTGCCATGGGAGCTTCCTCGTGTCTAGCCCTTCGCGCAAGCCAGCGGAATCAGCTTGGCCACCTTGCGGGCCAGACGCGCATCCGCGGCGGCTTCGATGACCCGGTCGATGTCCTTGTAGGCGCCGGGCGCCTCCTCGGCCAGGCCGCGCATGGAGGGGCTTCGTAGCACGATGCCGCGGTTGCCGAGGTCGCGGACGATGGCCTTGCCTTGCCAGCGACGCGTGGCCGCGTGACGGCTGAGCACGCGGCCGGCGCCGTGTACGGCCGAGGCGAAGGCCGGCCCGCCGCAGATGCCGGCGAGCACGTAGGACGCCGTGCCCATGCTGCCGCCGATCAACACGGGCTGCCCGGCGTCGCGATAGGCTTCCGGCAGGTCGGGGTGCCCTGGCCCGAAGGCGCGCGTGGCGCCTTTGCGGTGCACGAAAAGCCGACGGGCCGAGCCGTCGACGTCGTGGATCTCTTCCTTGCAGGTGTTGTGCGAGACATCGTAGAGGAGGGTCAGGCGGGCCGATGGGAAGACCTCGGCGAAGGCTTCTCGGGCGAACTGCGTGATGACTTCGCGGTTGGCCATGGCGCAGTTGATGGCCGCGCGCATGGCGCCGAGGTAGGCGCGGCCGGTCCGCGAGTCGAGGGGGGCGCAAGCCAGCTCGCGCTCGGGCAGCTCGATGCCGCTTGCCTTGGCCTCGGCGAGCATGGTCTTGAGATAGTCGGTCCCGATCTGGTGCCCCAGCCCGCGCGAGCCGCAGTGAACGGAGAGCACGACGTCCCCCCGGCGCAAGCCGTAGGCCGCGGCAATCGGCTCGTCGTGGATCTCGGCGACGGCCTGGACCTCGAGGTAGTGGTTGCCCGAGCCGAGCGTGCCGAGCTGGTCGCGCTGGCGGTGCTTGGCCTCGGCCGAGACCGCGTCGGGACGCGCGCCGGCCACGCAGCCTCGTTCTTCCATGAAGGCGAGATCGCCGTCCTCGCCGTGTCCGTGCGCGACCGCCCAGCCCGCGCCGGCCAGCATCAAATCGTCGAGATCCGCCGGGCCGAGGCGAATGCGGCTGGCGCTGCCCACCCCGCAAGGAACCAGGCGAAAGAGCGTGTCGGCCAACGCTTCGAGCTTGGGCCGGACCTCCTCGACGGCAAGGCCGGTGCGAATCGTGCGTACCCCGCACGAGATGTCGAAGCCGACGCCGCCGGCCGACACCACGCCGCCTGCCTCGGCAGCGAAGGCCGCGACCCCGCCGATGGGAAAGCCATACCCCCAGTGCGCGTCCGGCATGGCATAGGAGGCGGTCACGATGCCGGGCAGTGCCGCCACGTTGGCGACCTGCTCGGCGACCTTGTCGTCCATGTCGCGCAGGAGATCCTCGGTGGCGAAGAGGATGCCCGGCACGCGCATCTTGCCCGCGCGCGGGAGCCACCACTCCGTCTCGGACTTGCGGACGAGTTGGCCGAGGTTCATCTCACTTCCTGCCCCCGCCTCCTGGGGAGAGGTCGCCGCCCGGATGGGCGGCGGGGAAGGGGTTCGCCTCGCCCACGACCCTGAGCCGCACCCGCACGATCCCGGCCCGCATCATGTCGAGCCTGCGCGCGGCGGCCTCGGAGAGATCGATGATCTTCTTCTTGCCCGCGCAACGATCGTTGATGCGCACCACCACCTGGGCCTGGCGGCCGTCGAGACGGGTCACCTGCACGTGGGCGCCGAAAGGCAGCACCGGATGCGCGGCCGTGAACCGGGTCGGGTCGTAGCGCTCGCCGTTGGCGGTTCGGCGTCCGGCCAGCCGCCGCGAGTAGTAGGTCGCCATGCCCTCCTCCTCCGCGCCGAGCCGGCCCGCGCGCAGCTCGGCGCTCGGTCCGGCGCAGCCCGCTGCTGCGAGCGCGAATAGCCAGACGGCGAGGGCGGATGGCCTGCTACGCATCCCGTGCTGCACGACAAATCGTCTGAGGGGAGCTTCTCACGAATTCGCGAAGATAGGCAGCTTGGAAAGCGCAGCAGTCGCCGGCGCTGCGACGGCCGAAAAAGATGGAGCCGTTGCCGCGGTCCGGGACCACTTGCTTCGAAAGCGAGCGATTGGCGTTCGGCAAGGTGTTGACCGCGGAGGACAGGAGAAGATCAATGAAGGCACAGTTGAGGCATGGGTTTGGCCTGGGGGCAGTGCTTGTCCTGGGTTTGGCGGCCTGCACTACGAAGACCAGCGTAGAAGGTGGCGCTGGCGGCGTGGCGGGGAGCGGGGGCGCGACGGGCGGCACGATGGAAAGTGGTGGCACGGTCGGCTCTGGCGGGGCTGCGAGCACGGGCGGTTCCCAGGGCTCCGGCGGAGCTGTGAGCACGGGCGGTTCCCAGGGCTCTGGCGGGTCTGCGGGCTCGGGTGGCGATTCGAGCACGGGAGGGGCAGTCGGCTCCGGCGGTGCGATGGCCTCGGGCGGCGCTGCTGGCTCGGGTGGCGACTCCGGCTCGGCCGGCGCTGCGGGCTCGGGTGGCGAGACGAGCTCGGGCGGCAGCGTGGGCTCCGGGGGAGAAACCGGGTCGGGCGGCGCGGAGAGCACGGGTGGCCAGACGGGCGCAGGTGGCGCGAGCGGGGCTGGCGGCGCGACGACAACCGGCACCTTCGAGCCGCTCTGCACGGGGCTCACCACCGTCGCTGGCGTGGCTCCCGCGAAGAACGGCGTGTGCACGGACGACGACCCGCAGCTATGCTACAAGACCTGCGGCCCGCAGAGCATCGGATTCAAGTCGGAGACTTGCACCGACGGGGTGTACGTCGAGCAGTCGGGCTGCAGCTTTCCCGCGGGCGTCGACTACTCCTGCTACAAGATTCCGGAAACCATGGACGCCTCCTGTCCGACGACCGCGCCGCAGTCCGGACAAGCCTGCGACGTGGCCGCCTGCACGCTGTGCAACGTCGACGGCGGCTATCTCGACTCGTCCGGCAACGCCAAGACCGGCTACTGCGTCTGCCCGGAGTCTTCGAGCGGGTCCGGCAAATGGAGCTGTGCCAGCACCACGGCGTGGCCTTGTCCCGGGGCCGAGGGTTGCTGACAAGCGGCCGGCGCTTTTGCCGGCCGGTGCCGCGCCGCCGCGCTACACATCCACCACACATTGGGCCAGCCACGTGCCGTCTGCGAGTCTGGCGACACGCAGGGCCGCGGCCGTGGCCGCCTTGACCTCCACGCCCGGCTGGTGACGGGCGACGTCCAGCGGCTCTCCCCATAGCTCGCCTTCGAGTCTCGTGCCTGCCACGGACACCCTGAACCGGCCGAAGACCAGCCGGCGCGCCGAGATCTGGTAGACGACCGCGCCCAGCCAGTCGAGCAGCAGCAGCTCGTCGTCGGCCGCCACGCACGAGACGCGCACGCACTCGATGGTCGCAACGATGTCCGGCGGCACGGTCACGGCAGTCAGCGCCAGCGCCGCCTGCTCGAAGGCCTCTTCCCGCGTGCGCCCGTGCCCCCGCACCCCGATGTCCGCTTGGTGCTCGAAGTGCTCGTAGCGGGGCGCGTCCGCCATGCGCCGTTCATAGCGCGGCGACGGCGACCCTCCAAGTGCGGGCCCGCGGTCGATGCCGGCGTCTTGTGCCGACAGTGGCCTTGGCCGAGGCGTCGCGATGTGAGTGCATGCGCTCACCTCCAAGAAACCAAGGCTCCGGCCCACGAGACGGCGCTAGCCTCGCCGTCGGCGCGCGGCCGCGAGGGCAGAAAGCAGCACGAAGAGAGCGCCGAGTGGCCCAGCCGCGCCCACAGCCGGCCGCCCGGATAGCGCGCAGGTGCAGCCGTTGGCCGCGCCCGAAGACGAGGTGGTGTTGGTCGCGGTCGTGCCGCCCGACGTGCCACCGGTGCCGGATCTCCCGCCCGCGCCGCCACTTGCGCCCCCGCTGCCACCTGAGCCCGTGCCAGCGCTCGCACCCGCGCCCGCGCTGCCGCCTGCGCCGGCGCTGCCACCCGCGCCCGCGCCTCCGGCAGACCCGCCTGCGCCGCTTCCTCCCCCAGCGCCGGCCAAACTTGCCGCTCCCGTGGCTCCACCGGTCCCGGACGATCCTGGGCCGCCGCCGGCGCCTGCCCCGCCCGCCGCCCCGCCTGCGCCCGCCCTGCCCGCGGCTCCGCCCGTCCCATTGGTACCACCACTTCCGCCGCGACCCCCGCTGCCGCTCGCATCCGGCCCGCCCAGGTCCGGCGCGGCGTCTCTTCGCCTGATGCTGCTGTCTCGGGACGCGGAGCTATCGGGCAGCTCGGGAGCAACGAGGCCGCCGTCGCTCGGCGCGGGTGGCGTTCCGGGAACGGCGGGTCCTGCCGCGCAGGACTCGGGCCCCGGACCGGGCGCGCTGACGGTCGTGACGCCGTCCATGCAGGTCGGCGAGCCGGTGCCGTCCGCGATCTCGACCCGCACCGTGGCCTTGGTCG
>JAFGPX010000033.1 GCA_016935975.1 Deltaproteobacteria bacterium
AGCGCCATGCCGCGGTCCTTCACCTTCTTGCCGAAGGCGATCGTGTGGGCGAGGTCGCAGGTGCCGTTGGTCTTGTCGTAGCCGTCCGCGGCTTTGGGATCGACGAAGGTGCGCAGGCGAATGGCGTTGAAGCCGTGGTCCTGGAGCTGCGAGAGCAGGCTGTCCTGGCCGGCCGAGCTGGCCGACTCGACGAAGGAGATGTCGGCGCCAATGAGATAGGAGGCTCGAAAGCCGCCCGCCCCGCCGCCGCTGCCGGTGGCGCCGCCCGTGGTCGCGCCGCCCCGGCCAGTGGCGCCGCCGCTCGCCCTGCTGCCGGCCGTGCTCGTGGCGCCGCCCGTGCCGGGGCGCGCGTCGTTTCGGGCGGCGTCGGGATCGACGGCGCCACCCGTGCCCGCGCGCCCACCCGCGCCGGCTGCCGCATCGGCTCGGGTCGTGCCGCCGGTGGCGGTCGCGCCGCCCGAGCCGCCGGCGCCGCCCGAGGCGGAGCTGCCGCCTGCCGTGCCGCCAGTGCGGCTGCCGCCCGTGCCGAGCTTTCCCCCGCTTCCCTGGCTCCCGCCGCTTGCGGCGCCGGTTCCGCCGGTCGTCCCGCCGGCGCCGCTGGCGCCGCCCGTGCCCACGCCCCCACCGCTTGCGGAGGTCCCGCCACTGCTCGTGGTGCCGCCAGCGCCGCCGGTGCCTTCGGTCTTCGTGGTGTTGGGGGAAGAACAGGCGAAGAACGTGACGGCCAGAGCGCCGCAGAAGAGTGTCCTCGGACTGATGCCGGTAGTCATGGATTCTATTGTCGTTCGCTTTGCGGAAAATCAATCACGCCGGGCTGCCGTGGGGCAAGGGCAGGCCCGACAGATCCTGCCACGGGTCACCATCCGAGGCACGCACCTTGCCGGTTGGTGCGTGCACGTGCCGGTGATTCGCGGCGAAGCGTGGTACCTGCTGCGCACTGCACGGCCGACCGGCCTGGCCGTGGCCAGCCCCGCCCGCGGCGGCGATCAAGACGTCGAGTCACCTTGCGCTGGCCGGCGGCCCCGAGTGGATTTACCCTGGATCCCATGCGAATCAAGCCGCTCCTTCTGCTCGTTTCGTTCATGGCCCCGCTCGCTTGCGCGTCCGCCAAGCCCAAAGTCGAGGCGAAGCCCGTGGCGCCGTTGCCCCCGCCCAGGGTCGAGAAGATGCGCGAACCGCTCGAAGTGACGCCACTCGAGCTCCACTTCTCGGGGCAGCGCGGCGTGACCACTGCGGTCGAGTCCGTGGCGGTACGGAACACGGGCAACGAGCCTGTCCAGGTTTCCGAGCTGCGCGTGGTGGGTTTGCAGCCCGAGGCCTTCAAGATCGCGACCGTGCCGCTTCTGCCCCTCGTCCTGCAGCCCACGGCTTCGTTTTCCTTCACCGTGGGATTCGAGCCGGCGGCCGACGCCGAGCCTGGGGTTCACCATGCGCGGGTGCGCCTGGTGCGCACCGAGGACGACGACGGTCCGCCGTGCGATCTCACCGGTCTCGTGACCAAGGGGAAGGAAGCGCAGGACGAGCCGCCGCTCGTGCAAGTTCTCGACGCTCTCGGCTACGACATCGACGTGGGGGGCGCGACGCTGGCACTTCCGGCCAAACCCGCGGGCGACCAGATTCCGGCGTCCCTGTGGGAGCGCGCCAAGCCCGGTAATGTGGGCTACTACCTCATCGCGCGCTACGCTGCCGCCGAGGATGTGCTGTTCGGCTACTACGTCAATGAAGCCGGCAAGCCGGTCACCCACGGGATGGGCAGTGCAGGCAAGGCGCACAACCAGACCCTCAACCCCGAGCTCAGCGGCGAGAGCCGGACCAGTTTCGATCTGGGCGAGGCGAAGTTCGGGCTCTATCTCAAGGTAGGCAAGCGCACCTTGTACTCGGACGAGCGCGGAAACGCGGGCGCCGCCGCCGCGCGCGCCTATCCCCTGCGCAGTCGCGGTCGCACACTGGTGCCGGACGCCTTCGTGGTCGCCTTCGACGAAGACAGGGACGGCGACTTCCAGGACGATGTCTTCATGCTTTGGAACGTCAAGCCGGCGCAGTAGGCGCTTCTGTGGCGGCATGCGCCGCGAACAGCCCACGAACTTCGGTGGCCGCCGATCTTGTGCTAGCCATAGATCGACCCCATGAACTTGGCGGCTTCCAAGGACCAGCGCAGGCGGCCCCGCTACATCGCGGTCGAGGGCCCCATCGGCGCGGGCAAGTCGAGCCTGGCAGAAATCCTGGCCGCCGAGCTGGGGGCCCGGCTCGTGTGCGAGAATCCCGGCGACAACCCCTTCCTGGCCTCGTTCTACAAGGATCCCCGCCGTTTCGCTCTGTCGACGCAGCTCTTCTTCTTGCTGCAGCGCTACGGGCAGCAAGCGGAACTCTTGCAGGGCGGGTTGTTCGAGCGGGGCGGGGTGGTGTCCGACTATTTCTTCGCCAAGGACCGCCTGTTCGCCACGCTCAACCTGTCGCCCGAGGAGCTGGCGCTCTACGACCGCGTCTACCAGGCGCTGCGGCCGCGCGTGACGGCGCCGGATCTCGTCGTCTACCTCCAGGCCCGCACGGACGTTCTGCTGTCTCGCATCGAGAAGCGGGGACGTCCCGAGGAGAAAGCCATCCGGCCCGACTATCTGCGCGAGGTGGCGCGCGCCTACGCCGAGTTCTTTTTCAACTACGGCGATGGCCCTCTGCTCATCGTCGATGCTTCCGAAATCGATTTCGTGGGCAATGTCGAGGATCGGGCCGCCCTGCTCGACGTGATCGGCAAGACCCGCGCCGGCATCAACCACTGGAGCAGAAGGTAGTCCGCCGTTGCCTGGAACCCGGCTCTGATGCAATCTCGGATGGCATGGCGACCGCAAGGAAAGTGACCAGCGCGGCCCTGCGCGAGCGCAAGGGCCAGGGCGACAAGATCGCCGTGGTGACCGCCTACGACGTGGCCTTCGCGCGCCTGGCCGAGCGTGCCGGCATCGACGTGGTGCTGGTGGGGGACAGCCTGGGCATGGTGGTGCAGGGGTTGCCGAACACGCTGCCGGTCACGCTCGACGAGATGATCTACCACTGCCGCATGGTCGCGCGTGGCGTGGTGCGCGCCCATGTGGTCGCGGACATGCCCTTCTTGAGCTACCAGGCATCCCTGGAGGACGGGGTGAGGGCGGCCGGCAGGTTGCTCAAGGAAGGCCTCGCCGAGGCCGTGAAGCTGGAAGGCGGGGCCGAGGTGGCGCCGCTCGTGGCGCGCCTTCTGGCCATCGGTATGCCGGTGATGGGGCACGTGGGCATGACGCCGCAGTCGGTGCACAAGTTCGGTGGCTTCAAGGTCCAGGGCGGCACCGACGCGCAGGCGCAGTCGATTCTCGCCGGCGCGCGCGCGCTCGCCGACGCGGGGGCCTACGCCGTCGTGGTCGAGAACGTGCCGTCGTCCCTGGCCGCGGCCGTGACTTCGGCCATCGCCGTTCCGACCATCGGCATCGGCGCGGGCCCGGCTTGCGACGGGCAGGTTCTGGTCATGCACGACCTCTTGGGGCTCGACCCCGATTGGTCACCGCGTTTTGCGCGTCGCTATGCCGAGCTCGGCAAGGACGCGATCGCGGCGTTCGCCGCCTTCGCGGCCGACGTGCGCAGTGGCAAGTTCCCTTCCCGGAAAGAGAACACGCGGTAGCGGCGCGAGAGAGGGCTTCGAGAACGAAGAGAGCGCAGAGAAACCTCCGTACCCTTCTCCCTCTGTGCTCTCTTCTGTCAGTCTTTCACGGGCAGAGCGCGAATCGCCGCTTTCCCGTCCTTGACGTAGACGGTGAAGCGCGCGGTCCGGCAAGCGTGCTTGGCGACCAGTTGCTCCCGATTGCTCTGCAGCTTGGCGGTAAACTTCTCCAGCGACAGGCCGGCGACGGACTCGCCGCACTTCTGTCGCGTCTCCACGTATTCGTCGAAGACCTGTTGGAAATGCGCCAGATCCGCCGCGTCCGGGCCGCTCGGCGCTTTGGCCTCGGGCTTGCCTGGCGGCGATGGCACGGAGGGGGGCGGCGGCGTCAGGCGGCTGAGCGACGGTCTTGGCGCGGTGAATGGCGCGGGTGAGGACGCTTGGGGCACGGGCGGGGGCGGCGCGCCGCTGATCCCGGGAGCTGCCTTGGGCGTGCCGAAGAGAGAAGCCGCCATGGCGGCGGGCGGTGGCACGGCTGCCTTGGCCGGCGGAGGCTGCGAAACGTCGAAGGATTTGCCGTCGGCCGAGGCGGACTTGGCATCGAGGATTGCGGAGATGTCTTTCTTCGCGGTTTCGCTCTTGGGCATCGGGGCGTGCGTGAAATGCTCGACCGTGGCGTTGATATCGCGGGCGATGCCGCCCAACTTCCCGCTGTACTTGGTGTCGTCGAGCTTGAGCAGCTCTTGCTTGGCCATGCGGTGCACCTCGGCGCGCAGGTGCGCGAGCGGCCCATCCACCTCGTGCCGTTGGAGAAAGAGTCCTATGGCGATGATCACGAGAATACCGCCACCCAGCGACAGCCAGGGAAAGCTCCCCCACTTGAGATCATCGGACGAGGTGCTGGAGAGCAGAACCCAGGGGTCGGACTCGGGCGACTTCTTGGTCAGGAGCACGTAGTAGGCGTGCTGCGCGCCTGCCTCCCCGACGAAGGGAGCCGCCACCATGAGGAGACGTTCGTTGCCCATGTAAAGTGGTAGCGCGCGCGTACGCTTGTGGCTGGCGATCTCGGCTGCGTGTTCCTCGATGGCGCTCGGGAGCTGGGTGAGCAGGGCTTCGGGCAGGGTCGAGGACAGCACCTTCTTGCGCAACACGATGGCGACCTCGACCTCGAGGTTGCACTTCCACATCTCGGCCAGCCGTTTGCCGGTCTCTACGGCGACGACGAGCGCGCCAACGATGCGGTCGTGCGTCTTGGACAGGACGGGCGCGGCGCTGATACGGCGCAGGCGGTTGTTGGCCCCCCACACGTCATCGGAAAGGTAGCCGCGCAAGGCGTCCGCCACCACCTCGGCGCCGGCGATCGACTCGCCGAACTGACCCTCGTCGTCGCCCACCCGGGCGACCACGCGGCCCCTGGCGTCTACGGCGATGATGGACTCGACGCCGATGGCCTGGCGCTCGGGCACCAACTCGCGCAAGCGGCGGCGCAGGGTGTCGTGCAGCAAGCGCAACTCGCTCGAGCCGCGCGAGGCCGCGTCCAGCGTGTCGATGATCGAGCCGTCGATCCCGAGCTTGGACACGTAGTCTATCCAGCGCCGGGCGTCGTTTCTCAAGACCTGCTCGGCCGCGTATTGCGCGCGATCCATGCGCTGACCTTCGAGCTGTTCGATGCGCCGGTCAGCGGGGCGCGGCGCCACGAACGCGGCGGTGACCGCGACCCCGGCCAGAAGGCCCACCAGAATGAACCAGATCTTGGACAGGAACATGCTGGCTTCTCCCTTGCTTACTGCGCGGTTTTCTTGGCGGGTGCCGTGGGGGGGGGGCAACGGAGGCGCTGGGCACGTTCACCGTCAAGTCGAGTCCGCGAGCCGGGACGTCGATCTCCGCTTCCTTGACCCAGCGTCCATTGCTCCACACCTTCAAGGTGGCATGGCCCTCGGGGACGTCATTGATCTTGAAGGCGCCCTTGTCGTCGACAACGGCGAAAAGCGGCGAGTCGGTCACGATGACGGAAACGACGATATGGGGGTACTCGGTGCAGCGCACCAAGTACTCGCCCTTCGTGCTGAACCGTTGCTTGCGCATGGTGCCCGGGCTCAGGCGCTCGGGTGGCATGATCTGGGGCATGCCGGGGATCGACAACTCGTGTGCAACCTTGTCGGAGTTCTTGAACTCGACGACCGTGCCATCGCTGACCACGACCGCAGCCGGCATGGCCTGCAAGCCGGAGATCTCGACCGACGCGGTCTTGGGTGGGATGGCCTGGTACGACGGCCCCAGGAGCATGACCACGGTGCCGCCGCGCAAAGAGGCCGGCTGGACCGCAACCGTGGTGTTCTCGACACGCCAGTGACCGAGGAAGGCGCGACCGGTCTTGAGCTCGGGGGGGAGGTTGACCATGCCTTTGACGACGGTTCCGGCGGCGGCGGAGCCGATCCCCGTGAGCCCGGCAACGAGCGCGGCGGCCCCGATCCAGGTCCGAAGCAAGGTGGTGTGAGTCATCAGGCGAGAACTCCTCGAATGAGTGAGGCCCAAGAGGGCTCCTTCGAACCGACGTGATGAGGACTGGCGGGCAGAGCCCGCTGGTTTTCACGCGAGCGGAGAAGAGCGGGCGTGGCTCGGCCTTGGCGTGAGCTGCTATGCTGAGAGGCCACATGGCAGCGATTCCGTCGAAAAAGCTCGAAACCTTCGCCAACCCCAATCCCGAACGGGACTACGTCATCCGCTTCGAATGTCCCGAGTTCACGTGCCTGTGTCCGAAGACCGGCCAGCCCGACTTCGCGACCATCCACGTCGAATACGTCCCGGACGCCCTGTGCGTCGAGCTGAAGTCGTGGAAGCTCTACCTTTGGTCGTATCGCGACGCCGGAGCCTTCCACGAGGCCGCGACCAACAAGATACTCGACGACCTGGTGGCGGCCACGCGGCCGCGGCGGGCGCGCGTCGTAGGGGACTTCAAAGTCCGTGGCGGCATCCACACCGTCGTGGAGGCCAGCTACGAACGTGGCACGGGGTAGTCGACAGCCGGTCCTCGACCGTCGCGAATGGCTGTCGACTGCGTGCCCCAACATCAGCCCTTGTTCTGGATCACGGCGAGGGTTACGCGGGTTTCGCCGAGCAGGTCGCGGGCGCCAGGCAGACGAACCGCGTTTTCGTCGCGCTCGATCTGCTTCTCCAGCGCCTCGATGACCGCCTTGTCGTTCTTGGTCGCTAGCCGTGTCAAGGCCTGCAGGATGGCCTGCTGGACCGGGTAGCGATCCTGGCTCAGGCTGGCGACGGGCTTGAGCGCCGAGAGCAGGAGGGGCAGCCCCGCGGTCGGCTGGCCCGAGAAACCGATGTAGAAGGCGGCCTTCTCCGCCCGCGTCCATGACGGGTCCATGAGCGCCTTGCCGTAGCACTCGATCTTGTTTCCACACTCTTTCGCGACTTGCATGCGGTCGAGCGCCTCTCCGAACTTGCCCTGGACTTCCGTTTCCTTGGCGGCCAGGGCCTTGAACTCCTCGTAGTGCTCGGGGCCGGCGATGCGCGACAGGTCGATGGCCGCGTTGGCGCGCAAATCCGAGGCCTTCATGCCGTCCACGACGACGTAGCCGGATCTGGCGGTTTCCATGAGAATGGGCACCGCGCGCTTGTCGCCCGAGAGGTAGATGCCGTCCTCGGCCGCGGCGCGTGTGGGCGCGTCGGCCTTCTTGTCCTTGAGAGTGTTGAGCAGAACGTCCACAGCCGGTTTCGTGCCGATGAAGCCAAGCGCGATCAGGATGGACTTGTGTTCGCCGGATTTCGCGGGAACTTTGAGGCGCGCCGCGAGCGCGGGCACCGCCTTGGCGGCACGCAGATCGCCGAGGAGGATGGCGGCCTTGAAGGGCACGATGCCGGGGCTGTACTTGTCGAAATCCAGCTTCTTCGCCATCGCGTTGACTTCCGGGTTCTTCTCGTTGAGCAGCTCGATCAATGGCGCGATGGCCGGCTCGCCGATGCGCACGAGCGCCAGCCGGCATTCCTGGAAGATGTTGGCGCCTCGGCCGGTCATGAACAGGCCCTTGATGAGAGCCGGGATGGCGGCCGGGTCGCGCAGCTCGGCCAGGGCGAGGGCGGCCTTCATGTTGAGCAGGAAGTCCTGTTCGTCCGCGGAGGTCATGAGGATTTGCGAGAGTGCGGGGACGGCGCGCTTGTCGCCGATCTTGGCCAGGGCGCGGATGGCGGCCAGGCGCACGCCGTTGGCCCGGGACTTGATGGGCAGCGTGTGTTCGACGGCTTTGGCCAGCGCGGGCACGGCCTCGCCGGCTTTCTCGCGGAACTCACCGAGCGCCCCTGCCGCGACGATGGCGCGATCGAAGTCGTCCTCGGTGAAGTCGAGGGCCTCGACGAAAAGAGGGATAGTGCTCGGATCCTTGTAGCGGACCAGCGCTTCGAGGTGTTCCGGCTTCTTGGTTTCCTTGTAGAGGGCGATGAGGGAGGGCAGGGCCGGCCTGGCGCGCTCCACGCTCATGTTCGCGAGCCGGTTCAGGGCCTCCTGCTGGTCGCGCACGTTGTTGAGCTTGCGCGCCCAGGTCATCGGATCGTTGGGATCTCGCGTGCAGGCTCCCGCGAGCAGGCCGGCGAGGACAGAGAGTACGGCTAGTTTTCGGATCTGCATCGAAACACCTCCCCAAGAAGAAGAAAACGCCACATAAACCAGCGGCCGACTCCAGAAGGAGCCGGCCGCCATGAGACACAGGGGGCAGAAGGCGGAGATTCCTCGAAGGAACGGCCCTGCCCTACTCGCCGGCGGCTACGCCTCCCTTGGCTTTCGGCCGGACAGCGAAATTGACGTTCTGGTAGCCTGCCGCCGCGGCCGAGAACATCACCTTGCGCAGCATCTTGAATTCGACGTTCTTGTCGGACTGGATGACGCAAACGCCCTTGAAGTCCTCGGACGGGTGCAGGAGTTTGTAGTTGTTCTTCGCGGTCACGAGCTCGTCGTGTAGCTCGGTGATCTTCATGTCGCCCGTGGCGGAGTCTTTCATCAGTTCTTCGCCAGTTGCTACCTGTCGGCCGTCGAGAGTGACGACATCCTTGGTCACGCCGATGACCGGGGCGCGTTCGAGGTCGCTCCAGTTCTGGGCGTCGGGCAAGGTGATGTTCTTCTGCACGAAGAGGATCTCGCCGCTGGCCGAGAAGGTCATGAGCAGGAAGATGACTAGCACCGTCATCATGTCGATGTAGGCCACGAGGTTAAGCGGAGCGTCGACCTGTTTGCGGCCTCCACCACGGAGCTTGCCTTTGGCCGTCTCGAGGTTGATGGAGTGATAAAGGTGCGGTCTAGGTGCTTCGATTGCCATGGTCGAACCTCTCTAGATTCCAGCTGCACCAGTGTCGATGAGCGAGATATCCGGGAATCTCTGTTCCAACGCGATATCCATCGTGTGGACCAGCGTGTCGAATTTGATGGTGTCCTCGGAAGCCACCTGGGCATCGTTCTTGTCCGGGTGGGCGTCCTTGGCCTTCTTGAGCTCGGTGGCGAGCCGCTCGAAGTCGTAGTCGGCGCCCTTCTTGGGGATGGGCGTCTGATCCTGACCAACGACCAGATTGAACCCTTCCTGATTGACGAGCACCACGACCTTGACCATCATCTCGGGAGGAGTCTCCTCGCCGGCCTGCCCTTGGCCCTTTTGCTGGGCTTGCAGGCGCGCCAGCTGCGTCCACACCGCGGTGATGAGCAGGAATGCGACCAGCACGGTCAGCATGTCGATGTAGGGGACTAGGTTGAGTTCGGAGTTGAGGGGCTTCTTGCCACCCTTGTTGCCGCCAGTGTCGACTACTACGCTCATGGTTTTGCTCCCATCCGGCGGCGACCAGGGCCGCCGCCCGATTCGCTTGGGTTAGCGTCCAGCGCCGCCGCGGCCGGTCACGACCAGGTTCAGCGACTCGACCGTCGCCTGATTGATGCCGTCGAGAATGTGCTGGGTCTTGCCGTTGAGTACTGCGAAGGCAGCCAGCCCCAAGATACCGGTGCCCAGGCCGAACGCGGTGCAGTTCATGGCCTCGGAAATGCCCTTGGAGAGCATGGTCGCCTTCATGGAGGGGTCGACCCCTGCGACCGACGCGAAGGACTTGATGAGGCCGGTGATGGTGCCGAGGAGGCCGGCGAGCGTCGCCAGGTTTCCCAGCATGGCGAGGTAGCCGGTTCGCTTCTCGATCTTCGGTAGCTCGCGCAAGGCCTCTTCATCCATGGCTTGCTGGATATCGTGCTCGGCGCCGCCTTGCGCGGCCTTGCGCAGGCCAGCCGCGATGATCTTGGTCGCGCCGACGGGCTGTGCGTCACAGGTCGAGATGGCGCCGGGCAGGTTGCCCGCCACGATCTGGGACTTGATCATGGACATGAGCTGCTCGATGTCGATCTTCGACTTGGCCAGATACATGCTGCGGTCGACGATCAGATAGAAGGTGATGATGCAGATCAAGAGAATCGGGTACATCCCCCAGCCGCCCTCTTTGAATGCTTCAACGATTGCTCCCATTGTGAGGTCTCCTTTTCTTGGCGAAACGTATTGCGAAACTGGTTGGCGGCTACCCTTGCTTGGCGGCCTTGGCGGCGGCGACGAGGTTGACCACGTTCTTCTTGGTTTCCGAGATATCGTCGAGGATTGCCTGGGTCTTGCCGTTCAGCCAGGCGAAAGACGCCAGGCCGATGATGCCGGTGCCGAGACCGAAGGCAGTGCAGTTCATGGCTTCGGAGATGCCTTTCGAGAGCAGGGTTGCCTTCTGGGACGGGTCCACGCCCGCGACGCCGGCGAAGGACTTGATGAGGCCGGTGATGGTGCCGAGGAGCCCGGCCAGGGTCGCCAGATTGCCGAGCATGGCGAGGTAGCCGGTGCGCTTCTCCACCTGCGGCAATTCGCGCAGAGAGGCTTCCTCCATGGCCGCGACGATCTCGGCCTCGGAGCGGTTGGCGCGCATGAGGCCGGTCTGCACGATGCGGGTGAGCGGGGTCGGGTTGCCCGAGCACACCTTGATGGCGCCCTGGATGTTGCCCTGCGAGATCTGCGACCTCAAGAGGGCAAGCAACTTGTCTTTGTCGATGACGGCCTTGCGCAGGACGACCGCGCGCTCGGTGATGATCGACACCGTAATCATGAGAAGAACGAGGATGGGCCACATCCCCCACCCCCCTTCATGGAAGGCATCGGCCAGTAACTTGAGAACAGTCATGGGTTCCTCCTTGCGGTCTTTCGTCGGTGACGTGAACTCGATAGTTGCCGCCCACCACCGACTTGCTGGGATGCGGCTGGGAGCGAAATTGGAGACTAGGCCCGCCCCGACGCCAATCGCCACACTCGGATCGGTACGAGTGGGACGGATGCATTCCGGATGCCACGAAATGAGTCATTGCCGTGCTCGGGTTTTTCGTGCTTCGGCCAGGAGCAGTGCGGCAGCAACCGGGGCGTTTTTCCACGGTCCGTGGATAAATGGGACGGTGGGGAGCGCGGAGAAGGAGAGCGCGGAGGGCGGGGCTGGGATGCGCTCGGGCTCGCCAATCCTGAAGTCATTGTCCTTTCACCGACGGCACTGGATCGCGCAGGGAGTTTGCGGTACGAGTAGAGGCGGTGGTAACGCGCGTTCTCGATTTGGCGATCTTGGCGCTTCTGGCCGTCGCGATTCTGATGCCCCGTCCGGACGTCAAGGTGAAACCGGCCTTGGCCGAGAGAGCCCCAGTGCGGCAGCGCATTGCCGAGCTGCAGGTGCAGCTGGCCGCGGCGCCTGACGACTCGGCCACCGCGCTGGAGCTTGCCGGCATTTTCATGGATGTCAGCCACCCGGAATGGGCGCTGGCCGTCCTCGACGGGGCACTGGCGGCGCACCCCGACGACCACCGGCTCCGCCTGGCGCGCAGCCTGGCCTTCGTGGACCATTTCGAGGCCGGCTACGCGTACGGCGAGGCCATGCGTGCCTTGACTCTGTGCGAAGGTGGTTCTCTCGTCCCCTGCGACGATGCGGAGCATGGACGTATGGTCATCCTCAAGAACACGCTCGGTCGCATCAAGCACATGGACATGCGGCGCGATCCGAACTCGGCCAAGGATCAAATCATCAAAGGCTTGCGTTTGACTTTCGTGCCGCGGCCCAAGACGGGGAAGCCAGCCGTCGAGCGAACCGAGAAGTAGTCGGCTGGGCCGGGGCCGGCCAGATGGGACAAGACCGGCGAAACCTCGCTGATTTCGCAGCTATTCCTATTGCGTGGCAGCGCAAGTTCGGGGAATCTAGTCGTAGGCGCGAATTTCCGTAGGAGTGTCGCTCGCGAGGAAGACGGAAGCGGTTCATGGACAACGCTGTTGTCGCTGGCTCATCTCGGTTTCACAGGCCTGCAAGTTCGCTATCTCCGACGATCGTTGCGGCGCTAGCCTTCTTGGCCGTCGCGTTCGTCGGAAGCACACCGGCGAGCGGCAGGAGCCGTATCACGTTTCCGTACTCGCCGTGCACCGAGAAGAGCAAGCTGCCGGGCTGCGTGACCAAGCGTCTCGGGACGGATCTGCAGCCCTACGCGGCGAAGACCTATCCCGACCATGGCCTCGCCGACGAGATGACCGAACGGGGCCGCCGCGCGCGCGGCTTCTACATCACCCCGATGTACCTGCGCGCCCTCGGTCCCGCGCGCACGGCGGCCGCCATGAAGCGCGGCAAGCTCGACACCGTGGTCGTCGACATGAAAGACGATCTCGGGCACCTCACCTATCCATCGAGGATCCCACTCGGCCGGAAACAGGTGCGGGCTCTCATCCGCGATCCCGTAGAGATGGTGAAGACCTTCCACGAGCAGGGGATGTACGTCATCGCTCGCGTCGTCGCGTTCAAGGACAGCCGCCTGCCTTACGTGCGACCCGATCTTGCGGTGCGCATCGGGGCTCGGGCCCAGCGCTTGTACGCAGTCGGAGAGAACTGGCTCGACGCCTATTCGCCCGAGGTGCAGGACTACATCGTCGACGTCGCGTTGGAGCTGCAGTCCTTCGGCTTCGACGAGATCCAATTCGACTACGTTCGCTTCCCCAGAGGCTCGACTTCCGCGCACGGCATCTGGTTGCACGCCGGTGACAAGCCGGCCAGCCACGCCACCGTGGTCACACGCTTTCTCGAGAAGGTGGATCGGGCGGTCAAGCTGCCGATCTCCGCCGACGTCTTCGGTCTGACCACGCTGGTGGACGGGGATCCGCGCGGGCTCGGCCAGGACATCGAGCGCATGGCCAAGTACGTCGAGGCCATCTCGCCGATGATGTACGCCAACGGCATGGACGCCTATTTTCGCAACCACCACATCACGTCGCATGTCATCAATATCATCCAGTGCGGCCTGCAACGGGCTCGGCGCAAGGCCGGCGACATCGTTCTGCGTCCGTACCTGCAGGGCTATTCGAACGGGGTCGAGCACATGTGGGGGCCGGAATTCGTGCTCGACCAGGTGCGGGCCGCCCTCAACGCGGGCAGCGAGGGCTATCTCTTTTGGAACCCCACCATGCGCAACCACATCATCATGAAGGCGATGCGGGAGTTCGCCGCGGGTCGCGGAGGCACGCTCATGGCCGGCAACAGGCCCAGGCCCAGCCGCATTCGCGCGGCTTGGTGCCCGATGGGGGGCAACGTCTTCGGTACCGCCGCCGAGCGCGAGAAGAAGGGCCGGCGCCCTGCCGCGGTCCGCGCCCAGCCAGGCCACAAGACGAGCGCGGCCCGCTGCGGCGCCGGCGCTTGCAGCGCGACACCGTAAGCCCTGCGGGGTTTGCAATCGCAGCCTTTGCGCCCAATACTTGCCCGGCGGGGGAGCCATGGTGGCTGAGAGGCGCCGGCATCCGGCGCGACCCCTTGAACCTGATCCGGACAATACCGGCGTAGGGAGGAATACGGGTGAACGAAAAGAAAGCGAGCGCGGAGGCCAGCCCCGCACGGGGGGACTTGCCGAGATCGCGCAAGGTGTACGTCGAGTGTGAAGGGCTCCGCGTGCCCATGCGCGAGATCTCCCTCGGCGGCGGAGAGCCGCCATTGCGCGTGTACGACACGACGGGACCGCAGGAGGGGGCCACGGGCGTCGGCCTGCCCAGGCTGCGCGCGCCGTGGGTGGCCCGCCGGACGGCTCGCGGGGACAGCAACTTCTCGCAGCTTCGCTGCGCACGTCGTGGGGAGATCACCGAGGAGATGCGTTTCGCGGCCGTGCGCGAGGGTGTATCGCCCGAATTCGTGCGCGACGAGATCGCCGCGGGGCGCGCCATCCTGCCCGCCAACATCCGCCACCTCGAGCTCGAGCCCATGGTCATCGGGCGCAAATTCCTGGTGAAGGTGAACGCCAACATCGGCAACTCGGCGCTGTCGTCCTCCGTTGCGGAAGAGGTGGAGAAGCTGCAATGGGCCACGCGCTGGGGCGCCGACACGGTCATGGACCTGTCGACCGGCGCCAACCTATGGCAGACGCGCGAAGGGATCCTGCGCAACGCCGCGGTGCCCATCGGCACGGTTCCCATCTACGAATGCCTGGAAAAGATCGGCGGCCGCGTCGAGGATCTGTCCATCGATCTCTTCCTGCAGACCATCACCGAGCAGGCCGAACAAGGCGTGGATTACTTCACCATCCACGCCGGGCTCCGCCTGGCCCACGTGCGGCTCACCGCCCGGCGCACCGCCGGCATCGTGTCGCGCGGAGGCTCGATCATGGCCAAGTGGTGCCTGTGCCACCACCAGGAGAGCTTTCTTTTCACGCACTTCGAGGACCTGTGCGAGATCGCGAAGAAGTACGACGTGGCGTTCTCTCTGGGCGACGGTCTGCGGCCCGGCTCGCTGGCAGATGCCAACGACGCCGCCCAGTATGCCGAGCTAGACACGCTTGGCGAGCTGACCAAGCTGGCTTGGAAGCACGACGTGCAGGTGATGATCGAAGGGCCCGGCCACGTGCCGCTCCATCGCATCAAGGAGAACATGGACCGTCAGGTCGCCGCGTGTCACGGCGCCCCTTTCTACACGCTCGGGCCGGTGGTCACCGATATCGCGCCCGGCTACGATCACATCACCTCCGCCATCGGCGCGACGCTCATCGGGTGGTACGGAACCGCCCTTCTCTGTTACGTCACCCCCAAGGAACACTTGGGGCTGCCCAACCGGGACGACGTGAAGGCCGGGGTCATTGCCTACAAAATCGCAGCCCACGCCGCCGACGTGGCCAAGGGCCATCCTGGCGCGCGCGCCCGCGACGACGCCATGGCCCGGGCACGCTTCGCCTTCCGCTGGGAGGACCAGTTCAATCTCGCGCTCGACCCGCCGACCGCGCGCAGTTATCATGACGGGTCGTTGCCGGCTGAAGTGGCGCGCGAGTCGCATTTCTGCTCCATGTGCGGGCCGGCCTTCTGCGCCATGAAGATCACCAAGGACATTCGCGAGTTCGCAGCCAGAGAACAAATCACCGTCGAGGAGGCGCGCGCGCGCGGTCTGCGCGAGCGCGCCGAGGCCTTCCGTCAGCAAGGCGGGGAGATCTACCAGCCCAGCAGTGCCGGGGGGACGCGACGGGGGAGGTGACGAAATGAAAGCAAACCAGCGGGTCACAAGGTGGTCGCTTGCCATCGCAGTGCTTCTTGTAGGCAGTGGGCTGGGAGCGCGGACGGCGACCGCGGATCCCGAGGCCGTGGCGCGCAGGCATGCCGCCAAAGCCAACCAACTCGCCGCCCGAAACCGGTGCAGGGCGGCGGTGCCCGAGTTCAACCGGGCTCTCAAGGTGCTCAAGGATCCGGCCTTGCTTTTCAATCGCGCCGAGTGTCTGCGCAAGCTGGGTAGGGGGGACGAGGCGCTCACGGACTACGAGCGGTTTCTGGTCGAAATGCCCAACACCCCCAATCGCGCCACCGTCGAAGCGCGCATCCTTGCGCTGCGGGGAATACCGGCGCCGGGAACCACGAGCCACGTCGAGCTTGGCGCGAAGAAGGAACCTGCCGCGGCGAGCGGCAAGGAACCGGCCGTCCCTGGAGCGAAGCCGGCCGAGAAGCCAGCCGCCACGGTCGCCAAAGAGCCGGCCGCTCCTGCGGCCAAGGTGGCCGAGAAGCCAGCGGTTCCTCCGGCGCGCGCGCCCGCCGCGACACCGGCGAAGCCGACCGGGAAGCCGGCTGTGTCGCCTGCGAAGGAGCCGGCAGCGCCCGCGCCCAAGCCTGCCGGGACGTCGCTTGAGACTCCGGCGCGCGCGCCCGTTGCGCCCGCGGCAAAGCCAGCCGAGAAGACGCCGGCGGCGCCGATAGGCCGCGCGAAGAAGTGGACGGACTGAGCCTCCGGACACGCCGGCTCGCCCTGCTCATCGCAAGCAGCGGCTTCGGGGCGCGGGGGCCTCAGGGGAAGAACAGGAAGGACCAGACAAGCACAGGCGGACAGGAATCGCGGAACCTCCGGCTCTGTCCCGACGTTTCTTCCTGTGGCCACTACGCAGGTGACCGGCACTGGGGCTGGCAGCCCGTGGTGAAAGTCGGACCGAGCCGTTCGGAGTGGATTCGGCCCGGATGCAAGGAGCGGCGAAGCGCCGAATACTAGAGGTA
>JAFGPX010000034.1 GCA_016935975.1 Deltaproteobacteria bacterium
CGGGTCGAGCCGCTCGCCGAACGCGGCCGTGTCCCACACCTCGGGCGCGCCGTAGTAGGGGCTGCCGGAACCGCTGCGACCATCCGATCCGTTTCCATTTCCACACCGGCGATGACCCCTGGCTCGGCCGCTACGCCTCGTCGGACGGCGACGTTGGGTGGACGCCGGATGGGCTGGTTCGCCGGGAAGAAGCCTTCGTGGCGGGACGGTTCGTGGCCGGCGGCCTTTACGATTTGGGAAACGCCGTGCTTGGGCAGAACGAGACCGGGTTTTCCAATCAGGCCAACTTCTTCGCCCTGGATCCGAGCCTGCCCTTGCCCGATTTCACCGCCTTTGCCAACCGGTTCGCCCACGAGGCCCGCGAGGTGGATCCGGACAGACCCTTGGACAACCAGACCATGACCGCCCTGAACCTGGGTTGGCGCGACCGCAAGCTCGCCCCGGGGGAGTCTCTCACTACGGCGATGGCACTTGGCCTGGCCACCACGGGCGCGCCTGGAAGCATTCCGTGCCTTCCCCCGGTGGACGACAAAGCGTGGTCGAGATGGCGGGCCCACCTGCCGCCCCACGCCGCCACAGACGACATCCATTTCGCCGCCGAGCGGGTAGAGCTGGATGTCTCGGACGAGGCCGTTGCCGTCGACGCCGACTACGTGCTCGCCAACCCGTCCACAGCGTCGGTAGGGATCCGCATCGCGTATCCGATCCTGGTGGCGCGGGATCGTCCGGCGCCCGACAGCGCCTGGGTGGACGACCGAAGGCTTCCGCTCGTGCCCGGTAACCGGGGACAAGTCCAAGCCGAATTCAGCCTTTCCATTCCGCCCCAAGCTATCCGCTCCTTCCATGTGCGCTATGCCCAACCCGTGCGCGGAAATCAGGCCGTCTACCTCGTGACCTCGGCCCTGCGTTGGTCCTATCCCATCGATCGAGCCGTCTTCGTCATCAAGTATCCGGCTCGTTTCCAGGGCGCGACCCTTTCCTATCCCGTCCTCCATCGCGAGACGGTGAATGGAAGAACCTTACTGGTAACCGCCATGCAACCCTTCCGTCCCGACCGGGAAGTCGTTCTTCGTTGGAAGCGTAGGGTCGCACCGTAAGGCCGCTGTGCCTTGCCAAACCGTGGTATCCAAGAAAGCGGTGCGCCGGTCAGGCAGCCTCGCGATGGCAGAAGTTGAGCATGCCGCCCGGCCCGAGGAGAGGTTGGCCGGCCGCAAGCCCCGGGCACAACGACTACGGCTCGCGGCGCCGCGCTACTTGTTGACCACTTCCAGCACCGCGCGCTGGCGGATGTCGGTCGAGCTGGCGCCGATCAGGAGGTCGAACTTGCTGGGCTCGACCACTTTCTTCATGTCACGGTCGTAAAGCGCGAGATCCGCGGGGCCGATCGCGAAGCTCACGCGTTTCGTCTCGCCGGGCCCGAGGCCGACGCGTGCGAAGCCGCGCAATTCCTTGACCGGGCGGGTGATGGAGGCGACCTCATCGCGGATGTAGAGCTGCACGACCTCGTCGCCCGCCCGCTTGCCCGTGTTGGTCACGTCGACCGACACGGTGGCGCGGCCGCCGGGCGCGATGCGCGTGGGACTCAGCTTGGGGTGAGCGTAGCGGAAGGTGGTGTAGGACAGTCCGTGGCCGAAGGGCCACAGCGGGCCAGGCTCCTCGAACAGGTAGAAGCGCTCGGCCGAGGGCTTGTGGTTGTAGTAGGCAGGCACCGCGCCGTCATGGCGGGGCACGGTCCACGGCAGGCGGCCAGCCGGACTGGCGTCGCCGAAGAGCACGTTGGCCACGGCCGTGCCGGTTTCTTCGCCCAGGTAGAAGCCGTCGAGGATGGCGGGGGCCCGCTGCGCCAGCTCGGGGATGACCAGGGGGCTGCCGTGGATGAGGACCACGACCGTGGGCTTGCCGCTCGCCAGCACCGCGCGCGCCAGATCCGTCTGCGCGCCGACCAGCTCCAGGCCCATGCGGTCGCCGCGGTGGTTGTCGGACCAGGCCTCGCGCGAAAGCTGCTCGTTCTGGCCTAGGACCAGCACGTTGAGGTCCACGGCTCTGGCCAGCTTGCCGGCCTCGGCCACCAGACGCGCGTCGTCGGCCGGATCCGACAGGGTGACCAGGTCGTCTGTCCAACCGCGACCGCCGGTGGTCAGGCCGCAGCCCTGGGCGTGCTCGACCCTGACCTTGCCGCCTAGCTTGGCCCGGATGCCCTCGAGGATGCTGACCGTCCTGTCGGGCCGGCCGCTGTAGCCGCCCAGGTGGCACGCGGCCGCCGTGGGGCCGATGACCGCGACGGATCTGTAATGGCTCTTCTCGAGCGGCAAGAGCCCGCCGTGGTTCTTGACGAGCACGATGGCTGCCTCGGCAGCCCGCAGGGCCAGCGCGCGATCGGACGGGCGCTCCGCTTCGGGCGTGGGACTGGCGGCGTAGGGATTCTCGAAGAGGCCAAGCAGGAACTTGGCACGCAGCACGCGCGAAACGGCCTGGTCCACCGTGGCCTGCTCGATGCGGCCCGCGGCCAGATCGGCGAGCAGCGAAGGATAGGCTTCGGGCTCGGGCAGCTCGATGTCCACGCCGGCCTCGAGCGCGACCCGGCCCGCGGCCGGCAGATCCGGAACCACGAAGTGCCGGCGCTGCAGCTCGGCCACGCCGAAGTAGTCGGACACGAGCACGCCGCCAAAGCCCCATTCGCCGCGCAGGACGTCCGAAAGGAGCCAGCGGTTTTGGTGCGAGGGCATGCCGTCGATCTCGTTGTAGCTGGCCATGACCGACATGGCGTGCGCCTCGCGGATGGCGGCCTCGAAGGGCGGCAGGAAGATTTCGCGCAGCATGCGCGGCGAGGCGATGGCCGGCGCGGTGTTGCGCCCGCCCTCGGCCCAGCCGTGCCCGGTCATGTGCTTGAGCGTGGCCATGACATGCACGCGGTCGATGGGCGCATCGGCAAAGGCGCGTCGGCCCTGGAAGCCGTTTACGGCCGCGACAGCCATGCGGCAAACCAGGAAGGGATCCTCGCCGAAGGTTTCTTCGATGCGGCCCCAGCGCGGATCGCGCGCCACATCGACGACCGGTGCCAGCACGTGCGCCACGCCGCGCGCGCGCGTCTGGCGGGCGGCCACCGCGAAGATCTCCTCGACCAGCGCCGGATCGAAGGTGGCGGCCAGGGCGATGGCCTGCGGGAAGCTGGTGGCGCCGGGGCCGACCAGGCCGTGCAGAGCCTCCTCGTGCAGGAGGGCGGGAATGCCCAGGCGGGTCTGCTCGACCAGGAACTTCTGGATCGCGTTCGCCAGCTCGGTGGCTTCGCGCGCGTCGTGATTGGCGCCCGGTCGGGTGACCGCGCCGATCCCGTGCGGCATCACCTTGCGCGCTCGTGCCGGGGAGAAGACGCGCGTCTTGTCGTCGTAGATCCGCGTGCGGTCCCAGTTGACGGCTTCGAGCTGCGCCACCTTCTCGGCCGGCGTCATGCGCGCAAGCAGGTCGGCCACGCGTGCGCTCGCGGGCAGCTTGGCATTGCGATAGGGAGGCTGCGCGGCCGGGGGTTGCTCGGCGCGCGCGGTGGCGCCGGCAAAAAGCGACATGACCAGGAGCGGGACAGTGGCGGGTCGCATTTTCATGGCCAGGCAAGATACACCCGATCCCCCTCGGAATTTGCCACCTCACCATGACCTGGTCATATTGCTTGATAGCCATGGCCGCCTGGTTCGTCTACGTCGTTCGCTGTCGTGACGGCACCCTGTACACGGGGATCGCTCGCGACGTGGAGGCGCGTCTGGCCAAGCACAACGGCGGCAAGGGCGCGCGCTACACGCGCGGCCGTGTCCCGGTCGCTCTCGTCCACAAGGAGAAGAAGTCGAGCCAGGCCGCGGCGTTGCGTCGGGAAGCCGCCATCAAGGCGCTGCCGCGAGAGCGCAAGCTCGAGCTCGCGCAGGGGGGTGGATGACGCGAGCGCTGGCGCTGCTCGGGCTCGTCATCGCCGGTGGCGCCCGGCACGGCGGGGCCGCGGCCGGGGCCGGCAAGGCCGATCGCGTGCTCGTGCCCGCCGGTCCTTTCTCACGCGGTTCGACCAAGGGCGCCGACGACGAGCGACCGGTGAGGGTGCGCACGCTTCCGGCTTTCCGCATCGACCGCACCGAGGTCACGCGCGCCATGTACGCCCGCTGCGTGGCCGCGCGGCGTTGCCCCGCCCCGGCCATCGATCTGAAGACGGACGTCGACTTGCCCGTGACGAACGTCAATTGGAACGAGGCGCGTGCCTATTGCGCCTTCGCCCGCGGACGCCTGCCCACCGAGGACCAATGGGAGAAGGCGGCGCGTGGCGGCGACGGCCGCGAATTTCCCTGGGGGGCAGCTCTCGACTGCGCCCACGCCAACTGGGGCAATTTCGAAAACGAAGGCCCGTGCGCGGGCAAGAACCCCGGCAAGCCGGTGGCGGTGGGCAGCTACCCCACGGGGGCCAGCCCGTTCGGCGTCCTCGACATGGCCGGCAACGTCTGGGAGTGGGTGGCCGATCGCTACGATCGCGACCCCTCTCGCCGCGTGGTGCGCGGCGGCTCGTGCTGCAGCTACTTCGTGACGCCGCGCGCCGCCAATCGCAACGCCTGGGATCCCAACCATCGCGATGGGGATCTCGGGTTTCGCTGTGTCGGCAAATGAAGAAGGTCGTTCTTCTCCTCGTCTTGGCCTTGGCGCTGCCCGTGCATGCCAAGCGGATTTCCCCGCAGAAGACCCGGGTCAAGCCCGGGCGCGCGCCCGCGTGTGTCGCGCCGACGACGAAGAAACCGACCGCCGGGCCGCAGCGAAGGCCCATGGCAAGGCGGGCCGGCAAGTCCGTGGCGAAGCTTGCGGCGAAGCCCGGCAGGAAGCCCGGAGCCAGGTCCGTGGCGAAGCCGGCGAGCAAGCCGGCAACGAGGCTGGCCGCGAAGCCGACGGGCAAGCCGCAGGCCAGGCCCTCTTCGAAGCCAGTCGGCAAGCCCGCGGCGAGACCGCTCGCGCAAGCCGGACCCAGGCTGGCCGCGCGGCCCTCCGCGCCACCTGGGAACGAAGTCGCCAAGCCGTCGGCCAGCGATCCCGAGCGCGAGCGCATCGAGACCCTGCAGGAGGAGCTGGAGGCGGTCGTGCGCGGCAAGGTGCTGGGCCGTCTGCGGGTGGGCATGCGGGTCGAGAACCTGGCGAACGGCCGCGTGCTTTTCGGTTGGCGCAGCCACGTCCCGATGGATCCGGCGTCGAATCAGAAGGTGCTGGCCACGACCGCGGCCCTGCTGCGGTTGGGCAACCGCTTCCGCTATCGCACCGAGGTCACAGGGCCAAGGCCGGATGGCAGTGGGACCATCGAGGGCGACATCATCCTGCGCGGCAGCGGCGATCCATCGCTGCGCTCGCGTCACATCGACGCCATGGCTGCGGACCTGGCAACCGCAGGCGTGACCCGTGTGACGGGCTCGGTCCTAGGCGACCCCAGGCGCATTGGCAGCGACGAGAGCGTGCCGTCGGCCCGCGCTCCTTTGCGGGTGGGTGGGAGCGCGATCGAGATTCGCGTGCGTCCCGGCGAGAAGGTTGGCGGCCGTCCCCAGGTTTCCATCCGCCCCGCTTCGGACGCCTTCGTATTGGTCAACGAAGCCAAGACCCGCCAAAGGGGCAGGACGAGGCTGAGCGTCGCGATCCTCCGTGCCGGAGGGCGTTTCCAGGTCAAGGTGGGGGGCAAGATCTCCAAGGCCCGAGGCGAGGCCGTGCTCTTCCGCGCGCCGCCGAGCCCGCCGCTCTACGCCGCCGTGCTCCTGCGCCACGCGCTCGCGCAAGCCGGCATCGTGGTGCAGGGTCCGGCCGGTATCAACTCGGGCGAGGCTCGGTCGCGGGTGGCGAGGGATCGAATGTGGGAAGGCCACCTGTTCGCGCTCGGGCAGCAGGGCAGCGACGTGGCGCCGCCGCTGGAGGAGGGTGGTCAATCCCGGGCAGAGATCTTGGCTCTGCACGAATCGGACACCCTGCCCGTGCTTCTGCGCCGGGTCAACAAGAACTCGGACAACGAATGGGCCGAGCGCGTGCTGGAGACCGTCGGCGCCGAGGTCCTAGGCGGCGCGCCGACGACCGGCAAGGGCGTGCGCGTGCTGCGCGAATCTCTCGCCGAGTTCGGGCTACCGCCCTCGGAGTTCTCGCCCGCCAACGGTTCCGGCTTGGGGCACCGCAATCGCGTGACCGCGGCGGGCATGACCACGCTCCTGCGCCGCCTCTACTTCGATCCGCGGGTGGGTCCGGAGATCATGCAGTCGCTTTCCGTCGGTGGGGTCGACGGCACCACGCGGAACCGCTTTCGCGGAACCTCGTCCGCCCATCGCGTGCGCGCCAAGACCGGCACGCTTTCCGGGGTATCGTGCCTGTCGGGCTTCGTCGGCGACGGCCGGGACATCCTGGCCTTCTCGATCCTGGTCGAGGGCCACCGCAAGCGCGCGGTGTCCGCGGTGCGCGCCGCCCAGGTCAGCGCCGTCAACGCGATGATGCGTTTCGCCCAGCATGGAGCCAGCATGCCGCCGGCCGAAGAGGGCGCGCCCGGCACGGACTACGAAACCGGCGAAGAGGCCGACGACGACCAAGGTCCGGCCGCCGAGAGTCCCTAGCCCGCATTGTTCACTTGTCGGCCGCAAAAACTCGATCCGTGATGCGCAATCCCAGCGTTTCGCGCGCGACCGCCGGGCGATCCGATGCTCACGGCCCTAGTATCTGCTGATGCTATGCCGCAATGGTTCATGAATTGATGACCAGCCTTGCCCGGGCCCTCGTGAGCATGCTCCGCTCCCGCGCCGCTCTCCTGCTCGAGAACGCTCTTCTCCGGCAGCAGATCATCGTCCTTTGGAGAGCCGCGCCGCACCCGCGGTTCAAAGCCCGTGATCGGCTGGCCATCTCTGCCATGACCAAGCTGTTCCCCTCGCTTGTCGCTGCCGTAGCCATCGTCCGCCCCGAGACGGTTCTCCGCTGGCACCGTTCCCTCTGGAAGCTCCTCTGGCGACGTCGTTCTCGTCGTCCTGTCGGACGCCCTCCCGTCGATGCCGACACCCGAGCTCTCATCCGGCGGATGTGGAAGGAGAATCCGCTGTGGGGGGAGGACGTCATCGCCGCAGAGTTGGCCAAGCTCGGCCACCACGTCTCTCCAAGGACAGTGGCCAAGTACCGCCCCGCGAACCTGCCTCGGGGCCGTGGCCAGAAGTGGTC
>JAFGPX010000035.1 GCA_016935975.1 Deltaproteobacteria bacterium
TGCCAAATCCCAGCCGTGCAGTCTCTACGGATTCTTGCCGTCACCGACGGAAAAACGGGCTTCCGGATGAGACCTTGGCGAAGGACAGCCGCTTCTCCGCATGGTGATATAGTGGCTGCCGCAGCTAGACCATGGATCCCGCGGAACTACAGATCAGCGCCGGCGACCAGGTCGGCCCCTACGTCGTCTCGCGCCGGCTCGGGGCAGGCGGCATGGGCGAGGTCTACCTGGCACGTCATCGTCACCTCGACCGTGACGCCGCGGTCAAGGTGCTCTTGCCCGAGATCTCGATGAACCAGACCGTGGTCGCGCGCTTCTTCACCGAGGCGCGCGCCACCGCGCAACTGCGCCACCCCAACATCGTCGAGATCTTCGACTGCGACGTGCTGCCCGACGGCCGCGCCTACATCGTCATGGAGTACCTGCGCGGCGAAAGCCTGCGCCAGACCCTCGACCGGGTGGGCCGGCTGGTGCCCGCCTACACGTCCATCGCGGCCATCGCCGGCATGGTCGCCGACGCCCTGCATGCCGCGCACGAGGCCGGCATCGTTCATCGCGACCTCAAGCCCGACAACACCTACCTGACCGTGCCGCCCGGCCAGCGCGGCGAGCTGACCGTGAAGGTGCTCGACTTCGGCATCGCCAAGCTGCTCTCCGGCAGCGGTCAGCCCGGCAGCTCGGCCACCCGCACCGGCGCCTTGATCGGAACCCCCCTCTACATGTCGCCCGAGCAATGCCGGGGCATCCCGAACATCGACCATCGCGCGGACATCTATTCGCTCGGGTGCGTGCTGTTCGAGATGGTGGTCGGCCAGCCGCCCTTCGTGGCCGAGGCCCCTGGCGACATCTTGATGGCGCACATGGTGCAGCAGCCGCCGCCGCTATCGACCTTCGACAGCTCGGTGCCGCAGCCGATCGATTTCCTCGTCGCGCGCATGCTGGCCAAGGATCCGTTGGAGCGGCCGCAGTCCATGGCCGAGATCGTCTCCGCCCTCGAGGCCTTCCTCGGTACTCCCCGAGGGGATTTCACCGCCGCCCTGCGGCCCCCCCCCGGATTTCCCGAGCAGGTCGCACAGGCAGCGACGCAGATCCTCCCGCCCGCAAGCGCGACCCCGGCGCGCCAGACACCCCCGCCCAAGCAGCCGACCCCGATAGGGCTCGCCGGCAGCACCGAAATCGAGCCAGCCGCCACACCGAGTCGGCTGCAGCGCACGCCGGCGCGCTCCCCCAGCCGGCGCGGCGGAACCGGAGACGACGCCCGTTTCGCCGGAGCAGTCCCTGCGATCTACGCGCCCGAAAGGCCAAAGTGGCTGCTGCCCGTCGGCATTCTGTTGGCCGTCCTCGTGTTGGGTGGGGTCGGCGCCTATCTGTTGAGCCGACCGAAGCCCTTGCCCCCGCCGGCAGTCGAGCCGCTGCGCCCGGCGAAGCCCGAGCCGGCGCCTGAACCCGAGCCCGCCGGTCTGGCCAAGCCCGGCCGCTTCGTCCCGCCACCCGGTGAGCCGGCAGGACCTGCCGAGCCGGAGATCTCCGAGCGCGAGGCCTCTTTGGACAAGTCCGCGTCCGCGGAGCGAGACAAGACGAGCGAGCGCAAGAGCCGGAGAAGACGGGGTTCTTCCGCGCGCAAGCCCCCCGAGCCCGAGAGCCCCAAGGTGATTTTCAAGGCCGTGGGGGACTGAAGAATTGACCGGCCGGCGACTCGTGCTACCTTAGCCGTCGATCCCAATGCAGCGTCGTCCCACGTTTTGCGGCTATTTTCGCTATTCCTGGTGGAAGCCAGGGCCGTGGAGACTCGCCTAGACAGCGCTTGCATCGAAGTCCTCCAAGGCCCTGAGCGAACCTCAGGGCCTTTTTCTTTTTCCGCCAAGAGGAAGTCCCATGTTGCAGACCCAGAACCTACGCATCGTCGAATTCAGCCCCCTGGTCGCGCCCCGCCATCTCGAGGACGATCTACCGGCCACGCCGGAGATCCGCGAGATGGTGCAGACGAGTCGACAGGCGATCTCGACCATGCTGCGCGGCCACGATGAACGCCGCCTGCTGGTCATCGTTGGACCGTGCTCGATTCACGATCCCGAGGCTGCGCTCGACTATGCCAAGCACTTACGCAAGCTCGCGGACGCCACCCGCGAACACCTGCTCATCGTCATGCGCACCTACTTCGAGAAGCCGCGCACGGTGACGGGCTGGAAGGGTCTCATCAGCGATCCGCGCCTCGACGGCTCGTGCGATATCCACTTCGGCCTCGCCCTGGCGCGCAAGCTGCTCGTCCAGATCAACGAGATGGGCCTGCCTTGCGCCACGGAGTTCCTCGACACGGTGGTGCCGCACTACCTGGCCGACCTCGTGACCTGGGCGGCCATCGGCGCGCGCACCGCCGAAAGCCAGGTCCACCGCCAGATGGCCAGCGGGCTGTCCATGCCCGTCGGCTTCAAGAACAGCACCGACGGCTCCCTGCAAACCGCCGTCAACGCCGTGCTCTCGGCGCAGAGCCCCCACGCTTTTCTGGGCATCAACGCCGACGGCCTGTCGTCGGTGGTCAGGACGACGGGCAACCCTGACTGCCACATCGTGCTGCGCGGTGGGGCGACCGGCAGCAACTACCA
>JAFGPX010000036.1 GCA_016935975.1 Deltaproteobacteria bacterium
ACACCATCGCTGCCTGAGCAACGGATCGGGTGCTTGTCGGTGTCGCCGACGGCAGCGACATCGGTCTCGGAGCGCTACTGCCTGCTGGCATCGCAAAGCAGGCGGCTGTACTCGCCGGGCGAGGCGTGCCGGTCACCGGCCACCTCGCGTGCGCCGACCACAGCCCGTAAGGCATCATCGTTTGCCTAGTACGACCGTGCGGCGCGGAGACGTTCCTTGCCGGAGAGTGGGATGGAGTTCTTGCGGCGGACAGCGTCCGTTCGCCATGCCAGATACGTAGTAGCCGGCACCCGGACCCAGGCGGGCGAGAGCTGCCGCAACCGACGCGCTTTGGGTTGGCCGCTTGACGAAGCCAGCCTGCAAGTAGACTTCGTGGCCATGGCTCGTCGTGACCGCAGACAGGGCCGGCAGGCCCAGGCGGCGCGCCAACGTCCGCGCTTGGGCAACAAGACTCGCGGCAACGGCTGGAGACCGCTTGCCCGCGAAGGCGTCTATCACCAGGACTCGGAAGAACAGACATGCGGCGTCGCCCGCAGGCTGCGGCTCGATGAACGACACCGCTTCGTCGAGCGGGGCGGGCGTGAGGATTGCCAACCCGATCATCGCGCCCGCGGACTGGGCCACGATGGCTCCACCCGGCGTCTCGGCCAGCCTGTCGCGTAGCACCCGGCGCAGCGCCTGCGGCGGCATGCCCGCACCCTGGGCCAGCATCAGCTCCAGGATGGCGTCGAAGTCGGACTCGTCGGCCACGCGGCTGACCACATCAGGGGAGCTCGGGCAGAGCAAATGCGTGTATCCGCTCTGGTTGCCCGCCGCGCACACGATCCCGGTTCGGGATGCCACCGCGCAGCTCAGCGGGGCATCGTCGTGCAGGCTCATCACGATTCGGTTCTCCTCGATGTCCCACAGGCGCACGGTGCTGTCCTCCGACGCCGAGACGATGAGCCTTCCGCCCGGCAAGCAGGTGAGACCAACCACCCGGCCTCCATGGCCCGACAAGCGTCGCACAACGCTCCGAGCGTTCAGGTCCCAAATCAGAATGTCGTGGCTGAACGCTCCGGATGTCGCCAGATACCGCCCGTCGGGAAACGGCGCCAATGCATCGGCGAAATCGTCGCCATGCTCAAGGGTGAGAACCGGTTCGATGCTGTCCTTGTGCCAGAATCTCACGTGCTGCAAGCTGGTTACCGCTTGTCCGCCTTGCGCAATTGCCAGGGCGTGGATATCCCCCTCGAAGCTGCTGTGCACGGAGCTCATCTGGGTCACATCGTTGCGGTGGGCTGGCCACTCGCGAACCCGCACGCCGCGCCCAGTATCCCAGAGCTCCAGATCCCTGTCTCTCGTCAAGAAGAGCAGATTGTCGTCGACGAAGGCCAGATGTCTGGGGAAGTCGTTGAGCGCTTCGGACCGCCCTCCCAGTCCCTGCAAGACGTTCCGCCCCCCAGGAGCGTGGGTCAAGACCCCGAATCCGAGCATTTCGCCCAGTCCCGGCCGGTGGCCTTTTCGAACCGAGAAGCGTTTGGTTTGTCCCCCACCATGCACAGCCAGATCTCCGTCGTCCGACGCAGAGGCGAGCTTCGATCCGTCGGAAGAGAACGCGAGGCCGAGCACCCGACCCTTGTGCGCCTCCACCGTTCCCTTCGGCCAGGCCTCCGCAACATCCCATAGGATGATCTGACCCGTCGAGCCGCCACTGGCGACAAGTCTCGCATTCGGAGATACCGCGACGGAGTGGACGCTCATGCCGTGCCGTTCGCGGTCTGGCAGCGCGGCCAGCAGGGCCTCGTCGATTCCCCATACTTCGATCCGGCCGTCCGCTCCAGCGGTCAGGAACGAAGGCTGGTTCGGAACGGTTGCCACCGCCGCAACCTCGACCGGACGCCGCGAGACCCGATACGAGGCGCCGCGCACCAGCTCCACGACGTGGGTGGACCCATCGTCGCCGCCAGAAACGACGGCAGCGCCGTCGCTGGTCAGCGCGAGCGCCGAAGTGAAGCCGCCGTGGCATCGAACCTCGTGCGGCGTTGCGGCCTTCTCCAGCGAGGCAATGCGCACGCCATGGTGATCGGTGAGGATGTTGGTGCTCAGCTCCTTCCAGTAGCCGATCACCGCGTGGGATCCATCGCGCGTCACCGCCAACGGACCGCGACCGCCGACGAAGGCCCGCGATTCCATGCTGTCGACATCCAGCACGTGAACCATTCCGTCCGCGATCGGGGCATCCTGGAGCATGGCGTTCTGGAGGGCGACCACCAGCCTGCGCGAATCCGGGGTGAACACGAAGTCCTCTATCGCTCGCTGGAACGCCCGCTCTCTGGCGGCGGCCCCATTGCTGAGCTCGCCAAGTCGGAGCGTCGAGCCTTCCGCCGAGGCAATCCATCTGGTATCGGGCGAGACGCGCGCGATTCCTTTCCACCTTGCGCCGGCGTTGCAGGCGAGGCGAGCGCCAGCCAGGGCGTCCCAGTGGCAGGCGCCGCTCGGATTGACTGCCGTGACAAGGCTTCGCCCGTCGCCCGTGAAGGCAAAGGGATCTCTGGCGCCAGCCAACCTGCTCACCACCGATCCGTTCAGCGCATTGATCACCACCGCACCATCTTCCTCGGGAATCACCATCAGCATCGACGGGCTGGAAACCACCGCGCTTGCGTGACCTGGCAGTGAGTGTACGAACGCATTCGTCGGCAGATGCCAGAGCTCGGATCGGGTGTCTCCAAGAACGACCAGCCATCGTCCATCCGTGGACGGGATCATCGCGCGGGGTTTCAGCCTGGAAGACATGACCGCCGTCATCGCCCGTCCCGGCGGGTGCAGAGACCCTGTCATGGGAGCGAACCAACTTCCGTCGAAGTCCGCCAGGCCTCGCATGAGCCGCTTGTGGACTTCTTGTTTCATCCCCAGACACCGCCCGATCTCGATCACCCGGTCCTGTATCGCCGGCGAGATGGTGCCCTTCATCATCCACTCCATCATGGTGGAGGGACCGATGATCGCCCGAGGACGAAACAGCCGACCGTAGAGCTGGCTCGGCAGCTCCTCGGGATGACGCAGGAGCACCGGGCTCGACATACGAATCGCGCGTTCGAGCAATTCCAGGCCGTCGAGCAGGCGACAATCTGCAAGCAGCGCGTAGGGGCCAAACCCTTCCAGCTTGCTTGCCAGAAAGCTCGGATTCGTAACCAGGTCTCGCAGCTCATCGTGGCGGCCAGCGTGGGCGAGATGATGGGGGAGCTCCGCCAGCCACCGCCGATTGGGTCTCGCATCCGGCCCCGCATCGGACGCGACCCGCTCCGGTTGGCCTGCGAAATACTGCGCAAGCTGCTGGTGGATACGGCGCATCTCGTCCTTCGTGACGAGCTCGTTGGAGACGATTCGTCGGAGCTGCGGATAGCGAAACGTCAGAAGGTCCCCGCTGCCGGTACGCACCTCACGAAGCAGGGGGAGGAGGTCGTCGTAAAGACGCGCCCACATGACGTCCGGCAGCCGCTGAGCTTCGAGGGGGTGGAACGCGCGTGCAACTTCAATCGCTTCTGGATCGCTCGACAGCAGATCGAGGAGCTCGCTGTCCGACAGCCCTTCGCGTGCAGCGCAGACGAGGCCGAGGGTCTTCTTGACCAGGACCGGACCGTGTTCCGAGGGTTGACTGAGCTTGGCAATTCGCTCGCGCAACAACCCATCGATGTCGTTGGCCAGCGGCCCAACCTGGTCGCACGATGACCATCGCGTCGCGACCTCGGCAGCCAGTCGGGCGTACAGCGGGGTCTGCTGTTCGAGCGAGTCCTGCAAGCGTGCACGTTGGCTCACGGTCAACCTACGCCCCATGCTCCGAAGCAGCTCGTCGCACAGGCTCAGCCCGGTTTCCGCGTCCCAGCCGGCGAGGCGGACGATGTCGTCGGGGCGTAGCAGTCGCTCGAGAGACGCAGACACGTCGCCTGGACGGGTCGTAACCACCAACGACAGGTTGCTTGGCAGGGAAGTCGGCAGCCACACCAGATCGTGGGCGTTGTGATCGGTCCCAAGCTGATCGAGGCCGTCCAGAACGACGACGAGCGCGGGCCCCGCGTATTCCGAGAGCTCGCGCTTCAGATCGCTGATCTGCTCGCCAAGGGACTTCACCGACGGCTGTTTGCCCGTCAGCATCGCGAGGTCGTCCAGCATGTCGCTAACGAGATTCGGGAACGACGACGACCGGAGCGTGGCACCGAGGAAGCGGAACATGACGTGGTGCCCGGCGACTTGCGCCGCTTTCATCAGTTGGGCCGCCAACACGGTCTTTCCAGAGCCTGCATCTCCGACCAGGGCCAGGACCCTGCCACGACGAACCGTCGGATGCGATGGCAGCGAAAGGTAGCCCTCGGTCGCGTCGTTCGCCTGCCGCGCGTGCGCCGCCCGCTCTGCCTGCGCGGCCGTGGCGCGCGGGCGGCTATCGCCAAGGTCCATGATCATCCGGCCCAGGTCGCAGAAGATCTCCTGGCACAGGCCTCGCGGGTGCCCGTTCAACAGCCCGAGGCAATCCGCCATGTCGGAGGGCAAGGATCCGATGTGATCCTCGCTCAGCCCCGAGGGGCTCCATGTGGCCTGGTAGCGACGCACGCGCTCCCCCAGACGGCGCCCCACGATCTGCTTCAGGTCCGCCAGTGCCCGCTGGCTGTCCGGGAGGGGAGCTCCCTGGCCGTCCCGGTCGAGGAGGGGAAGCGCCGAAGGCAGGCGGGAGTCCTGAACCTCCGAAAGGCTCTGGATTTCGCGGAAATAGGCGTACACGTGGGCCTCGGCGCTCGGCCGTTCGAGCAGACCGGCCAGCACCTCCTGGTGTGTGGCGGATGCAAGCATGGTGTTGCGGTCTGGCGCGCAGACATCGGTCAAAGCCATCGCCTGCGCCAGGATCTTCCACAGCGGCGTTTCCACGTTCCTCGCCCACCACGTCGCATCGGCCTCGATGGTGTTGGCTTTACGCGGGCGCAGCGGCCAACTGGGCGGGGACGCATTGTCGTCGCACAGCGGGTACCATTCCCGGACAAGCTCCAGCGCGCCGCAACCAGCTTCGTTCGCCAGCTCATCGAGCTTCGCAGTATCTGTCGCAACCACACGCCGAAGCTCCGCCATGAGCGCGGTCGGAAGTTGCGCAGGCAGCGGTTTCCAGCCGTATCGGTTGCCCAGCAGGACGATGAAGTTGGGGCGCGGCGACACTGCCTGGCAGCGCTTCAGCGTGGACAGGCAAACCTTCATCGTGGCCTGGTCAAGCGCCGCCTCGTTGGTGACTCCCCAACGAAGGTCGACGGCCTCGAACCGACGGCCAACCGATCTGCAGAGCTCAGAGAGCCGCGGAAACACGTGTTGCTGAAGTGCCCTGCGCTCGGCACCGAGGTCGCTGAACGTCGAGCTGACGAACACGCGACATGTCGTGCCGGCGTCGTCGATGACACCGCGGTTGGGCTCTTCCAAGTCTCGTACCTCCGCGCTCGACAGTAGCACGCCACCTGAAGCAGGGAACCACAGGACTCAAGGCGCCCTCTAGGATAGACTCACGCGGCTCATGTCCAACCCGGATCCCGCCACCAGGAGTCTGATCTGGAGCGATGAATGGCCGGCATCGAACGGCCCGTCGCTGCGCCAAGGCGAGGAAACCGACGATGTCCTGGCCTTGTCGGAGTCTCTCGTGCTGGTGCGCTCATCCGAGTCGAGCCAATTGGACGCCGTGAACCTGGTGACCGGAAGCTGGTCGCCGCTCGACACCTTCCTCTCGCCCTATGTGCCTCTGCGAGCCACCTCGACCGGTCCACCGGGCTTCTGGCCTATCGCGCTGCAGACGGCCGAGGGCTCCAGCTTCTCGCCCCCACGACGGCCCATAAGCATCATGGGAGGGTGGCGTCCACGGGTGAGTTCAACGTAGCCGAGATGGCCGCGCCGGAGATCGGCGCAGTTGCGCACGGCACGGACCTCTGCGCCAGAGCCGGCCTACCGGTGTCCTTCGCCAAGGTCTCATCCGGAAGCCCGTTTTTCCGTCGGTGACGGCAAGAATCCGTAGAGACTGCACGGCTGGGATTTGGCA
>JAFGPX010000303.1 GCA_016935975.1 Deltaproteobacteria bacterium
ACCCCGTCGGTGCTCTTGCTGGTCGGCAGAATGGTGCGGACGCCGTAGCCGTCGACCTGCTCGGCCCACTCGATCGCGTCCTTGCCCGTCGCGGTGCGACCGCCGTCGATCCACACCTCGTAGCCCGAGGGCGTCCTCGGACTTCGGGCCACGTCGATGGCGACCGTTACCTTGTCCTGGCCGAAGGCTTTCACCATGTCGGCAATCAGCTCGGGCTTGCGAAAGACCGCGCTGCTGGTCGACACCTTGTTGGCGCCCGCTTCCAGCACGGCCGCGGCCGAGGCCACGTCGGCGATGCCGCCGCCGACCGTGAAGGGCACGGTCGCGGCCTGGGCGGTGCGCCGGACCACGTCGAGCAAGGTGGGACGGTTTTCGATGGTCGCGGTGATGTCGAGCATGGCCAGCTCGTCCGCACCGGCCGCGCAGTACGCGCGCGCGCATTCCACCGGATCGCCCGCGTCGCGGATGTCCACGAAGCGCACTCCTTTGACGACCCGGCCCTGTTGCATGTCGAGACACGGCATGATTTTGACGTTCTGGTCCATGTGCATCGTTCCCTTTCCTCGGCCGAGCCTTCCAAAACGGTCGTGCCGGCCGCCTGGCGACCGAGCGTATCCCCAAACGAGGGGAGCTCCAAAGCTCGTGTCCGGCCGCACAGGTTCTTCTTCGTGCGACTGCCCCTGCGTTTGCGCCGGGCGCCCGCCAAATCGGGTGTTGTGGCCGCCCGGCGCAGGCCGCGGACGCCCAGGCGAATTGGCGCGCTCGACGGAATAGCGAAGCAAACCGACGACATAGGCAGAACCTTCGGCCGGTTGCCTGCCAAGAACCCGGGAGGCCCCATCGCTCGCTTGGCGGAAGGCCGCTTCCCCACTAAGATCCCGACATGCGCAAAACCTCCAGGCGGCTTCTCGTCGCACTTGCTCTGGCCGGGTGCGGTTCCGATGCGCCGTACGGCGCTGTCGTGACCACGGACGTCACATTCCCGGAAACCTCGCAACTCGCTCGCCTGCAGGAAGTGTCGCTCGTGCGGGCTGGGGACGGCTTCGTGCTCGCGGGCTACGAGAACGGCTTGGTGCGCTGGGCGCGGGTTGCGCTGGACGGCACTGTCGCCCAAGAAACCAGTTTCGCCATGGCGCAGCCGCTGGCCGGCCCCGTATTCGCCGCCACCATGAAGAGCAGCCCCGGCGACCAGCTCGTCGCCATCGCGCTCGTGGCCGCCACGCCGCCGGCCACGGGCTTCCATCTATCGGCAACCGTGCACACGCTCGGCACCGCGGCTCCGGCCGCGCCCGTCGTGCTCGACACGCAAGGCACGATCACCTCCGACACGGACCCCAGCACCTTCCGACTCGCCGCCGGCGCGGCCGTCAACGGCACCACCGGCTACGTCGCCTGGGGCACTCGCGTGAAGGGCAAGCCGGTCTACTACACGCTCCTGCCCGCGGACGCCATCACGACCGCGGCCCCGACCCCGTTCTTGGACGCGCCGGTGCCCGCGAATGTGCCCGAGTGGGACTGCCTATCGGCGCAGAACCACCCCACCGGCTTCAGCTTCGGCGTCGTGACCCCTGGTTCCTCTGGCACGAACTCGGACTTCCAGACCGCGGAGATCGACGAGAGCGGCCTCACGACCTACATGGCGTATCCGCTCGACGCGCAGGTAATGGACTGCCTCATCAAGGGCTCGCCCGTAGACGCGAGCACGTACTTCATCGCCTTCGAGGGCGTCAAGCAGGACAGTATCGCCATCGATTTCGCCACGTACGATCAGCCGAACCCCGATCAAGACGGAACGGTGACCACCTACCATCCGGTGTTGCCGGCAGCGCTCTTCGGCGGCCCCCTGGACATGCCGCGTCCCGCTTGGGTGAGCTCGGCGGGCGGCGACGTGGTGATCGGCTTGTCGCGCGCGGCAGGCCCGCAGGTCGTGCGCTACACGTACAACGCCGTCCCTCATGGCTCCACGCTGCCGCTGCGCAGCGCAAATGGCCAGGCCGGCCCGGTCGCCGCCTGGGTCGGTGGCGATGCCGTGTACGCCACCTACACCGACCAGGTGAAAACAGGCAGCGCCACGGTTGCCAAACGCTACTTCATGCGCATCGAAACCCCGGCATCGCTTCCCTAGGCCTACCAGCACCCGGCCGGGAATAAGCTGGGACGGCCGCCGGTTGCTTCTTCGTCCATCGTGTTCTTGCAACGCCGCAAATCGCAGACCGAATTCGAACGCGAGGTGCTGCCTCACCTTCAGGTGCTCTACGGCGTGGCCCTGCGCATGACCAAGTCTGCGGGTGACGCCGAGGATCTGGTCCAGGACACGATCCTGCGCGCCTACCGGTTCTGGGACGGGTTCGAGGCGGGCTCCAACTGTCGCGCCTGGCTCATGCGCATCATGACCAACGTGTTTCGCAACCGCTACCGCGAACAGAGCCGGGAGCAGGAAATCCTGGGCGAGGCCGAGAGCAGCGCGGCCAACCTGGGGCAGTTCCAGGGCCGCGCCCCGCGCGACGCCGAAAGCGCGCTCTTCGGCCGCATGCTGTCGCGTGACGTCGAGAA
>JAFGPX010000304.1 GCA_016935975.1 Deltaproteobacteria bacterium
GCCGGCAGCTCCATCGAGCTCAACAAGAGCTTCTTCAAGCTGGTGAGCTGGTACGACAACGAATGGGGCTACAGCTGCCGCACCGTCGAACTCGTCTCGATGATCGCGAGCAAGCTGTAGGGGAGAGGGCGCGGAGGGCAGGAGAGGGCAGAGAGCCCATGGGAAGGGGTCCTGGAGCAATCCGGGGCCCCTTTTCTCGTTGCTCTTGCGACGCTTTGCCGGTTTCCGGCAGCGCACAACTGCCCCTTGATCCCCGACGGGCCTTGGCGCAATCTCAGGCATCATGAAATCCAGCCATAGGGTTGTTGCGAGCGTATTTCTAGCCGTGGCGGCATCGGGCCTGGGACGGACGGCGCTGGCTCAAGGGGAGGGGACAACGGATCCTGCGTTGCAGGAAGCCAAGGTCGCCTTCGAGGAGGCGCAGGTCCTCTACACCAAGGACCAGTTCGCCGAGGCCGCCGCCAAGTTCCTGGACGCCTTCGACAAGAAGCCGTTCAGTTCCTTCCTCTTCAACGCCGCCGTCGCCTTCGAGAAGGGCAAGGAGCTAGGCAAGGCGGTCGAAACCTTCCAGCGCTACCTCAGTGTGGACCCGCAGGCCCGTGATGCCGCCGAGGTGAAGACGCGGATCGACAGCCTCAAGGCCTTGCTGGCGCCGCCGACCGCACCCGGCAAGGCGGCGCCGGACGTGGCCGTGGCGCCGGTTCTGCCGGCCATGGCGACCAAGGGTCTGGTCATCATCGAATCCAAGCCCGCCGGCGCGAACGTCTATCTCAACGACACGACGCAAGGCGTGTTCGCCACCACGCCATGGCAGGGATCGCTCGATCCCAAGCCGGTCAGGCTGATCTTCGAGGCCAAGGGCTTCAAACGGGAGACTCGCGAGATCAACCCGCGGCCGGACAAAGTGCTCGAGCTCTACATCGCGATGTCCGAGGAGCACTTCCTGGGATGGATCGAGGTGGTTTCCAACGTGCCGGGGGCCGAGGTGTTCATCGATCGACAGGAAATCGGCGCCATCGGCCGCACACCGTACACGGGGCACCTCAAGCCCGGCAGCCATAGACTATGGGTCAAGCGCGCCGGCTACGAGACGGCGCAGAAGGATATCGAGGTGCAGCCCGGCACGGCGACGACCCACACCATCAACTTGGAACAAGTGGGCTATGGAACGCTGAACGCGGGAAGCAAGGCCGGGGAGGGCGGCACGCTGTTCGTGGACGGGGCGCAGGCTTGCGTGCTGCCGTGCGAGCAGAAGCTCAAACCGGGTGACCATGCCCTGCGGGTGCAGAAAGAAGACATGGAGGACTACGATGGCAGGCTCACGGTCAATCGGGCCGACTATACGACCATGGATGTTTCGTATTCGCCGAAGCCCGGCCGCGGCAAGGCTTGGGCCGAGGCCGTCCTCTCCGCCGGGTTTTTCGCCGGCGGTGTCTTTCTCGGCGTCAAGGGCAACCAGGTCAAGGACGAGATCGACAAGGACATCAAGGACACGACGAAACTGATCAGCACGAAGGACTCGCGCACCACGACCGGCAAGCTGTACTACATCGGCGCCGACGTCTGCTTCGGCCTCGGGCTGGTCACCGCGGCGCTCGCCACCTGGAACTTCCTGGAGTCGGGGCCGCCCAGCACGGCCACCTTCAAGACCACGAACACCGCGGGCGCGTCGCCCGGCAAGCTCGGGCTCGCGCCCATGGATGTTCCGCATGGAGCCGGTCTGGCTGCGACGGGGAGGTTCTAGCATGAATACCGCCAAGGCTTTGACGTGGGCGATGCTGGCCGCTGCCGGCCTGGCCGGATGCAATCCCAGCTCCTTCAACTCGGCCCTCGACCAGGCGCCGGTGGTGGTCTTCACTCCGCCTGGTGCAAGCACGGGATCGCTGTTCGTGCTGCCGCTGTCTCCTGCGAGCGAGCCGGGCACGACCTCGGCCGCACGCATGCTCGTCTCGCGCAAGGACACCGCCTACCTGGCGGTGGCTGACTTCGACACGAACGGCAAGGTTACGCTCAGCGAGGCCTACAGCGCCGATTTCGGCGGCACTCCGGTAATCAGCGCCGCCGCGCGTCCGGACGGCACGATCCTTCTCGGCACCCCCTCGGCGGGCGGAGGCGCGCTGCCGGGCGGTCGGGTCAGCACGCTATCCCTGTCGGCAGCCGCCGGCGGCGGCTACGACTTCTTCATCCAGGGTGGGCTGCAGGGCGGCGGCGCGGCGACCCGTATGGGGATCTCGGTCGCGGCGGGCAACGTGACCGGCCCGGCAGCCGGCGACTTCGTGGTGGTGGGCGACAACACCGTGCATGTGGTCGGGCCGGACGGAAAGACCGTGCTTGGCAGCACGTCTTGCCTGGCCGTGCAGCTCGGCAGCGACGACATCTACGCATACCGTCCCCTCGCGGTAGGCGATCTTCTACTGGCCGATGGGTTGGACGAGATCGTGCTCGGCGCACCCGGCAGGGTGTTGTTTCTGCAATGGGATCCTGCGAGCAACTCGCCCGTCTGTCCCGGTCCCGCCAGCCCCACCAGCATCCTCACCAATGCCGGGATCGCCAGCTTCGGGGCCTCGCTGGCCGTGGCAGATTTCGATGGCGATGCTCACCTAGATCTCGCAGTCGGGGCGCCGCAGGACATGGTCTTTGTCTATTTCGGCCCGCTCGACGACCCGCTCCACAACTACTTCGGTCCGCCCGAGAGCGCACCTGCGCCCGTGCTCATCAGAAACTCCACCATCAGCGGCTTTGGTTCGAGCCTCGCAAGCTACCAGGTGCCGGGGCAGAAGATGGCGCAGCTCTTGGTCGCCGATCCGCATGGGACGGCGGATGCCGGCCGGCCAGCCGCCGGTCGAGCCTTGCTCTACGCCGTCACGCCGGCCAGCGCTGTCGTCACGGCGGTCTTCTTCGACTCGAACGAGGACGCCGATCCTGGCAAGTTCGGCGAGGTTATCGGCGGTCTGATGTTCAACACGGGTCTGTGCGTGCCCGGTGGGCCGGTGCAGATCGTGCCTTGGGCCTCGAACGGCGTCGATCTGCTGACTTTCTTCAACTACCCGACCACCACGCTCCCGGCCGCGATGGATCCTCGCTGTTTCTCGCTCAAGCCGTAGCTTCGGGCCCGGGGCCTATTCCCCGCGCACGGCGCGGACCAACGCTTCGACGTTCGCGACGGGCGTTTCGGGGTAGATGCCGTGCCCGAGGTTGAAGATATGGCCACGACCGCCGCCCTCGCGCTTGATCGTCGCGACCTGCCGACGCAGCCGCTCGGTCGGTCCCAGCAGTAGCGCGGGGTCGAGGTTGCCCTGCAGTGCCGGCGCCGCAGCGCCTCCCTTGCGCAGGCGCTCGCGCGCCTCGCCCAGCGGCAGGCGCCAGTCGATGCTGTAGACATCGGCACCGACCCGCGCGATGCGTTCGAGAAGCGTAGTCGCCCCGTGCGGGAAGTAGATGACGGGAACGCCTGCGGCCTTGACCGCGGCGATGAGCGCGCGGGTCGGCTCGCAAACGAACTCGTCCCATTCCTCGGGCGAAACCACGCCGACCCACGAGTCGAAGATCTGGATGGCCTTGGCGCCAGCCGCGACCTGAGCCAGCAGGTAGGCGCGCGTCGCAGCCTGGATCATCCCGAGCAGGAGATGGGCGGTTTCCGGCTCGTTGTGCAAGAGCTTCTTGGTTTCGAGGAAGTGTCTGCCGGTTCTGCCCTCGATGGCGTAGGTGGCCGCGGTGAAGGGGGCGCCGGCGAAACCGACGAGGGGGGTGTCGCCAAGTTTGCCGACGAGCAAGCGGATGGCCTCACAGACGAAGGCCGTGCTCTCCCAAGGATCGAAGACGCGCAGACGCTGCAGATCGCGAGCGCTGCGTACGGGCGAGGGGAGGCTCGGTCCTTGTTCCGTGAAGACGACCTCGAGGCCCATGGCCTCGATAGGAACGAGCAGGTCGGAAAAGAGTATGGCGGCGTCGAACCCGAAACGGCGGATGGGCTGCAGGGTCACTTCCGCTGCCAACGCCGGGGTCTTGCACAACTCGAGGAAACCCACGTGGCTGCGCACTTCGCGGTATTCCGGCAGGTAGCGGCCGGCTTGCCGCATGAGCCAGACCGGCGGGCGCGCAGTCGGTTGGCCGCGGCAAGCGGCGAGAAAAAGCGAGTCCATGTCGGCTCTACGAATCGGCGGGTCGGCCACACACCGAGCAGCGGTTGTTGCGGCCGATGACGCCGACGCAAGCCCCGTCGCTGCACAACCGGCGCTTCGGGTTGAAGGCCGGTCCCGACTCGTCGCGCTCGTCGTCGGCGTCTTCGCGGTCGTCCCTAGCGTCGCCGTGCGAGACGGGATCGGTCGGGGGTGCCGACGGGGCTTGCCCCGGCGCGGCCGGCGCAGCCGCGTCGCGCGTGCCGCAGACCGTGCACCGTCCGTCGCGGCCGATGATGCCGATACAACTGCCGTCGGGGCACAGGCGGCGTTTGGGATCGAAACCTTCTTCTCGGTCGTCGTCGGTTGCCATGCTTCGCTATGCGGGTGGGGCGTGGTTCGGGGCGGCCTCGGTACGCATTGTGCGCTCAAGTCGTCGCGGGCTCAAATCGCTTATTCGACGCTCCCAACGCGGGTTCTGATGTCGGTGACCGTGCCCGGCGGCAGCAAGGACGCCAGCTTTCTCAGGATCTCACCGCGCAGCAAGATCAGGTGGTGGGCGATGGCCGAGCTGGACACGCGAATGACGAGAGTGCTGTCGCGCAGCCCGTCCGGCCGGGAATGCCTGCGTAGGAACTCGCCGCTGATGTCGCCGTAGGCGGAGAAAACCTGCTGCTCGCGGCCGCGTCGCTCGCCGCCAATCCTGGCGACCACGGCGGGCACGAGCGTCGACGCGTGCTCGGGCTCGCTTTTGCCGCGGTGTGGGCGCGATGGGCGTTTCACGGGCGGAACGTATACCGTGCGCTCTAGGATTGGCAAGCCAAGCGGGCAAGCAGTATCGTCGCGGCATGCCAGTCGACATCATCGCCACCGGGGCCGCTCCCGAGGCCATCGGTCCGTATGCGCAGGCGGTTTCCGTGCCCGCCGGCCGCCTGATCTTCTGCTCGGGCCAGATCGCCATCGATCCCCGGAGCGGCGAGCTGACCGGAGCCGGAGACATCCGCCAAGAAACACATCGCGTGATGGAGAATCTGGGCGCGGTACTGCGGGCGGCGGGGACGTCCTTCGCCGAGGTGGTCAAGACGACGGTCTATCTGGTCGACATGGGCGATTTCTCCAGCGTGAACGAGGTCTATGCCGGCTACTTCCCGGCAAACCCGCCAGCCCGCGCCACGGTGCAAGTCGCCGCGCTGCCGCGCGGAGCGCAGATCGAGATCGACGCCATCGCCGTGGTGGGGCGAGCCGGCCCGGGCTAGGTGGCCTTGGCCACCTTGCCGGAGCGGAGGCAGCGGGTGCAGATGCGGACGTGCTTGCGCGTGTTGCCCACGATGATGTGCACCCTGTGCAGGTTGGGGCGCTGGACCCTCTTGGTCTTGATGTTCGAGTGGCTGACTCGGTTGGCCACCTGTCGCTGCTTGCCGCAAATTTCACACTGCGCTGGCATGAGTTCTCCGAAGGGGGCTAGCATTAGCACCGGTTGATGCTCTCTGCAAGCGTGCATTCAAGGGCTCTCGTGGCTGTCAGTGCTCTGGTGGCCTGGCTGGCCGCCGGCTGCGAAGGTTGCCGGTCCGAAGGCGAAGGCGTATCCGGGGGCCCCGAGGCGGGCGCCCGGGTGGCGTCGCGGCCACCGGTGGACTTCGAGGGTGTGGTGCGGGACAAGCGGGGGGTGCCGCTTCCCGATGTTCTGATCATCGCCTGGCCCAAGGGCAAGCGCGGCCAGGCCGTGGCTCAGGCGCGCTCCGGGGAGGATGGTCGTTTTCTGCTGCCCGGGCTGCGACCGGACCGCTGGAAGCTGCTCGTCGAGGCGGGCGGACTAGGCATCCTGGAGACCGAGCGGCAAGTCCCCGAAGACGGCCGGGCCGTGCTCGCCCTCGACGGGGAGAGTCGCACCTTGACCGGCATCGTCACCGACGGGACAGGGCGGCCGCAGGCCGGAGCGCGAGTCGCGCTGGGCGGCGCCGGTTTGCGCTGGACGCGCACGGCTTCGAGCGATGCGAATGGCATATTCGCGGTGCCGGGGCTCGGTAGCGGCCGGTTCACGCTGCGCGCGGTCCTGGGGCAGCGTGCATCGGCGCCGACCGTCGTGGTCTTCGAGGGGGCGAGCTTGCGCCCGACGCACGTCCGCCTGACGCTGCAACCGGGCATCTTCGTCGAAGGCCGTGTCGTCGACGACACGGGCAAGCCGCTCGTCGACGCAACCGTGGACGTGATGGCCATGCCCTCGGACGACTTGCCGATGTCGGCGCGATCCGGCCGCGATGGCCGTTTCCGGCTGGGTCCCGTGGCCCCGGGCAAGCACCAAGTCCTGGCCCGGCTCGATGACTACGTGCTGCTCGATGCTCCCGAACCGCGGCTTGGGGCGCGCCCCACGGAGTCGTTCGAGCTGCGGCTGGCCCGCACGGCTCGGGTCAGCGGTCGTGTTCTCGACGAGTCCGGCCAACCCATGGTCGGCCTCCTGGTCTACTCCATCTGCCTGATAGGCGGCCGGGACGACCTCGTCGTGATCCCCGGGCCTTTGCCTCTCGCGGCCGAGGCCGCCGGGCTGCCGGTTGGCACACTGCTGCGTCCGGGCGGCGTGCGCTCGGGTCCGACAGACAAGACGGGGCGTTTCAGCCTCACCGGGCTGGCCCCCGGTCGGACCCGCATCGAGATCCTTCATCCGGACAAGCTCCCCCTGCGGCGTGAGCCCCTGTTGCTGGCGCCGGGCGACGTGCGTGACCTTGGCGACTTGACCATGCTGACCGGCGCGGCTCTCACGGGCAAGGTCGTCGACGAGCAGGAACGGCCGGTCGAAGGTGCGGTGGTCGAGGCCAAGCTGGCCGGCAGAACCGCGCACTACCCGGTGCGGGCAACGACCGATGCGAACGGTCAGTTCTTCTTGCGGGTGCCGCGCGGAGACTATGTGCTTTCCGCCCAGACCGAGAAGCTCGTTCTGGCCGCACCCCAGGCCGTTTCCCTGCGGAGAAACGCGGCCACCGAGCTACGCATACTCAAGCTGGCACCGCGCGCCAACTCACGGCGATGAAACCTTGAGATCGTCGAACACGGCCGAGGCGCCTCCGTACACGCCCAGGCCCACTGTTCCCACAGGACCGGCCAGCGCTCCACTGGTGTCGGTGGCCGTCGTGAGCAATACGCCATCGAGGTGGCCCTCGACGGCGACCGCGTCCTCGGGGCCGGAAACCTTGATCTCGAGCGTATGCCACTCGTTTTCCGCCACAGCCACGCTGGCCGCGGTTCCGAAACCGCTGCCGTTCCGGCGCAGCCCCAGCTTGCCGTCGCCGTGCAGGCTGACGGCGTAGAGGTGCCCCGCATCCTGGTAGCGGGCATACACTTCGGCCCGGCTGGAGCTCGACGGCAGGCCGAAGGCGAGCACGCGCACGCGCACCTCGACCGTCATGTCCTGCCAGGCGCCCAGCGGGAAGTAGGCACAACTGGCGCTCGGTTCGGCAGGTGCAAGAACCTGGTTGCCTGCCTCGGAGGTGGGATCGTCGACTGCCTTCCAGGCCTCTCCGGTCGACAGCCAGGCCGAGGCGCCATCTTCGAAATCGTCGCAGAAGACCAGGCCTGGTTCGCAGTGCCCTTCGCCGGCTTCCCCGCGCGGAGCGCCATCCCCCTTCGGCGCCATCGCGTCGCCGCGCGCGAACCCGTCGGGTTCGCTTGCGTCCACGGCGATGCTCGCATCCGTGGGGAGAGCGGTTGCGTCGCGGGCGTCGGCGCAAGCATCGCCCGCATCCGAAGACGACGGCTTGTGGCCGCTGTCCGTAGCCGTCTCGCCGGCAGCGGCATCACGGGCGGGCGGAGCGCTGATGACCGGGCCGAGGTCGGGCGATCAGTTGACCACGTCGGCCTCGCCCAGCGCGCAACCGAACCCGGCCGACAGGGCGGCCAGACCGGCGAGCAGCAGCGCCGGGCGAACGGACGACTTCGGCGAGCAGGCAGCGAGCATTGGGGATCAGGAATCGCGCAACGGAGGCGTGGCTTTGGGCTCGCGGCGACGCCAGCGGGCCAGGGCTACGAGAGCGAGCGCCAATGCCGCACCGGCGAGCACCGGCCAAGCCCGGGCAGAACCGCCGGCCGCAGCCACGTTGCAGCCGCCATCCGACGACGGGATAGGACAGACCTCATGGGTGTGCGGGTAGATCTCGCAGACGCCCAGCTCATCGTCGGGGGAAAGCGTGCGCCGCTGGGTGTCGGTCAGCACGACGGATGGATACATGGTCGCCTGGCTAGTCTCGTCCGGTAGCGCAGGGTCGTTGCAATCGAGGGCCGGCACCCCCGTGTTGTCGTTGAGCCTGCCCCCTTCGTCGGCCCCGGTGTAGCAGGGGTGGTCCAGTCCGATGACGTGGCCCAGCTCGTGGGTCAGGGCGTTCTGGAAATCCGCGGTGGTCGAGGTGGCCAGCGCCGGCTGGCCCACCAGGTCGCCCCACGCGTAGTTGACGGCATTGAACTCGATATCGGCATCGAGGATCTCCCCGGTGTTCTTGTTCTTGTAGATCGAGGTCACCGCCAACGCGCTCGCCGCATAGCAGCCGGGATCGGCGTATCCCGCGTCGTCGCTCGGTGCCGGTTGGCGGCACCAGGTGTCTTTGCGGAAGACGATGACGTTTCTTCCGTCGTGGCAGGCCCCCGCGGTTTCCTCGGGCTCCGCGATGACCGCAAGCCGGATATCGGTGCATGCGACTTGCGCGTAGCTCCAGGCGGCCATCGCTTGGCTGCTCGCGGCCAGCACCTCGGCTGCGGATAGCACGGGCGGGGGCGCCCCGAGGTAGAGGTGCATGGCGATGCAGGGGTTGCGCCAGGCAACGGGCACCCCCGTGCTCGTTGCCTCTCGGACGTAGGCATGGGCACGGCCGGAGGAAAACCCGGCGAAAGCCAGAACGAACGCCAGGATCTGCTCGCCACGCCGCCGCATGTGCTATTCCCCGACCAGGCCGCGCACTCTATCGCGCAGGCTATTCAGGTCTTCGGTGCGGTTGGGCCGGGCCGCCTGCAACTTGCCGCGCGCGTCGATGGTGACCGTCGCCGATCGCTCCGCGCCCTCGACCACCCAGCGACGGCTGAAGGTCTCCCAGCGCAGCCTGCGTTTGCCTTGCGCCATGCCGCACACATGCGAGTGCCGTAGAAACAGCAGTGCGCGCTCGCCGACCGAGAACCGAGGCATGCCGTGGACCGTCATCTCGATGTCCCCGACCACGCCGCCCGGCTGGCGAATCCTCACACGTCCGTTGCCGGGCGGCGTGCCCTTCCAGCTCTCCTGCACGGCGATCTCGACGGTCGTGTAGATGTTGCGGTGTGCGCTATCCCACGCGGCCCGCACCGAAACCACTTCCGCCACGACCACCTGGTCGGCGCTGCGGACGAGCTCCGCGAGATCGAGAGCGCGCACGAGGGAGGCGTTGGCAGCCGGCGGCCCCAACGAAAGCCCTAGGGCGGCCGCGGCGACGTTGACCGTGAAGAGCCGTCTCGACATGCGCCAAGGGTAGCACTACCTCGCGCGAAGTTCGCGCAGGACGAGCTGGCTTCCGCGCGCGGTCGCCAGTTCGCTCGGCGAGATGCGGTTATGACGGCGCATCATCCCGAGTAGATCGAAAAGGCGCTCCTGCCAGCCCTCATCCACCTGGCCGTCGCGGAAGCGGCGGGCCAGGGCGTACGGATTGGGCGTGAGAGCTGCGAGATGCGCCGATTCCAGCGGCGTGAGGGCCGCGACTTCCTTGCCGAAGTACTCGCGCGCGGCCTGCTTGACGCCCCGGATACCCGGTCCCAGCTCGATGACATTGAGATAGAGCTCGAGCACGCGCTCCTTGCTGAGTAGTCGCTGCAATCGCCAGGTGAGCACGGCCTCTTCGAGCTTGCGCGCCAAGGTGCGCCGGTGGGAAAGGAACAGATTCTTGGCGAGTTGCTGTGTGATGGTGCTGGCCCCGCGCTGGAACGAGCGGTTCTGCAGATCCTGAGCCAGGGCAAGCCGGATCATCTCGAGGTCGAAGCCATGGTGACGGAAGAACTTGCTGTCCTCGGAGGTCAAGAACGCGCCGGTCAGATGCCTCGGCATGCGCGAGAGGGGAACGAAATCGGGATGGAAGGGACCGAGCGGCAGCTTGGTCGGCACGCGCACGGGCGCGCTGGGAGACTGGAGAACGGGCAGCAGGGTGGCCAAGGCGGTGGTCTCGCGCCTCACGGTGCAGATTGGCGCGACCGTCAAGTCGAGCTTCAAGTCCTCCCAGGCGCTGGCGTCGAAGCTCGCCGTGAGAGAAAAGCCCAGCTTGCCGTCCACCAGAAGACCGGCAAGGGTTTCTTGCACGGGCCGGGGCTGCCCCCGGAACAGGGATGCGCAAGACAGGGGCGAGTGCCGGACGGTGGCCAGGGTGAGCGAGCCACGCGGCATGCGCGACACCTGCAACCAACCGGCAAGCGACATGCTGGCCGCCAGGAGCTTGAGGTTCCCGCTGGCGATATCGATTCGACCCGAGGCCAAGTCGACCGTGCCATGCAGGGTCAGCGAGCCGCTTTGGCCAAGCCAGGGCTCCGTGTCGATGGCCGGATGCGTGACATCGAGCCCTCGGATCCCCGTGTCGAGAGCAAACTCCGCGCGCAGACTGGGACGGTCGATGGTCGCGGAGGCGTGCAGAGAGGCCCGGGCGCTATCCAGGCCCAGGGCGCGTCGCCCACCCAGGTGGCCGAAAGGCCGCAAGGCAACGTCTTGAACGTCCGCCGTCAGCGTGATGGTCTGGGAGCTCCGGTTTCCGGTGACGAGCACCCGATGCAGAGCGGGGTCGCCCTGATAGAGCTTGAAGGCGGCCTCCGAGCCACGGATGGTGGCATTGAAAGCCAGGCCGTCGAGCAGGGGGCCGCCCCCGGCAACCTCGAGAGAAACGTTGCCGTCGCTCGACACGCTGAGGCGCTCCCGGTCGTAATCGAGGGACAAGCTCAGCGCGCGCAGGGAGCCGATTCCCTCGGCGTCTAGTACGGCACGTTGCAGGGACGCCCGCAGGTTCCCTTGCGGCGTGCGTTCGAAAGCGATCTCGGGGATCCGGAAGGCCAGGTGCGGTCCGTGCGGCAAGGCAATACTGCCGCGCACGCGGGCATCGTGCGCCCGGATGCGAATCGGCCGGGCGGCCGGAACGCCGTCCGGCCTCGTGACTGGGCCCTGCTTCTTCGGACTGGCCAACCCCCGCCAGTTGTCGCCGGCCGCGGTGCCCAAGTACTCGATGTCGAGTCCTTCGACGGCAATCTCGGAGGGCGTCCAGAAGCCGCCGGGCCCCTGCAGCCGCACGGTCACCCGATCCGCGCGAGCCAGTATCTGCGAGTCGAAGGGGGACGCGCCGGCCACGAGAACGTCGTGGGCCACGAGATCCAGCCGAAGGGTCAAGGAAACAGCACCGACCGTGGTGCGGTGGCCCGTGATCCGTTCGAGCCGTCGCTCGACATAGGCCGGCGCCTTCCAGCGCCACAGCAGACCCGCGCATCCAAGCCCGAGAAGGAACGTGAGCAGGAGCAGTGCGAACAGACGGCGCCGAGAAGACAAGACGGATCATCCTAGCCCGAACCGGCTCAGGCTTCACCCCCGTCGTCGATGCGTCGATGCTTCTCGCTCTGCAAACGGCAGCCACCGTCGCGCGCGATGGCAACGAGCCTTCTTGGCCACAGAGCGCCCCAGAATGGTCCGAGAGAGCCCTGATGGCTTTCGCTCAATGTGCCTCGGGAACGGCGCTGGCGCGACGCTCCGGGCCTTCGAATATCACCTGTGCCAGGCGGCGGTCTTCGCGACGGCCGTGCGCGCGCAGACGTGCGCCGGACAAAACCTCCGCGATGACCTCACGATAGTCCAGCCCGGCCTGGCGGGCGGTCTGCAGCAGAGGACTTGCGGGCAGGAGCAGGGGCGAGGCATCGATGTCCACGATGATTTCGTTGCGACGCTCGCTAACCAACATCTCGACGCAAGCCGCTCCCTCGCAACCGAGGGCGTCGTAGGCTTGCGTGGCCAGACGGAGCACCGAATCGCGGCGCTCCCGTAGAAGAGGAACGGGAGAGCACGAATCGTGGCCGCGAGTGCCGACCGGACGCAGCCCGGCCCACGATCCGGAGCGCGGCACCTCGACGATGCCCAGGGCGCATCCGTCGAGAATGCCCACGGTCACGGGACGGCCTTGGAGGAATCGCTCGACCAAGGCGGAATCCTCGATGCGAAAGACGTCTTCGAGAGCGCCTTCCAGCTCGATGTCGTCCCGGACCACGGTGCCACCCCAGAGCGGCGACGCACTCACCGGTCGCACCACGACGGGAAAACCCAGAGAGCCGTGTATGTCGGCCAAAGTGCCCTCGCGGTCGCTGCGCAGGACGTAGCCGGGCGCGACGGGCAGGTTGCATAGACGAAGGATCTCCTTGGTCTTGGCGCGGTTGCTGGTCAGGGAGCATGCCAGCACGCCGGAGCCGGTGTAGGGGATGCCGTGCAATTCCAGCAAGCCTTGCAGACAGCCGTCGCCGCCGTAGCGGCCGCGCACGGCCAGGAAGGCTAGGTCGATCCCGCTCTGGCGCAACGCCACGTCGATGTCTCGGTCGACAAAAAGAGAGCAGGTCTCGTGACCCATCTGGAGGAGAGCGGCGGTGACGGCCTGTCCCGCCCGCATCGAGGCATCGCGCTCGACGGGATGGCCGCCCAGGAAGACACCGATCTTGCGGCTGGAGCTCATGCATCACGGGTACCCTTGTCCCGGCATTGGGTCAAAAAAACGCGTCGAAATCCCCAGGCCGGCGACAAGCGCCCCATGTCCGCGTGGTTTGTGGTAAAGAAACAACCTCCATGACATTCCTCGAAGCGGCGCTCGAGATCCTCAAGCGCGAGCGGAAGCCCCTTCACTACAAGGAGCTGACCGAAA
>JAFGPX010000037.1 GCA_016935975.1 Deltaproteobacteria bacterium
AGCAGGATTCCGAGGCTTGCCAGGAAACCTCGGGCCAGTGCCTGCGCTTGCCGGTGGTCTATCGCGATTTCAAGCCGCAAAGCGAGAGCGGCGGACACCCGGATTTCTACTGGCTTTCCAAGACCCAGTGGTGCGTACCCAACTCGGGCGGTCCGTCCAAGGGCAATGACTCGACGGCCAGGTGCTGGGACATCGCTGCCCCGGAGCTGCTCAACGGCAAGCCGCAGCCGGGCAACGGCAAGGCCTGCGATTGCCAGTTCAGCGACTGGAGCCCGGGCAACTCCGCCGAGCACATCGGCGGGCACTACGACGCGACCGACAGCCCGCTCAACGGGCGCTCCGACGTGACGGCCTACACGAGCAACGGCGGTCCGATCTGGCACGGAACCATGCCCAGCTACAAGGACGCGGCCAGCTTCAAGCAATGGTACACCGACGACTCGAGCGTGAACGAAACCTTCACGGCCGTGCTCGAGTTGCCCGAGATCGGCAGCAACGTGTATCAGTACGCCAGCGAGTCGAACAAGGTCAGCGGCGGCTTCTTCCCGCTCGACGACGTCAACACGGCGCAGCGGACCCTGTGCAACCTGTGGCCGTACTGGAACAGCAAGTTCTTCCCGAACTGCACCGGCGACCAGTACCTCTTTCCGCCCCGTGTCACGAACGCCGACTGCGGGGGCGATGCCAGCTCGGGCTGCTGGCTCTCAAACCTGACGGGCGTCAAACACGACAACTACTTCACGGACGAGGTCCGCTACTACTTCGCCTACGACAGCAGCGCCGGCACCAGCCTGCAGTTCTTCGGCGACGACGACCTTTTCATTTTCATCAACGGCAAGCTGGTTCTCGACCTCGGCGGCGTGCACCAGCAACTCCCGGGCAAGGTCACCGTCTCCGGCAGCCCCGGCACGGCCACCATCGTCGAAGGCGGCTGTCTCGACACCGCCGGCAACATCATCGGTGCCTCTGCAGGCTCGAATGCCTGCTCGCCGAAGAATTCCACCCCGCCCACGGCCTCGAACCCCGACGATTTCCGCACGCGCAACGTCAGCCTCGGTCTGGAGAACGGCAGGGTGTACGAGATCGCCATCTTCGGCGCCGACCGGCACCCGCCGGAGTCGAACTACCAGCTCACGTTACAGGGGTTCACCACCAAGAAGTCGAACTGCCTCCCGCGCTGTGGCGACGGCATCACGTCGGGCGGCGAGGAATGCGATTGCGGCGACGCGGACTTCACCGGCGACCGGCCTGAAGGGTGCACGGGGCCGAACAAGAACGCCGAATACGGTGGTTGTAGCGAGGATTGCCTGTACGGCCCCTTCTGCGGCGATGGCGAGGTCAATGGTCCCGAGGAGTGCGACAAGGGCAAGGACAACGGCGCCACCTACGGCGAGGAAGGCTGCACGGTGGGCTGCATGGTGCCGCACTACTGCGGCGACGGGATCGTGGACGAAGGCGAGGCCTGCGACCTTGGCACCAACAACGGTCAGAAGGGACAGCCCTGCTCCGACCGCTGCGAGTTCCTCGTCAACCCGCCATAGGCGGAGTCGGGTCTTCTCCGGCTCTCCCGCGTCGAGGACTCGGGAGAGCCGCCCGCCGGGCCGACGGCTACCCCTGCGAGCCGGTGCCCGAGCCGCGGGCGATCTGGAGCTTGGGCGCGCGTTCGGCGCTCTTCTTCTGGGTATCCTGGAGGACGAAGGTGACGTCTGGCGTGGTCTCTGCCTCGACGTAGATCTGGTAGGAGAAGAGGGTCTTGCTCAATCGGATGAGGGCGAGGTTGGCCTTGACCGCCGCGTGCCCCAGGGGGCCATTGCCCAGCACCTTGGGGAAGGGCGCCGGCACCCCGCGCAGGGTCTTGATGCGGAAGCCGTGGTCGCGCAGCATGTGGCGCGTGCTTCGGAAGGTGAGCAAGCGCGTGTGGGTTCGGTCGAGAATGCCCAGCTTGCCGTAGTTGAACTGGCCTGCGAGGAGCATCAGGCGCTGGATGACGAAGGCGACGTTGGCCGTGGTCAGAACCAGGGTCTTGGGCTCGTGGGTGAACTGCTTGCGCAGGCGCTCGAGGAAATCCTCGGGGGCACGCAGGTGCTCGATCACGTCGAGCAAGAGCAGGTACTTGTAGGGTCCGACGTCGAAGCCGAGGGGCGCGTCGAGATTCTGACGGAACACGCGGACGTTCTCCACCGGCAAATCGGGCGAGAACTCGTCGACCACGGCGACCGTGCAACCCTTGCGCGCCAGCTCGCGCGCCATGCCGCCGGGGCCGGCGCCAATGTCGATGACCGAGGCGCAGGGAGGGACCGCGGCCAAGGCCCAGCTATGCGAGCTGGGGTATCCGAGCTTGAGGTCATAGTGGCGGTTGTCGGCGGCACCGACGTCGAAGCGGCGTTGATAGAGCAGCCCGGCGCGGTGGGCGGTGTTGCGAAGCGTGGCGTGCATGACTTCCTTCGCGTAGCGGAGGCCATGCACGTAGCAGATTTCGTCACCGTAGTAGGTGGGGATGGGTAGCTCGACGATGCGGAAACCGCCGTTGAGGAGCTGGATGATGATTTCGGTGTCGAAGTGGAAGTCGTTGGTGTTCAGTCGGAAGGGCAGGGCTTTGAGAATCGGAACGGCGAAGAGCCGGTAGCCGCAGTGGTACTCGGACAACTTGGCCTGCAGTAGCAGATTCTGCAGCCGGGTGAGAATGCGATTGCCGACGTACTTGTAGAGCGGCATGCCGCCCTTGCGCGCAGCCCCCTTCTCCATCATGCGGCTGCCGAGCACGGCGTCGGCCCGGCCCGTCGCGAGCGGCTCCATCAAGCGGGGCAGCTCCTCGGGCGCGTACTGGCCGTCGCCGTGGATCATGGCGACGAAGTCGAAACCGTTCTCGATGGCGTAGGTGTAGCCGACCTTCTGGTTGCCGCCGTAGCCTTGGTTGTAGTCGTTGCGCAGCACCGTCATGCGGATCTCGGGATGCTCCCTTTTCCACTCGTGCCCGATTTCGAAAGTGCCATCGGTCGAGGCGTCGTCGACGACCAGAACCTCGCAATCGTAGGCCTGCAAGATGGCTCGCGGAATGCGCGACAGCACCCAGGTCAGGGTCTTCTCCGCGCGGTAGGTGATGACGAAGATGAGCAACCGCTGCGGTGTGGCGGGCGATGCCGCAAGTGACATGGGCAGAGGATAGCCGAGTCCTCGGTGCCCGCCGTCGCCTATTTTTCGAGCACGCCGGCCACGGGGTCCACTCGGGTGGTGGTGGCGCCAACGTCAACACCTTGAAAGGGATGCCCCGAGAGGATCCCCAAACCCTCCCGCGCTCTGGCTCCGACGGGCGAAGCCCGTCTGCGCCAACGCGTTCGCTAGCCCGCTACGATGCCCTGACCGAACGCGGCGGATGAACAACGCGGGCTAGGCGGGCGGGGGAGATTCGCGAAGGCGCGCCGAGTAGAAGGAATGGGCGATCCCGCTACGGGATGTACTCCGGCGGTGGCGGCGGCGGTGGCGGCGGCGGCGGCGGC
>JAFGPX010000305.1 GCA_016935975.1 Deltaproteobacteria bacterium
GGCCTCTTCCACTCCAAGGACAAGTACGCTCGCCAGACCGAGATACTGGCGGTCAAGGACGGCTACCGCAACGCCAAGATCCCCATCGACTGCATCGTGCAGGATTGGGACTACTGGTCGCCCTCGGCCTGGGGCTCGCACGTCATGGACCCGTCACGCTATCCCGATCCCAAGGCGCTGCTGGACCAATTCCACACCGCCCACATCCACGGGATGATCTCCATCTGGCCGGTCTTCCAGGACAAGAACAATCCCAACTTCAACGAGCTGAAGGCCGCCGGTTTTCTGCTCGACGCGGGCGGGAACAGCGGGCACCAGTTCTTCGACACCTACGACCCCGAGGCGCAGAAGATGTTCTGGCGGCAGCAGAACGAGCAATTGGTTTCCAAGTATGGTTGGGACGGGATTTGGGCCGACAACACCGAGCCGCAGGACTATCCCTCGGGCACCATCAACCGGGCTACCGCCAACACGGCGCTCGGCAAGATGGCTCTGGTCGTCAACGCCTTTCCCATCGGACACGCCAAGTCGCTGTACGAGGGTTGGCGTTCGACCGGTCCCAAGGAGAAGCGCATCTATGTCCTCACCCGCAGCGCCACGGCCGGGCAGCAGCGCTATGGGACCACCATGTGGTCCGGGGACATCAACTGCGATTTCCCGACCTACACCAAGCAAATCCCTGCGGGCCTGAACTTCATGGCCAGCGGCTTCCCCTACTGGACCACCGACATCGGCGGCTACTGGGGTCACGACGGGCGCATCGATTGGACCACGGCGGCCAGCAACGAGATGTTCACCCGTTGGTTCCAGTACGGCGCCTTCAGCCCGATCTTCCGCATCCACGGCGGCGGGTCGCGCGAGCTCTACGGCAGCCAATGGAGCGCGACCACCAAGGCCAACCTGCTCAAGATCGACAACCTGCGCTACCGGCTGATGCCCTACATCTACTCGCTCGCCTGGAAGGTCACGAGCGAGGGCTACACCATCATGCGTCCGCTGGTCTTCGACTACCAGACCGACAGCAAGGTGTTCGACATCAAGGACCAGTTCCTTTTCGGGCCGGCGCTCCTCGTGAACCCGGTCACCGCCGCCGGGGTCACCAGCCGTCAGGTCTACCTGCCTGCCGGCACCTGGTACGACTTCTGGACCGGCGAGACCAAGCAAGGCGGCGCCAGCAGCAGCATGCCCGCGCCGCTCGACTCGATCCCGATCCTGGTCAAGGCCGGTTCTATCGTGCCGATGGGCCCGATGATCCAGTACGCGACCGAGAGCATCGACCCGATCGAAGTCCGAATCTACAAGGGGGAGAATGGTTCCTTCACCCTCTACGAGGATGAGAACGACAACTACAACTACGAGACCGGCAAGTACTCGACGATTCAGTTCACGTGGGACGACGCCGCCGGCACGCTGACGATCGGCGCCCGCACGGGCAGCTACACCGGCATGCCCGCGAGCCGGACCTTCAACGTGGTGTGGGTCGGCCCGAATCACGGCAGCGGCCTGGACGTCGTGGCCACGCCGGACCAGGTCGTCGAGTACGATGGCTCCGAGGCGACCGTGAGCGCGAAGTAGCTGGACGGGGAATCGGACCTGCAAGTGACAGGCGCGCAGCATCGGTGCGTTTGGTAGGATTGTCCGCGCATGAGCCTACGCAGCCCGCGGGTGTACGTCGTTCTTGCACTGCTTCTGCCCGTCGGGTGCGTCGACCTGACGAAACCGTGGGAGCGAAGCGGTGCTGACAGGGACGGAGCTGCGACCGATGGCGTGGTACGCGATCTCGCCGGGCCCGCGGCGGACAGGATCCCAGGTGGCGAGGAGACGAGCTTGCCGGCAGGGGACGCGGCATTGTCACGCGAGACCGACGGGGGCGTCGAGGTCGCTTCGGTACTCGCGGACGGTCCCAGCGATCCGGGTGCGGCCAGCGCCCTCGATTCATCTCAGGCAGGGCGCGAGGCAGGCGGCCCCACGGAAGCCCGCCCCATGGATATCGCGGTCGACCTGGCCGTCGATGCAGCCCTCGACGCGCCGTGGGCCGGGGGAGCGGATCTCGGGGATGCGAATCGAGCTGGGACCGGGGGTGCAGGGGGCCGCGACGCGGCTGGGACCGGGGGCGCAGGGGGCCGCGACGCGGCTGGGACCGGGGGCGCAGGGGGCCGCGACGCGGCCGGGACCGGGGGCGCAGGGGGCCGCGACGCGGCCGGGACCGGGGGCGCGAGCGGAATCGACACCGGGTCCGGTGGCTTCGGCGGCAGTGGCGGCGGCGGGACCGGACCAGGCGGTGCCGGCGGCTCTGCGAACGATGCCGCAAGCGGCGGGAACGACGGTGCTGCCGACGCCCGGCCCGGCGCGTGGAAAGTGATCGCCAACAGCTCCCCCCAACACGCGTATCCGGGCGCAAGCTACGATCCGGCACTCCAGCGCGCCGTTCTCTTCGGCGGCCACACCTCCTGCGCGGAGGATGCGCCCACCAACCAGACATGGGAGTGGGACGGCGCGACCTGGACGCTGGCAACGCCGGCCGGCAGTGTGCCATCGGCCCGCGGATCCATTCGCATGGCGTTCGATCGCGCCCGCGGCGTGGCCATCGTGCACGGCGGCTGGGCGCCGGCCGACAATCCGCAGCCGGGCACCTATTCCTACAATCTCGCAACCCACACTTGGACGTCGCTGGGAACCGACCTGGCGAACATCGGCTGGTACGCGATCGACTATGACACCGAAGCGCAGCGGATTCGGCTGTTCGGTGGCAATCTCAAGACGACGTTCTACCGAGACGTCCGCTCGTGGGACCCGAGCACACAGACTTGGCCAGGCGTCGCGCCCAGCGGGCCCTCGGCGCGGGCGAGGCACAGTTGGACCTACGACCAACAGCACCGCCTCTTCGTGATGTTCGGCGGCTTCACCAGTTGGGGCGGCAGTGCATGTCTGCCCGAGACCTGGGAGTACGATCCAGCGGCGTCGACCTGGCAACAGACGGCCACGGCGACGGCCCACCCGGAAGCGTGTGACACGCCGCCGCTCGTCTACGATCCCCGACGCAAGGTCGTGGTGCTCTACGAGCACCTCAATGGCGGCGCGACCTGGGAGTACGATGCGGGGACGCACCTGTGGAAGAGCGTCGCGGGCGCGAACCAAGTGGGCGCAACTAGCGCGGCGACGATCTTCTACGACGAGAGGCTGCAATCGGTCTTGCTGGTGGGCGGCTGCAACGCAGGCGGTTTGCAGGGCGCCACCTGGCAGTATCAGCCTCCGCAGTAGGTCACGCCGAGAGAGCGCTTCGCGAGGCGACCAGTGCAGACCCGCTCCGGGCCCGAGCGTGTCGTGGGGCCGGAGCAGCGGGCCAGCCCCGGGCGCGCACCGTGAAACGGAAAAGCCGGGTTGCCGCCACTGCCCTGAAGATGGCGTCATCCCACGACGCCCCCTGCGACCTGCTCACCAGGAGGTATCCCATGCACCGCGAAGCCTTTCTCGTTCGGTCGGCGTTGCTTTCGGGATTGCTGTGCCTATGCGCCGCGACGTGCGGCTCTCCGTCCACGCAGTCCCAGAATGGCGAAAGCGGGGGTGCGAGCACGCATTCGTCTACTGGCGGGACGACCGGCTCGGGTGGGCAGCCCGGGACAGGGGGCACGACCGGAAGCGGAGGCGACAGTGGCTCCGGCGGCGCCGTGGGGTCGGGCGGGACAACGGCGTCCGGCGGCCACTCGGCATCTGGCGGCGTCACGGGATCGGGCGGGACGACGGCGTCCGGCGGCCGCACGGTCGAAGGCGGTGCCGCGGGGTCGGGCGGAATGACGGCGTCCGGCGGTCGTCCGGGTTCGGGCGGTCGCACCGGCAGGGGCGGAAACACCGGCCCGCGCGATGCTGGCGCGGCGGGAGCCGGCGGAACGACCGGAGCCGCGACCGGCGGTGCCGGGGGAGGGACGGTAATCGAGCCTACGGAATGCAGCAGCGGAACCGCGCAAGCGGGCGATGTGACCGTGAACCTCTCGGCTCTTCAGCAGAAGATCAGCGGCTTCGGCGTGTCCAGCGCCTGGGCGGGCAATTTCAACGATCCCAACAAGGATCCCGACACGCTGTGGTCGACCACGACAGGGGCCGGGCTGACGCTGCACCGCATTCGCATCGGCGGAGGCACGACCTCGGAGACCAAGATTGCCCAGAAGGCGGTCACCTACGGGGTCAAGGTGTGGGCCGCGCCGTGGGAGGTAGACACCGCGTATACCGAC
>JAFGPX010000306.1 GCA_016935975.1 Deltaproteobacteria bacterium
CAAGGAGCCGCGCACCGACGGCTTCTGGGTCGAGGAGTTGGAAGTGCCGCAGAGCCAGCGCGGCCTGAGCCTGACCGAGCAGGTGCTCGACGGCCGCGTCTACCTGGTGGCGCCGCTCATGCGCAAGGCGCTCTTCGGCTTGAAACCGGGCAAGTACACCATCACCCCGCTCGAAGCCGACATCGCCAAAGTCAATTTCTTCGGCACGCCCCTGCGCAGCGAGCACTTGCAGGCCGAGCCGGTGGACATCGAGATCGTGCCCCTGCCGGCGGGCGCGCCGGCAGCTTTCGACTCGTCGGCGGTCGGCACCTTCACCCTGACCGCCGAGGTGGACCGCGACCACGTGCAGGTCGGCGACGCCATCACGCTCAAGCTCCGGCTCGAAGGCCAGGGCAACCTGCGCAAGATCGCGCTGCCTACCCTGCCCCGCCCGCCCGGCTGGAAGCTCTACGAGCCCAAGGTGGACGTGGCGCTCAGACGCAACACCGAAGTCAGCGGCAGCAAGACCGCCGAGTACCTGCTCTTGCCCGAACAGCCGGGCACAACCGAGATCCCCGCGCTCCAGCTTTCCTACTTCGACACGTCGAAAACCGACTACGTCACCTTGCAGACCCAGCCCATCCGCCTGCAGGTGACGGGCCAGGCCGCCGCGCCGGCCGCCCCTCTGGCAGCCGCACCTGCCGCCGCTGCCGCCGGCAGCGAGAACCTGCTCGCCATCGACGTGCGGCCGCTGCGCAACCGGCCGACCTTGCGCCGCGACCTCGGCACCGTGCTCTATCGCTCGCCCCTGTTCCTGTCCCTGGTCATCGCGCCGCCCGCCTTGCTCGGCCTGCTTTCCCTGGCCGCCGCGGCCCGCGCGCGGCTCGGCCAGGAAACCGAGGGCAGGCGGCGCCGCAAACTGCAGCGCCTGGCCAGCCGCCGCCTGCGTACCGCCACCGCCCTGCTGCGTGAAGGCCGCTTGGCGCCGTCGCTGGCCGAAATCGAACGCGTGCTGCGCGAGGTATTGGCCAGCAAGCTCGGCCCCACGACCGCCGGCATGTCGCGCGACGAGCTGCGCACGGCCCTGGCGTCCGCTGGCGCCGAGGTCGCGCTGGTCGACGCCACCGTGGCCGCGCTCGACGACTGCGACCGCGCCCGCTTCGCTCCGGGCAGCATCACCGCCGAGGAAGCCAGGGTCGCCATCGGCCGCGCCGGCGAGATCATCGAGAGCTTCGAGAAGGTGGAAGCCGACGCGGGAGGTGCCTCGTGAGCGCGCGGCCGCTGCCCTGGGCCATCGCCGGCGTGCTCGCGGTTTGCCTGCTGGCGCAGCCGAGCCACGCCGATCTCCTCGACGAAGCCTGGAAGCGCGGCAACGAAGCCCATCTGCGCGGCGACTACAAGGCGGCGGCCGCCGCCTACGAACAGCTCGACCGGCAACAGGTTGTGTCCGCCGATCTGTACTACAACCTGGGCGTCACCTACTTCCGCCAAGGTCTGCTTGGCCGAGCCATCTGGGCCTTCGAGCGCGCGCTGGTGATCGCGCCCGACGACGAGGACGCCCGCTTCAATCTGGCGCAAGCTCGCAAGCTGGCCGGCCGGCGCGCCCAGGACAAGCTGGGAGGCGCCGAGCGCGAGGCGCTGTGGATCCGCGTCGTCACCTACTTCAGCCCCTCGACCGAGGTCTGGCTCTTCTGCGGCCTCTATTTCGGCTGCTTCGCCCTGCTCTTCCTCCGCCGCGGCATGGCGCACGATTCGCGCCTGGCCGTCACCACCGGCGCCGCCATTCTCGGCGTGGGCGCCGCCCTCGCCGGCCTGCTCGTGCTCGGCCGCGTGCATCTCGACCGCATCCCTGCGGCGGTGATCCTCTCCGAAAAGGTCGCCGTGAAAGAGGGCTCCGACAGCAACTTCCGCACCAGCTTCGAGGTGCACGGCGGGCTGCGCGTGCGCGTGCTCGACCGCGAGCACGACTGGTACCGCGTCCGCCTGGCCAACGGCCTGGAAGGCTTCGTGCGCGTGGAAGACGTGGGGCTGCTGTAGCGCCTCCGTCGCACCCGCCGTTGCGCACGGAGAATTCTGAGGAGAGAACCCTTGTGCCATGACGATGAGTTACCGGATAGTACAGGGTACAACATCGAAGTGACGAAGCCACACGACCCCGCCAGAGATGGGCCTTTCTCCCGGCGCCTCGCCTGGACCGTTCCCGAAAACCGCCTGGCCGCGGCCGAGCGCGAGGTGCGCGCGAGCGGCCGGCGAGTCTTCGACCTCACCGGGTCGAACCCAACTGCCGTCGGGCTGCCCTACCCGGCCGCGGCCATCGCGGCGGCCCTGGCCGATCCCGCGGCGGTCCACTACCAGCCCACGCCACGGGGCTTGCCGGCCGCGCGCGCCGCGGTGGCGAGCGACTACGCCCGGCGCGGCGCCGCGCTCGCTCCCGATCGCGTCTTCCTCGTGGCCAGCTCGAGCGAGTCGTACGCGCTGCTCTGCAAACTTTTCGGCAACCCGGGACAGGCGCTGCTCGTGCCCGAACCGAGCTATCCGCTCTTCGCGTATCTGGCCCGCCTCGAAAGCCTGGAAGCGCGCCCGTACCGGCTTCTCTACGACGGACACTGGCACATCGATTTCGCCACGCTCGACTTCACGAACGTCGCGGCCGTCGTCGTGGTCAGCCCCAACAACCCGACCGGCTCGTACCTGGGCAGAAGCGACTGGCGGCGCCTGGCCGAGCTGGCGGCGGAGGCGGGCGTGCCGGTCATCGCCGACGAGGTCTTCGCCGACTTCCCCATCGCGCCGGCACGGGACGCCATCACCGCCGTGGCCGGATGTCCGACCCCGGCCCTCACCTTCTCGCTCGGCGGGCTGTCCAAGGCCTGCGGCCTGCCGCAGCTGAAGCTCGGCTGGATCGCGGCGAGCGGCCCGGAAGCGCTGGTCGAGCCCGCGCTCGCCAACCTGGAGCTGGTCGCCGACACCTATCTCTCGGTGGGCACGCCGGTGCAGCTCGCCCTGCCGCGCTTGTTCGAAATCGGCGCCGGCATCCGCGCCTCGATCCACGAGCGCGTGCTGCGCAACCGGCAGCGCCTCTCCGAGAGGATCGGAGCCTCCTCGCCTTGCACGCTGCTGCCCGCCGAGGCCGGCTGGTCGGCCATCCTGCGCATACCCGAGACCATGAGCGACGAGACGTGGGCCCTCCGCCTGCTCCGCGACGCCTCGGTGCTGGTGCAGCCCGGCTACTTCTTCGACCTGCGCTTGGGCGCCACCCTCGTCGTGAGTCTGCTCGTGCCGCCCGAGGATTTCGACGAGGGGATTGCGCGGGTGCTGTCCGCCGTCGAGTCCGTCTGACCGCTCCGTTGCCGACAAGGCCCGCCGAGCGCGGTCGCCGCACGCGTTTGTCGCCCGGCTCCCGGCTCTCTGGGTATAGTGCGGGAGTAGTGATCGCCGCTCCCGTACCCACGGCCGAGAGAAGCCGAAGATTCGTCGCGTGGCTGCTTCGGCACGGCCGGCTGCTCTGGCTTCTGGCCGGGCTCGCCGCCGTCCCCGCCACCCTTCGCACGGTGGGCCTCTACGCCAACTTGCACAGCGAGATGGAGGAGCTGCTGCCGCCCAACGCCGAGAGCGTGCGCGCGGTCGAGGAGCTGCGCCGCCGCATGCCCGGGCTGCAGTTCTTGGGCGTTCTCGCCGATGTGGGGCCGCATCCCGCGCCGGCGCGCCTGGCCGCGGCCGAGCGCTTCATCGACGACCTCGCGGCCCGCGTGCGCGCCTACCCGCCCGCGCTGGTCGGCGGCGTGCGCACCGGTTTCGCCGCCGAGCGGGCCTTCATCGAGCGGCACGCGGCGCTTCTGCTCGAACGGGACGATCTCCACAGCATTTGCGAGCGCATCCAGGACCGCCTGCGCTGGGAGTTCGGCCAGCGCGCCGGCACCCTCATCGACGATAGCGAGCCGCCGCCGCCCCTCGATTTCTCCGACATCGAGAGGCGCTACCGGCAGGACACCAAGTGGGCGAACCTGGCCGGCAATCGCTTCACCGATCCGCGCCTGGGCCTGTCGCTGCTGCTGGTCGAGGCCGGCGGTTTCTCGACCAGCGCGCGCCAGGCCAAGGAGATGCTCGAGCGCGTGGCGAGCGACGTGGCCGCGCTGGGGGGGCCAGCGGCCTACGCTCCCGGCATGCGCGTCGGCTACACCGGCGACGTGGCCATCTCGGCCGAGGAAACCTCGGCCCTGGTGCAGGATCTCACCCTGTCGTCGCTGCTCGTGGTCGCGGCCGTGGGCCTGGTGCTGCTGCTCTTCTTCCGCTGGCCGCCCTGCGTGCTCGCCCTGCTCTTGCCCCTGGCCCTGGCCACCGTATGCGCCTTCGCGCTGGCCAGCCTGCTGGGTGTGGACGTGCTCAATTCCAACACGGCCTTCCTGGGCTCGATCATCGTCGGCAACGGCATCAACTTCGGCATCGTGCAGATTGCCCGCTACATGGAAGAGCGCCGTGCCGGGCAGGACGTGCGCGAGGCGCTGGCGCGCAGCCTGTGGGGCACGCGCCCGGGCACGCTCTCGGCCGCCCTCGCCGCTGCCGTGGCCTATGCCTCGCTCACGGCCATGCAGTTCCGCGGCTTTCGCCAATTCGGCGTCATCGGCGGCATCGGCATGGTGCTGGCGTGGACCTCGACCTTCCTGCTCACGCCACCGTTGCTGGCGTGGATGGACCGCAAAGGACGGCCTTCCATCCCCGCCCCCTTCCGCTTTCTCGAACGATTGCACCCCATGGACGGGCTCGCCCGTCTGGTGGCCCGTTTCCCACGCGTCATCGTGTTGGTCGGCATCGCCTTCACCCTCGCGGCTCTGCTGCAAGTGCGCGGCTTCTCCTCCGCGCAGATCGAGTACGACCTGTCGCGAATGCGTCGCGCGGACACCTGGCGAAGCGGCGAGGGCTACTGGGGCAGGAAAATGGACGCCATGCTCGGGCAGTACCTCACGCCCGTGGTGCTGCTGACCGACGGCCCCGTGGAGACGCGCGCCGTGGCGCAGGCCTTGCGCGAGGCCGCGAAATCGCCGCCGCTCGACGCCATGGTCGCCCGGGTGCGCACGCTCGACGACTTCTTGCCCCCCGACCAGGCCGAGCGCCTGCGCGAGATCGAGCGCACGCGCAAGAAGCTGACGGCGAACGTGCGCGCCGATCTGACGGACGAACAGCGCCGGGGACTCGAAGCCCTCTTTCCCGCCGAGCCGATCGGCCCCGTCGAGCTCGGGGCCATTCCGGAGACCCTGCTCAAGGGCATGAAGGAGCGCAACGGCCGCGCCGACTCGGCGGTGCTGGTCTATCCCAAGCTCGGCGCCGGCCTGTGGGACGGGCCCAGGAACACCGCCTTCGTGGCAACCCTGCGCGCCATCGCCCGCGTCCCCGAGCAGAGCGGCGGCAACGCCGCGCGCGTGGCCGGCGCTCCGCCGCTCAGCGCGGACGTCATCGCGTCCATGAGCCACGACGGCCCGCTGGCCTCGCTGCTCGCCTTCGTGGGCGTGGTGCTGACCGTGCTCGTGCTCTTCCGCGGCCGCATGGCCACGCCCTTCGTGCTGGCGTCGCTGCTCATGGGCGTGCTGTGGATGCTGGCCCTGTGCATGGCCCTGCGGATCAAGATCAACTTCGTCAACTTCATCGCCTTCCCCATCACCTTCGGCATCGGCATCGACTACGCGGTGAACGTCATGGCTCGCTTCGTCGGCGACGGCGGGCGCGACGTGGGCGGCGCCATCCGCGGCACCGGCGGCGCCGTCAGTCTGTGCTCGGCCACCACCGTCATCGGCTACTCGTCGCTGCTCGTGGCCAAGAACCTCGGCCTCTTCTACTTCGGGTTTCTGGCCGTGCTCGGCGAGCTGACCTGCCTTTCCGTCGCCGTCGTCGTCCTGCCCGCCGCCCTCCTGTGGTGGCGCCGGGGCGAAAACGGCATCCAGGAAGAACCCACGGAGAGCCCCAAAAGCTGAGAGAGCACCGAGGCCGCGAGGGATTGGCGGCGGCGCTCACGCCCGGCTCTGCTTGCGCTCGACGAAGACGAAGAAGCGCTGCATCGGGTAGTTCCAGGCGTTGTTGACCGTGGCCGCGACCAGGACACGGCCCAGGACGTAGCGCGAAGCGATGTACGTGATGAAGACGTGCTCACCCAGGGCATTGAGCCCCAGGCTTCCCCCGGATACCAGACCGTAGCGCAGGAGCTGCCCAGAGACCTGCTTGGACCGCGAACGGAAGGTGAAGTGCCGGCCCAGCCAGAAGTTGGCTATGCCGCCCACGGTTGCGCCCACCATGGTGCCCGTGACGGGCGAGAGGCCCAGCAACTCGACCGCCGCAATCATGGCGGCGAAATCCAGGCCCGTGCCCACGACCGACGAGATGTGGTGGCGAATCCACTCGCAGATTCGGTGAATGGCGCCCCCGCGCTTGGGATCCTGGGTCACGCGCGCACCTTCTTGATCGACTCTGTGCCACGCCAGGCTCGCGAGCAGCGCACCACGCCAGGCCGTCGTTCGAGGCCGGCAACGCGGGTTGCGGGTCCAGCTCGGCGAGCGAGGTCTCGCGCGAACCCCGCAGGGCCGACGCGCACGCGGTTTGGACGAGCTGGAAACACGGGAAGGGCTTCTCGGCGTCGAGGTCGGTTTGGGCCTTTGTATGTACCTTTCGCCCGCCGGGATCAACACCGGCCGTGCCCGAAAGCGTCACCACGGAAGTGCTGATCGACGAAAGCCGGAGGGCGCTCGGAAGTCGCGTCGATACGAGGACGCAGCGAAGCGCCCGAGCGGTGTGGAATGGCCGCGAACCGTAGTATGCTGCCGCCCGCCCCGAGGAGGGCGCCGCATCAACCCCAAACCCCACTTTGACGAGGCAGCAACCATGGCTACCAAGACGATTTCCGACATCAACGCCACCGGCAAGACCGTACTCATGCGCGTGGACTTCAACGTGCCCCTCAAGGGCGGCAAGATCACCGACGACCGCCGCATTCGCGCGGCTCTGCCCAGCATCAAGCACGTCGTCGAGCAAGGCGGCAAGCTCGTTTTGATGAGCCACCTCGGCCGGCCCGACGGCGCCTACGATCCCGAGGGCAGCCTCAAGCCCTGCGCCGAGCGCCTGGGCGAGCTCCTCGGCAAGAAGGTCGCGCTGGGCCCGAACGAAGTCGTCGGCCCCGCGGCCGAGGCGCTGGTGGCCGGCATGAAGCCGGGCGAGGTCGTCCTGCTCGAGAACGTCCGCTTCGACGCGGGCGAAACCATGCCCGACAAGGCCAAGAAGAACCCCGACAAGAAGCTCACGGCGGAGCAGCAGAAGATCCACGACGATTTCGTGGCCGGCCTGGCCAAGCTCGGCGACCTGTACGTCAACGACGCCTTCGGCACTTGCCACCGCAAGCACGGAAGCATGTTCGGCGCGGCCAAGGCCATCCAGGGCAAGGGCGGCGCCGCGGTCGCCGGCTACCTGGTCGAAAAGGAGATCCGCTACCTGCACGAGGCCGTGTCCACGCCCAAGAAGCCGTTCGTGGCGATCCTGGGCGGCGCCAAGGTCAGCGACAAGATCAAGCTCATCTCGAACCTGCTCGGCAAGGTCGACAACATCCTCATCGGCGGCGCC
>JAFGPX010000307.1 GCA_016935975.1 Deltaproteobacteria bacterium
GCGAGATACGGCGATGCCGCCTTGAAGGTGAAGTGCAAGGGCGAGGTCAGGGTCACGGTGCCGCCGGCCGCGTCCACACTGGCCACCTCGGCGCGCTGGCTCACCGAACGTTTGTCCACGCGCTTGAAATACTGGCAGTCGCCTTCATCCACGGTGGCGTCGTCCACTTGATCGACGAGGACCAGATCGCCCGCGGCGAATTTGCTGGCATTGCTGCCCAGGGTGACGGTTGCGGTTTCCTTGACGGCGTCGGCAGTCAAGGCGTAGGCGGTGTTGTAGTTGCTGCTGTAGCAGGTCTGGTCGTAGGCCGAGCCGATGGCCAGCGCGGTCTCGCCACCGCTCTTGACGATGGTGGTACCGCCGTTGGCCGCGCCCAGCGAGCCGGCGCCGCGCAGGACCACGCCCTTGTCGAGGACAACGGTGCTCTTGACCGTGTACGTGCCTGCCGCAAGCATGACCACTTGCCCCTCGGGGCAGGCCTTGATGGCCGCGTTCAGATCGTCGCCAGGCTGGGGGCTGGCGCAGATCGTGGTGCGCACGGGTAGCCCGTCGCTGCCCAGCGGTTGGTTGAGCTGGCCGTCGCTGAGAATGCCGGGGTGCCACGCGGTCGTGTAGTCGGGGTCGAGCAGGCCCGCGGGCGGCGTGCTGGTGGCGCCTCCGGTGCCGATGCTTCCGCCGGACGAGACGGGGCCGCCGCCGGCAGCACCGCCCGACGCGAGCACACCGCCGGTCCCAACCCTGCCGCCGAGTGAAACCGCGCCGCCGGTCCCAACCCTGCCGCCGAGTGAAACCGCGCCGCCGGTCCCGACCCTACCGCCCGACGCAACCGTACCGCCGCCAGCGCTGCTGCCACCCGTGCTGGTCACGCCGCCCTGGCCAGCGTCCTCGCTGTCACCCTTGCTTCCCGAACAGGCAACTGTGAGCAGCCATGCTGCTCCTGCAATGATCACAACTGCAAGCTGGTTTGCGTTCATGACGGCCTCCTCTTCGATCACTGGAGCACGGAAGCGGCAATCGCCTTGAGCAGGGGATTGCGCTCGCCGGCCGCGGCCGACTTCAAGTAGCCCTCGTTGAGCTCCCATTGGATGACGCCGCCCAAACCCTTGGCCTTCACGTAGGCTCCCTTCTCGGCGATCGATTGCTCGTCGTCGTAGGAGATGTACGTGCTGCACCGAACCTGGCTAGCTTCTCCATGGATCCTCCCGAGGCGTGAGGCCTCGGTCATTTTCCGCCGTTGCCGCGGCCTTGCCAAGCCGACGCTTCCGGCCGGGCTTCTTGAGCGGAATTGCTACAGTCTTGGGCTGGATCCTCCGAGAAACCCAGTGGGCCGACGGCTACACCCAGGCCGCGAATCGGGCGTTCGAGTGACTGGTCCAGGGCCGAGAGCCAGAGTGGAGTTCCGGATGAACACGAACGTTTTTCGTCTGTCGGGCTTGCGGCTGACTCAGAAGCTGACAATCCCGTTCGTTCTCGTGCTGGTTGGGGTGATCCTGCTCCTCGGGATTGTGTCCATTAGCTCCACACGTCGCGCCATGATGGATCTGCTGGAGAAGCGCGCCGAGATCCTGGCCAATACGCTGTCGGCCACCGTGCCCGACCAGGATCAGGTCGACGAGGCAAAACGCGCCGATGACGCGGTTGCATACATCCACTGGATCAACCCGCAGGGCCAGGCCCTGATCACCACCGACAGGAGTCTCAAGGGACAGGTCCTGCTACGCGACGATTTCGAACGTCAGATGGGCACGGCCAGGGCATTGATACCCTGGCGTCCGGTGCCGAACGCAACTGCCCTCTACGAAGTGGCTGCGCCGATTCGCTTCATGAAGGAGGGCGTGGGGGTCATCCGCATCGGTATGTCCACCCGGCAGGTCGAGGCCATGGCTCGCAGGAACGCCTTCATCATTGCCCTGGTCGGCCTGATCGGCCTGGCCGCGGGCATGATCATTTACATGATGGTGGCGCGCCGGATTGCGGGGCCGTTGCGTGACGTCGTGGCGCGCGCCGAGCAAGCCGCGGCCGGCGATCTCACGGCTCGCGTGACCGTGGATCGCACCGACGAGCTGGGCCAGATGGGCCAGGCGCTCAATCGCATGATGGAAACCTTCCATGACCTCATGACACAGGTTCAGCAGGCGACGGACGAGGCGGCCGCGGCGGCGCGCGGCATCGCCGCCGGTGGCGAGCAGATGTCGGCCGGGGCGGGCCAGCAGGCGTCGTCCATCGAGGAAACCACGTCTTCTCTCGAACAGATGAGCGCTTCCATCGGCCAGAACGCGGACAGCACGCGCAAGATGGAAACCATGGCGCTCAAGGGCGCGCGGGATGCCGAGGAGAGCGGCAAGGCGGTCGACGAGACGGTGCGGGCCATGAAGGCCATCGCCGAGAAGGTCTCGATCATCGAGGAGATCGCCTACCAGACCAACCTGCTGGCGCTCAACGCGGCCATCGAGGCGGCGCGCGCCGGCGAGCACGGTCGCGGCTTCGCCGTGGTGGCCAGCGAGGTGCGCAAGCTGGCCGAACGCAGCCAGGCGGCCGCCAAGGAGATCGGCAGCCTGACCGTCTCCAGTGTCACCCTGGCCGAGCACACCGGCCGCGCGCTGGCGGAGCTGGTCCCGGCCATCAAGAGCACGGCCGAGTTGGTGCAAGAGGTGGCCGTGGCCTCGCGCGAGCAGGCCGCGGGCGTGGCGCAGATCAACCGGGCGGTCAGCCAGGTGGACGAGGTCACGCAGCGCAATGCAGCCGCGGCCGAGGAGTTGGCCAGCACCGCGGAGTCGCTGGCCAACCAGGCCGAATCGCTCCGTCAGATGATCGGGTACTTCCACGTCAGGAGCGGCGGCTCCGCCGCCGTCTCCACGGCGATGCCGGTCGAGCGCCGTTTGTCTCCCGCGGCCGCGGATCGGGCCCGGCAGGTGTAGGCGCAATTCACTGCCGCCCCGGCCACCCGGCGCGATGAATCGCGCCTACTTCGGCGTTTGCGGTGCCTCGGGCGCCACGGCTTTGGGCACCGAGGCGGCCGGCACCGAGCCGGCCACCGCCGTCTCGTCGGCGGAAAGCACGCGGTCGATGTCGAGCAGGAGCATGAACTTCTGTCCGACCCGGCCCATGCCCCGAAGATAGTCCACCTTGACGCGGGTGCCGAACGACGGCGGCGCCTCGATGTCGCTTGGCGGCAGGTCGATGACCTCGCTCACCGAATCGGCCAGCACGCCCATGACCGCGGTTTCTCCGGCGATGTTGGTTTCGACCACGATGATGCAGGTCCATTTGGTGGCCTCCGTGGCCGGCAGACCGAACTTCACGGCCAGATCCACGATGGGGATCACCTTGCCGCGCAGGTTGATGACGCCGCGGATGGAGGGCGGGGTTTGCGGCACGCGCGTGGGGGGCTGGTACTCCAGGATTTCGCGCACCCGCAGGATGCCGATGGCGTAGGCCTCACCGCCGAGAAAGAACGACAGGTACTGCGTGGAGCTCTGGTCCGTTGTCGGGTTCGCCATGGTCTATCTCCTGAAACGCTCGAAGTTCTCGTCGCTGTCCTGCCGTGGGATTCCGGGAAGCGGCGGAGCTGGCGCGGGAGGCGCCGTGCGCGGGGGCGCCGTCGCGGCCGGGGGTGGCTTCTGCTGCAACCATTGCGGCGGGTTTCGCGGCACGGAGATCGCTGGCAGCGCCGGCTTGGGCGGCGCGGCCGATTCGGCTGGCTTGGCCGCTTTGGCTCGTCGCTCGGCCAAGGGAAGGGGGCTTTCGTGCTCCGGGAGCCGGAAGAACCGCACCAGCTCGCGTAGGGCGTCGGCCTGGGAGGCCATCTCCGTGGCCGTGCCCGACAGCTCCTCCGCGGACGAGGCGTTGCGCTGGGTGACCTCGTCGACCTTGGACATGGCCTGGTTCATCTGCGCCACGCCGGTCGCCTGCTCGGTCGAGGCCGCGGCCACTTCCTGCACCAGCTCGGCGGTTTTTTTGACCGAGGCCAGCATGCCCTCGATCAAAGCCCCCGAGCGCTCGGCCGTGTCCACGCTCGAGCTGGCCACCTTGCGGATCTCCTTGGCCGCGACCTGGCTGCGTTCCGCCAGCTTGCGCACCTCGGTCGCGACCACGGCGAAGCCCTTGCCCTGCTCGCCGGCGCGCGCCGCCTCGATGGCGGCGTTGAGCGCCAGCAGGTTGGTCTGGTACGCGATCTCCTCGATGATCGAGATGCGCTCGGTGATCGAGCGCATGGCTTGCACGGTTTCGCTGGCCGCCTGACCACTGCCCTCGGCCTGGGCGCGCACGCCCACCGCGATCTGCTCGCTCGACCGGCTGTTCTCCGCGTTTTGCGTGATCGAGGCGTTCATCTCCTGGAGGCTCGAGGTGGTGGCCTCGACCGAGGCCGCTTGCTCCGAGGTGCCTTGTGACAGCACCTGCGCTGCGGCGGAGACCTGGCCGGCCCCCGAGCGGAGGACTTCGGCCGCCGCACGGATTTCGCCCATGGCCTTGCGCAGCTGCTCGACCATGCGTTTCATGGCCAAGACCAGCCGGCCCGGCTCGTCGGCGGCGTCGCGCGGATCGAGGGCGAGGCGCAGATCCCCGGAGGCGATGGCCTCGGCGGCGTTCGCGGCCTCGAGGACCGGCCCCGTGATGCTGCGCGCGACGTAGATGCTGCCCGCGCCGACGATGGCAATCACGCACAGGGCGACAAGCAACTGCGTCCAGTCGAAGCCGCGGCGCTGGTCGTCGAGACCTGTCACCGACTCCGCAAGCCTTCGGCTGGCCGCCTCGCTCATCCGATCGAGATCCGCATCCATGCGCTGCAGGGCCGCCTCCAAGTCCCGCAAGGCCTGGGCGGCCTCGCTGGCGGTCGCGGCCTGGCCTGCGCGCAGGCCGTCGAAGGCGCGGGCGACCGTGTCGCCGTACGCGACCAGCTCGCGCTCCGATACGACGGCGCCCCCGTCCTGGCCCGTCGCAATCTCGTCGAGCAAGCTCCGCAGCCGCTTCCGGCTCGCCAGCCACCGGCCCGTGCTCTCGGCCACGCTCGTTGCGTCGCCGGCGCAAAGCAGCGTCTCCTTCTCCCATCGCCGCATTTCCTGCAGCGCGGCCTTGGCACGCAGGGCGAGCTGGACGCGGGAGACATCCCGCTCGAGAAGGCGCTGCAAGCCCTCGCTGTGACGCGCGGCCGTCCAGCTACTGACCCACGCGGCCAGGAACATGAAGCCCAACCCGGCCAGCAGGGTCAGGCTCACGCGTTTGCCGATGCTCAGTCGCCGAAGCACGGACTCTCTCCTAGGATGCCACGATCCCGAAGCCCGACCTCGGGGGTCGGACCCGATCGTTGGCTCGTCCCTGGCGCCACCTCACTTGCTCCTCTTTTCGCCAGGCCGGCGGAAGATCTTTAGGGGCCGGGAGCCCGTCGCGGCGCGAGTCGGACGCGCTCGAGGCGCAGGGGAAGGGGCGATCGGAGCGACGTCGGAGGCGCAACGACGAGGCTCTGCTCGTGGAATCGCGTGAAGTCCGGCCATACGAAGCGACCTTGTAGGACGCAGCCTGACGCTGGCCCGGGCCCCCCACGCACAAGAGGATCCAATTGGCTCCGACTCAGCCCGAGGCCTTGGGCTCCGAATGGGATGGGAACACACGGATGTTCCTTTCGTTTGGCCGCGACTGGCGAAAGTCCGAAGCGCGATCTGCCGAGTATCGGAATCAGCACAAGGAGATTCGAGGCGATGACACGGAAGAAGATACTTCTGGTCGATGACTCATCGACCGCGCGCTTGCTGGCGCGCATGGTGTTGCAGGAAACCAGCTACGATGTCGTCACGGCACAAGACGGCCTCGAGGGCTTGGAAAAGGCGATGGTCGAGAAGCCGGACCTCATCCTGCTCGACGTGATGATGCCGAAGATGGACGGCATCGAGACGTGCAAGCGCCTGCGCGACGAGCCGAGCACGGCCGCCATCCCCATCATCATGGTCACCACGCGCGGCGAGGAGGGGATCGCCGAGGCGAGCTACGCCTATGGCTGCAACGAGTTCGTGACCAAGCCGGTGGATCCGGCGGAATTGCTGGCCAAGGTGCGCAACTGCCTCGGCGAGTGGGAAACCACGTGACTGGCGGCGGTGACAGGACCGGCACGCTTTCCTACGCTCCCGTGGCGAGCCCCGAGGACATGGAGCAGGAGATCCAGCGCCTGCGCGAGCTGGTGGGCGTCGCGGAATCCGCCATCCAAACCCTGCGGGACCGCTGCGAAGATGCGGACGAGGCCAAGGCGCATCTCGCCCGGCTGGCCGTGGCCAGCGCGCGGCTGCACGAGAGCGCGGATTCGGCCGAGTGCCTCGGCAACCTGCAAGACGTGCTGCTCAATCTGGTCGGCAGCGAGGAAATCGCCGTCTGGAGCCTGTCGTCCGATGGTCGCACGCTGGAGCTGCGGGCCAGTCGGGGCATCGGGCCCGAGCCGTGGCAGCGGGTGACAGTGGGCGAGGGCGCGGTCGGACAAGCGGCGGAGAGCGGCGACGTCGTCAGGCCAAGCCAAGCCGCTGCGGGCCAGCCCACGGTGGCCATTCCCCTGCGCCTGGGTCGGCGCGTGGTGGGTGTCGTGGCGGTCTTTCGCCTGCTGCCCCATAGAAGCGGCTTGGGGCCGCAGGACGAGGATGTGTTCGAGCTGGTGGCCCAGCAAGCCGCGTTCGCATTGTGCTGTTCTGGCGAGCCCTGGGCCGCGAAGGGGAGGGATGGCTAGTCAAGGCACCAGAATCCTGACGCCGGCGCCGGGGATCGGCGTCGAGACTCCGGCGCCGCAGGTCGATGCCAATGCTCCCTCCGCGGTCTACCTGCACCCGGCGCAGATGCACGTGGCCACTGCCCCGTGCGCAATCAAGACGCTGCTCGGCTCGTGCGTCGCCGTGTGCCTGTGGGACCCCGAGGCGCGTGTAGGAGGCGCCGTTCACTACCTCTTGCCACGTGGCCGGCACAGCCGGGGTGAGACCGGCCGCTATGGCAGCCTGGCCATTCCCGCGCTCATCTCTGCCGTGTGCGCGCTCGGCGGTCGGCCGGGCGCGCTCAGAGCCAAGATCTTCGGCGGCGCGAGGGTGCTGCCCGGCCTGGCTCCGTCGACCGGCGCCAGCCTGGGCGATGCGAACGCGGCCGTCGCTTGGGAGCTGCTAGCGGCCGAGAACGTGACGGTGCTTGGCTCCGATCTGGGCGGAGACCGCGGTCGCCGCGTGCTCTTCCACGTCGAGGACGGCTCCGCCTGGGTGTGGAGGCTCAACGGTTCATGAACCTCGATCGCGACTTGCTGGTGCGAGCCTTCTTGGTCGATGCCGAGGAGAACCTGGCGACGATGGAAGAGTCGCTGATGGCGCTGGAGGCGCGACCCGACGACCAGGAGATCCTGCGTGCCATCTTCCGCGGCGCACACAACATGAAGGGCAATGCCTCGACCATCGAGTTCGATGGCATGGCCGAGCTGGCCCACATGGTCGAGGATGTGCTCGATCGGTTGCGCAAGCAGACCTTGGTCGCGGGACCGGAGCTGGTGTCGCTTCTGCTGCGCGCGGTGGACGTCATGCGCCGGATGGCGCCCACAGCAGCGAACGTCGACGGCACGGCCGCGGCGCCGCCGGAGCTTCTGGGGCAGTTGGCCGACTGGAAGGCGCGCGCGTCGGCCACGGCGGGCCAAGATCCCGCGAAAAGCGCCGCCGCTTCAGGGCCGGTGGAAGACAAGGGCCCGGCATCGCCTGCGGTCACCGACGTACCGGCCGCGGGCGCGGCCGAGGCCAAGCCCGGGCCACCGGAAGCCGGGCGCGCGCGCACCCTGCGCGTGGACGTCGAGCGACTCGACCAGATTCTCACCCTGGTCGGCGAGATTGCCATCGCCCGTGGACGCCTGCTGGGTGCGCTGGAACAAGAGGTGGAAGCCTGTGGCGCCCAGGCACTCGAGATCCACCGCGAGTCCGACCGACTCTTCCTCGATCTGCAGGATCTGGTGCTCAAGATTCGCATGGTGCCGCTCGGGCCCTCGTGCCGTCAGTACACGCGCACCGTGCGCGACTTGGCGGCCAGCCATGGCAAGCAGGCGCGCCTTGTCGTCGAGGGCGGCGAGGTCGAGGTCGACACGGCGGTCATCGAGCACCTGCGCGATCCGCTGAC
>JAFGPX010000308.1 GCA_016935975.1 Deltaproteobacteria bacterium
CAGCTCCCTGACAGGGCGCGTCTGCCATCGGGCAAAGGCGCAACGGCGTTCACATGGGCCGTGTGCCCCTCGAGAGTGCGCAGGCACGCGCTGCGCTCGCGCTCGTGCGGTCGGCCGAGCGGGCGCAGCCATTGCCCCTCGCTCCCCACCTGTTCGAGCCACCTCTCCGCGCCCTCGGTCACCGGACTCGTGTCTGCGTGTGCAACCGCTCGCTGAAGAAGCGAGGTCTGCGGCAACGCATCTTCGCGCCGCAAGATGTGGGCGTTCTCGGCATGAAACGCCCTCCACACGCCCAGCCGCCCGCGCACCGCTGGTACAAGTCCTGCCGCTCCATCTACAAGCGCAAAGTCCGTCGTCACATTGACCACATCCTCCCGCCCCAACACCTTCAGCCTCTGGTACTGATACCCGAACTCCGTCATCACCTCGGCCGCATCCCCTCCCCTCCCCACCGCCACCAGATGCGCGGGCAGGTACCGCAGTGAGTACACGCTCGCGCTCTGCACGTCTCGCCGGCACTCCGCCCAGCACGCGTCCGCCAAACGCTTCTCGCCGGCTTCCACGTCCACGAAGTACGCGCCGGCACGCGGCAGGCGCGTGTTCTCGTGGAGCGCGGTCAGCCAGTCGGCTACCGACTTGTGGAAGGGGCGGATCGTGTCTTCCTGGTTCGGCGCCTGGCGGATGGGAAACATCGAGCCCACGCGCACGAGGCGCGCGCGCACCTCGTTGCCGCCGAGGCCGGCGGCGCGGGCCAGCACGTCGAGCGGCAGGGGCTCGCGGGCGGCGCAGATGCATTCGAGCAGCGGCGCGATGGCGGCGCGGTACTCGCCACCGTCGGGATACTGCCGGCTGAAGAAGCGCTGGTAGTGGCCGGCCAGGCCGACCGGCAGGTCGTCGAGGCGGCTCAGGCTCATGCGGCCCTGGTCGATCTCCTCGAGCAGCACGACCACGTACAGGAACACCGCCTCGCTGGCGGCGAGGATGGTGTCGATGGTGCGGGCGTCGCGGGGCAGCTTGCGCTCGGCCAGCTCGCGGTCGAGATAGCGGCGCAGATCCTCGAGGTTTTCTCTGCGCTGGGCGTCGAGCACAAACGGCTTCAGGTGGCCGAGCGTCGCCACCACCTCGACCTCGGGCCGGCTGGTGATGACCAGGCGCAGCCATGAAGGCACCTCCTCCCAGTGGTCGCGGACCAGCTCGGCGATCTCGTTCCGTCCGCCGCGCGTGGCTTCGTCGATGGCGTCGATGACCAACAGGCGTGGCCCCTCAGGGGCCGGGAAGTTGCCGCCCAGGGGCTTGACGAACAGATTGTCGAACAGCGTGCCCGCGTGCTTGCCCACCTCTTGCTCCAGGTCCAGCGCCTTGAGCGCCTTGTCGTATTCCGGCAGGTGCTGCGCCACCTGATACGCCAGCGACAGCACCGCGCGGCTGGGGTCGCCCTTGTCGTCGTGGCCGTGCACGCACAGGTGGTAGCCGATCACGTCGCCGCGCCGGTGCACGAGGTGGGTCGCCATGGCGCTCTTGCCGATGCCGGGCGGGCCCGACAGCCAGAACACGCGCGACGCCGGGTTCTCGGCCAGCCAGCGGTCGATCTCGGCCACCAGCCATTGCCGTCCCGTGAAGCGGGCGATGTGGCGGCTCATCTCGGCCTCGAAGGACAGCGGCCGCAGCAGGCGTTGCAGCCGCGCCTGCCCGCCCTCGAAGTCCAGGTCGTCCTGCTCGACGGCCTTGGCCAGCCGCTCGAGGCGGACCTTGTAGCGCTCGTCGTTGCCGGCGATGGGCACGCAGTCGCGCAGGTCCAGGTACTGGATGCGGCAGATGCTGGTCGGCGGCCCGTCGTCCAGCGTGACCAGCATGACCGGCACGATCAGCTTGTTCTTCTCGATGGCCTTGGCGATCTCGTTCAGGCAATAGCCGTCGCGGCTCTCGGGGTCGCGCGGGTTGCGCCGCCTGACCGAATGCGGGGTCATGAGCAGCACGACCTTGTCGCATTGTCGCAGGCCCTCCTCGATGTACTGCTCCCAGTCGCGTCCCTCGCGCAGCCGTTCGGCATCGAACCACACCTTGTGCCCGCGCGCTTCCAGATCCGCCTTGATGCGCAAGGCGCTCGCCGTGTGCTCGTCGTGACCGTAGGACAGGAAGATGTGCAGCGGCCGCCGCTCTTCGACCGGCGCCTCTGCGGTCCAGTTGTGGCCGCACTCGAAGCAGGTCCAGTCCTTGAGCTTGGGCCGAAAGCGCACATCGGCCGAGGAGCACTTGGGGCAGGTCATCGGGGTGGTCATGGACGTCCGCAAACCATCGCACAGTTCCTTCCCCTGTTGAACGCGCGAAGGGACGTTTTCTGACCCGGAGTGCTGTCTGCCGCTTGCGAAGCTCTACCTCATCGGGTGAAACACCTTCCGTGGATCCTGTGGGCTGGTGCCTACCGCGGCGAGAAGACCGCTTCGTACCAGGCGTCCGAGACGATCGCGCGTGGAGCGAGTGGTGCGCTCGATCTTCGTGGCGATCTGTTTGGTGGATACCCCAGGGGAGCCGCGCACGAAGTCGACGATGACCTGGTCGAGGGCATCCAGGGCGGGCTTGCCTGTGGCCTGGCGACGAAGCGTGACGCGGAAGCCGGAGCCGATCTCTTCCAGCTCGGGTTCGGGCAGGCCGGCTGCAGGCACGCGTTGGTCATGCGCTGGATGCCGCTACCCCATTGCTCGATGAGGCCCAACGCGTGGAACACGCGGCCGAGAACCCGGTTGCGCAGCTTCGATACCCCCTGCCGGATGTCGCTGATGGCAAGCCCCGCGGGCAGCCCGCCCGGGTTGTCGATCTGGATGCGGTCCCTGAAGACGGCCAGGCGCAACGGCCACCCGCGCTGTCCGTAGTCGGCGTGAACCATGGCATTGACGACCGCCTCGCGAACCGCGACCAGGGGATACTCCCACGTCTCGGCGTTTCTCGCGCCCCCCACGCCGATGCTTCGGCGAGTGCTGCGCTTGTCGAAGGCCAGCGCCTCGTCGACGGCGGCCGGGAAGCACGACGTGATGTCGGTCGAGTCGACGATGGTGGTCTTGTCCGTTCCCGCGAAGCAACCCGCGCGCAGATAGGCATCGGGGAACTTGCCCAGCCAGTCCTTGCCGAACAGCAACAGGCCGCCCACCGTCGGAACCAGGCGGCCATGGTCCAAGGTCAGCATGCCCAGCGTCCGCAGATCGCCCAGCTTCAACTTGCGCTTCGAACCGAAGGACTCGGAAGCAGCTAGGAAGTCGATCGCTTCCGATCTCATTTCCGAGACTGGCTCCTCGTCGAAGCCGCGCCCACGCACCGCCCTGACCTGCCCCGTGGCGCGCCGACGAGCCCACCTACTGCTGGTTTGGCAAGATTTCCAGCCTCCTGTCGCGGACTACCGCACACCAGCGGCCGGCTACAGGACGTGTGAACCTCGGAGATTCTGGCCTGCATGCTCGCAGATCGTGAGGACGATCCGGCATCTGCGCCGTTTCTCGGCCGCGCCGAGCGCGGCCGATGCCTCGTGACGAATGCAGGCGCACCGAGAGTTGCGGCGAAGCCGGCGCCGCGCCAGACCGAATCGCCCGCCCGCGGTCGTTGCAGACCGCTTCCAAGGTGGCCACCACGACCAAGCTGCGCTGCGTGCATTCGCCCGCTGGCTTGTGAACTAAGCCAGGTTAGTCTACGCTGGTAGCCATGACCGTGGTCAACATCCATGAGGCAAAGACGCACCTATCGCGGCTCGTGGCGCGCGTCGCGCGCGGCGAGTCCTTCGTCATCGCGAAGGCCGGCAAGCCACTTGCGCGTGTGGTCCCAATCAAGGCAAAGGACTCGCCCGAAGGTCGCCTTGGTTTCATGAAAGGGGAGACAGTGGTTCCGAAGGACTTCGATGAGATGGGGCGTGACGAGATCGCCAGCCTCTTCGGAACCGCGAAATGAAAGTCCTGCTCGACACTCACCTCCTGCTGTGGGCAGCCGGTTCCCCGCAGCGCCTGCCCAAGGCCGCTCTCGCCGTGCTGAAAGCACGGGACAGCACCCTCCTTTTCAGCGCGGCCAGTGTTTGGGAGGTGGTGATCAAGACCGGCCTCGGCAGATCCGATTTCCAGGTAGACGCGCAGCGCCTCCGACATGGTCTCCTGCTCCATGGCTATGAGGAACTGCCCATCACCGGCGAGCACGCGCTCGCCGTTCGTGCGCTCCCTTCTCCGCACAAGGACCCCTTCGACCGGATTCTGCTAGCCCAGGCGCAGGCCGAAGGCCTCACCCTCTTGACCATGGACAGAGCGCTGGCGGCGTGTGGGCCGCCGTGCAAGCTTGTCTGACCGGCGACGATCGAACCGCTGCCCCCCAGCGAAGATCGATGTCCACCAGCCGCAGCTTCCGCTCCTCGCACCAATCGCGCAGCTCGGGGAACACCTCCTTGACCAGGTAGTCCCGCACCCCGTCCTGTGCGAAAGCTGGATCGGACGAAATCGTCATGATATCGACCGGTTCCCCTCGGTTTGCTGGACATGGTGATGCGTGGAAACCGGGGATTCCTAGCACTCCCATGACTGCACCAAGGACAGGTCTGACGCTCCCGCTGCCGTTGCAGTTCCTGGCGGCGTGACTCGTGGTATGGCTCGGTCGGGTGCTCCAGGAGCAGGTCGACTTCCTGAAGGCGGAGAACCGGCTGCTCAGGGAGAAGCTCGGGACAAAGCGGATACGGCTGACGGACGCGGAACGAAGACAGCTGGCCACGCTGGGCAAGAAGTTGGGGAGGAAGGGGCTGGCCGCAGTGGCGACGATCGCCTTGCCCGAGACCATCTTGCGTTGGTATCGGGAGCCGGTAGCGAAGAAGTACGACGGCAGCGAGCGACGAGGACCGGGACGGCCGAAGAAGCGTGGCGAGGTCTCGGAGTTGGTGCTCAGGATGGCGAGGGAGAACGAGAGGTCTGGGGCTGGTTCGGTACCACGTGCTGTTTGCGATCGACATCGCGAGCAGGAAGGTCGAGATCCTCGGAGCCGCGGTGAACCCTGGGGGCGCGTGGATGGAGCAGATCGCGAGGAACCTTCTCGACGTGGTCGATGGGTTCTTGCTGGGCAAACGGTACGTGCTCACCGATCGCGATCCGCTGTACACGGACGGCTTCCGGGAGATCTTGAAGCAGGGTGGGGTGAAGGTATTGAGGTTGCCGGCGAAGAGTCCGAATCCGAACGCTTTCGCGGAGCGATTCGTGCTGTCCGTCAAAACCGAATGCCTGAACCGGATCGTGCCTCTCGGCGAAGCCCATCTCCGACGCGCGATCACCGAGTTCATGCAGCACTATCACCAGGAAAGGAATCACCAAGGGATCGACAACGCGCTGATCGCGGGGCACGCCGACGTGAACGGCACCGGAAAGGTGGTCCGTCGCGGTCGCCTTGGCGGCCTTCTGGGCTTCTACCACCGCGAGGCCGCGTGAAATGGGCCTCCATGAGACCCGAGGCGGTGACGATCGGTTTTCGGCACACGACACGATGGCCTCGATGTCCGCCTGGGTAGGTGGCCATAGGGCTAGGTGCCGGGAATGAAGAGCCGAGCGCTCATCCCGATGGTGGTGGTCCTGCTTTCCCCCGACACTTCCTGTCGCAATCCGGCTTCCAAGGCCCCGATGTACGCGGACAGCGCAGAGACGCCGGCGGATAGGTAGCCGTTCCTGGTCCGGCCGTTCCAGCCGCCGCCAACGCGGATGGCGGCCACCGAAGAGAGGCATATCTCTCCACCGCCCATGTAATGGACTCTCGGCTGGGTGACGCTGGCACGTGAGTGAGCGTTGAAGGTGGCCATTTCGGACACGGCGTCGAAGAACAGAAGCAGGGTTGGCATCGGCAAGACCGCGACCCCGGCACCAACACCTCGGGGCAGCCATTCGATGCCAAGATCACGCAAGTTGTATGCGACGAGGCCCATGGAGAACTGGGGAATTGGACGCACGGTCAGTCCCGCGTCCCAGGTGAGCCCCGAGAGCGTGGTGTAGCCGGAGGAGCGGACGTATTTCGCAGTGGCGCCGAAGAAGAATCTGTCCACAAAGGGCAAGGAAAGCGATCCACCTAGCAGGTGGCCAGTCTCGCGAACCAGCTCCGGCGAAGCGTGGTGGAAGGTGTAGCCGAGGGCGCCACCCAGATTGGGGCTCGAGAGAGAGGCGACCGCGGAGACGCGGGCGTCGTGCGCCCCCATCGTCGAGCCATACTGGTAGGCAGACTCAAGCTGGTAGCCGCGCATCATCGAGATACCGGAGGGATTGAGCTGGGGGCCAGCGTCGCCCGTGGCAAGTGCGCGCATCGCGCCTCCGGTGCCAAGGGGGCGAGTGCCAGGAAAGAGCAGACCCTCCGCCAGTGCGGACGCGGAGAGGCCTGCGACCGCGGCAAGGATCATCAGAACCCAGGCACAGCGCAAGAGGGCCATGAATCGATAATATGGTCATTCGCGTGAACGTGAGCCTAGGAACTGCCAAGAGCGCCTCACCTTCTTGCCCGACCACCGTGTGCGATTGACGCTCAAGCGTCCCTGGTCAGACGGCACGTACGCGCTCGAGATGGACGCGCTCGCCCTCTTGGCCCGGCTGGCCAGCGCCGTGCCGCCTGTCCGCCGCAAGGACTCCATCCCATGACTTGGCCGGAGACGTCCCCGCGACGCACGGTCGGATTCGGCAAACGACGATTGGAACCGATCACGCAGTTCCGCGGGTCACCGATCTCTCCAAGCGCGGAGGCTCCAACCCCCGAAGGCTCCGATTTCGTTGCCTCTACGTCGAAACGTCGATCGCACTGAGCGCGGCCGAGAAACCGCGGAAATGCATGATCGCTTCCAGTGAAGGAGGCCGGCCTGCTGCCGCGGCCGGCCTGAGCAAGCCCTGCCCTGCCAGAGGCCGACCTGCTGCGCAGGCGCCTACACGTCGATCTTGCAGCCGGGCTGGCGATCCGCGACGAGCGGCATGCGCGCCGTTCTACCACGGCGGCAAGCCTCCTCCGGGATCCGCATACGGAAACACCTTTACTCGACGCCTCGGCGATCTAGAAAACACGAGCCATGGACAAGCCCCCACGAAGCTTCTACGCGATCTTCGAGACCCTGCCCCGGCAAGGGCCGGGCGACCGGGACGCGACCCTGCGCGCCCTCGGCTGCCTGCCGCCCTTGACCAGCCGGCACCGCGTGCTCGACATCGGCTGCGGCAGCGGCACCCAGACCCTGGATCTCGCGCGCGCGACCGACGCACACATCACCGCCGTCGACAACCACGCCCCCTTCGTCGAGATCCTGAAGAACCAGCTCGCGCAGCGGGGGCTCGGGCATCGGGTCTCGCCCGAGCTCGGCGACATGGCCGACCTGCGGTTCCCCGACGAATCCTTCGACGTGATCTGGTCGGAGGGCGCGGTCTTCATCATCGGCTTCGACCGGGCGCTGTCCATCTGGCGCCGCCTCCTCCGGCCGCAGGGGCACATGGTCATCTCCGAGATGTGCTGGCTGCGCGACGATCCGCCGGTGGAGGCACGCGACTTCTTGGCGGCCGAAGCTGCCGACATCGTCGATATCGCGGCCAGGCGCCGCGCCATCGCGGCCAGCGGCTACCGCCTGATCGCCGACTTCGTGCTCCCCCGGCTGGCCTGGTGGGACAACTTCTACGTGCCGCTGGCCGATCGTGCCGCGCGCTACAAAGCCACGCACCCCGGGGACGCCGAAGCCCTGGCCGTGACCACCCGGATCGAGCACGAGATCGAGATCTATCGCCGGCACGGCGAAGCTTACGGCTATGGCTTCTTCGTGATGGCGCGGGACGCGTAGGCGCAGCGGCTGCGGTGAGCGCGACACCCGTGTCGTGCTCTGGCCGCCGGCCGGCGCGCATCGCCCGGGAAGTACACCGATTCCGCCCTGGCACGGCGTCTGCTAGGGCAAGAAGCCATGCAGCGACGCCTCGTCATCCTCCTCTCGCTCATCCTCGGTTCATGGAACCTGCTCGGCTGTGGCGCGGAATGCTCATCCATCGGCTGTGCCGAAGCCGTCGACTTCGAAGTTCCCCTGCCCCCGGCCGACTGGAGCACCATCCGGGGCTTGCGCGTTCGTGTGTGCCGGAACACAACCTGCGCGAGCGGCACCTGTGCGAGCCTGCCCGCGACCCCCGAGGACGGCGTGGGCTACGGGGTCAGGCTCACGGGGTGGCCCAAGAACGAAGTCATAGACACCTTCGTCTATCCTCCCGGCACGCTTGCCATCAGGCTGCAGGAGGGCCCGTTCAAGAACGGCGATCGCTACACGGTCACCGTGACCGACGCCACCGGGGCAACCGTCACCGCGTTCGACAAAACGGCGACCTACACCCGCTACGAAGTTGGCGCCGACTCCTGCGGCCTGGTCTGCACGCGGGCCGTCTTCGAGTAGCCTGCCCTTCCCCCTCAAAGCGCCATCGGCTTGGGGTCCGAATCACCCGCCATCCGCGGCGTAGCAGCAGCGCCTCGCCGAGGTCGCGCCGCAGGCGCACGCGCGGCCCCGCCGTTCTTCTTGCACTCGCGGACCTGCTGGGCCACCTCCTTGCGGCAGTCGCGGCAGGACTGCTTGCACTTCGCCTTCTGCTGCTTGTCCGTTTGCTCGCCGCAGTCGCAGGCCGCCTGGCAGCGGGTTTCCTTGCTGCCGACGTCCTCCATGCAGCGCCGGACGAGGTGCCTGCGATAGAGACGCCGCTCGGCCTTCGACGGATCGGGCAGGTACCGCGTGTCGTCCGGCGGATCGCTCTTGCCCTCCGCATTGTAAGGGTGGAGCGCCAGTGCGTAACCGAAACAAGGGGGTCTGGCGGGGCGGAAACGGCTGACGGGGAGGTGGGGCAGGACAGACCCGGACGGGAAGGACCCCTCCCGGACGGCGAACCTCCACCCCCCGGCCCGCGGCCCACCGTTCTGGGGAAGCCGCGTCCTACGCCGCCGCTATGGCGAGCCGCCCGACGCGCGCCAAGCCTAGGCGACCTCGGCGTCGCCACCGGCCATCCCCGCCCACCCGCTCCACCCGGCCGCCGTCAGCCGGCGGAGAGGGACGGGTCTGTCCCGAGAGGGAAAATCGCCCCAAGGGGCCTGGGTTCGCCTTGGAATCCAGCCCTGGCTGGACCCCCTAGGACACCCTCCGGGCCTGGCCCTTTCAAGGTGTTGGTCGTGGCCAGGCTCCGAGCCTCTCCCCGTCGGGGAGAGGCCGCCGACGTCTGCGTCGGCGGGTGAGGGGAAGCCCGCGTTCCTGAGGCAATGGCGGCTTGTTCCGCAAGTCCGATCCCCCTCACCCAACTCCCCCCCGCGGGTGAGGGTGATAGTGCTCTTGGGCACCCCCTTGGTGGATCGTCTCGTGCCTTGCGACCGACCTTCGGTACTTTTCAGACACCCTCTCAGGAAACGGACGAAGGATCTCTGGCGCTTGCGTTCCGGGAGACGGTTGGGCCCTGCTCGGCCAGACGCTGGGCGGCGCGCGCGGCGGAGAGACCATCGTTGCTGCGGAGACCCCGGGCAAGGTCAAGCTCGGTTGCCGCCGGCAGCGCCGTGGGCTCACTTCGGCGCAAAACACCGCCCCGGCCTCAACGCACGCAGCGCGCGTAGTACGAACCGCCGGCCTCGGGGCAGCCCGCGGTGCCGTGGCCGAACTCGACGGTCCAAGCCGTGCTCGGATCGCTGGTGCACGACGATGACGTCCAGAAGTAGTCGGCGGGCGTGCTCGGGAAGGCGGTCTGGTCGATCGTCGAGTACTGTACTGACTTGGTGTAGTCGACGATGGTCTGCAGCTCCTTCACGCTCGGCAGGCGATACGGCGCACCACAGTAGGCCTTGGCGGCGCTCCAGCTCATGGTCGTCTGGCTCGGCGCCTGGTGCCAGACCAGCTTGGTCGCGGCGTCCGTGACGGTGGCGGTCGCGCCCGTGCCCTGGACCGTGAGGCGCGGCGGCGAATAGCAACCCGTTCCGCCGTCTGACGGCGAGGCCGCGCGCACGCAGCGCACCCGATACGGCTCCTGCCCGCCGAAAACATCGTAGTACGTGGTGCCGCTGCCAAAGCGGACCTGCCACAGGGTCACCGAATCGCCGGCCAGGCCCGTGGACGTCCAGAAGTACTCGGCCGGAGTGTCGGGGAAGGCGACCGCCTCGATGGTGGGACCGGGCTTTGCCACGGTGAAATCGACGATCGACACGAGCTCGATGACCGTGGGCAGGCGCCAGTCGGAATACCCGCCGATCCGGTTGGCCGCGCAGTAGGCGGCGGCTTCGCCGGGCAGGCAGGTCGCCTTGCCGCTGCACGGAGCGGGGTTCACGTTCCGTTCCCACAGAAGGCCGGACACCTCGTCGGCGACGATGCCGGCGACGCTGGTGTCGTACGCCGCTGGATTCGGAAGCCCGGAGGCGACCGGGTTCGGCATGACGAACCCGTCGCAGATGCTGGCGCCGCCGCCGCCTCCGGCCCCTCCCGAGGCAGCGCCGCCCGTGCCGACCGTGCCACCGCTTGCGTTCCCACCGGTCCCGATCCCGCCGGTTCCGGTTCTTCCGCCCATCCCGATTCCCCCGGTACCGGTTCTTCCGCCGGTCCCGGTTCTTCCGCCCATCCCGATTCCCCCGGTACCGGTCACGCCGCCTGTCCCGGTCCTTCCGCCGGTCGCCGCAGCGCCAGCCGAGCCCCCGGTGCCGATGCCGCCGCTGCCGATCCCGCCAGAGGCAGCGCCACCCGTGCCCATGGCACCGCCGCTCGCCTGTCCGCCCGTACCCGGTCCGCTGGTCGCCATCGTGCCCGCCGAGCCTCCGGCCGCCGCGCCTCCGCTTGCCGCGTCGATGGTGCCCCCCGATCCCCCGACGCCGGCATGGAGACCGCCGGCCGCGCCTCCGCACCCGAGAGATGCGCACAACAGGGCGAGAGCCACGAGCCCGCGCTTGTTCATGATGGCAGTCACGCAGTCAGCATACGCCTTGTGCGAAACCCCCGTCCAGCGACGGCAGAAGGATCCTCACTGAGATGCGGCCCCGGAGATCGGCAGGACATCGAGCTGACCGTCTCGGATCCGCCCGGCTGCGTGCGAGGACATTCCAGAGTCCGGCGTACGCAACTTCGGCACCTTGAGAATCACGGGGGAATTCCCGATTCGGTAGGAGTGACTTGCACACCCAGGCAGCGGTCACACGACAGCCCGCGGTTTGCTGCTAGACGTGCGGCTCGCGCGAGATCCCGGGCCGCTGCGAGATCGGCCGGCAGGTTGGCGGCCGTGCCGAAGTGGATTTCGTCCGGCGACTGGCCTGAAAGAGCCGCGTGGGGCATCTGGGTGTTGTGCTGCTCAACGTAGAACTCGACCAGGGTCCGGAGCCGCTCGAGCGAGAACTCGGGCTCGGCGGTCGAGCTTGGCGATAGAATCGAGAAGGCGTTGCCGGTCCTGATCCAAGGGCTCGATGGTGACGACTGGACGCAGGCCACGCCGCTGCCAGGTCGAGACGGTAGAGCGCGGGATGGCGACGTGCCTGGCAAGGGATCTCGCACCGGAGCGGACCACATGCTCGCGCAGGCGGTGGTCATAGGCGCGACGCGGTGTGGAGGAGGGGATGGACATCATCGCGGGAGAATCGCCCCGGGTGGAGCAGGTTGTCGAAAACCCGAATGATCCTGAGGATGCCGATGTTGCGTACATGATTCTCTGCAATGTCCGCGCACGCAGCTGGGTTGCATCCGACCTGCGTCCGGGCGTCAGATGCCAAGTCCGCACAACCAGGGGCCGAGCGGCCGGACCTGAATGCGACATCCTCCGATGGTGATGTCTTCGCGCTCGCTCTCGGTGAGCACCAGGCCCGCCTGCACGTCCTGCTCAACCAGCGCCTCGGCCAGCGCGTCCACCTCGCGCGCGCGCGCCTGCGGGTCGCCGAGCGACAAGGTCACCTGGATCAATTGCTCCAGTGCCCGGCCGCGCCGGCAAGCGAAGTCGACCTCGCGGCCGCTGCCGGTCCTGTAGTACGAAACGTCGGCGCCGCGCCTGAGTAGCTCCAGGAATACGACATTCTCGGTGAGCGCGCCCAGGTTGCGCGAGAAACTGAGCGACACCCGGTTGGCCAGGCCCGTGTCCACGGCATACACCTTCTTGGCCGCGAGCGAGCGGCGCTTCACCGACGAGTCATAGACCGGCACGGTCGCGAGCATGAAGGCCTGCACCAGGTAGTCGGTGTAGGCCGACACCGTGGTGACGCTGCCCAGCCCCAAAGCGGCCTTCAGCTTGTTGAAGGAAACCAGGGTGCCGACGTTGCTCATGTAGTAGAGCGCCAGCTCGCGCAAGGCCTGCGTGCGCGCCAGATCGTGCCGGGCGGCCACGTCCCGGTACAAGATGTCGTCGTAGAGTTGGGCCAGCAGCTCGGGGGCGTCGTATACCAGGGGCTCGGGAAAACCGCCGCGCAGCCGGTAGTCGGCCAGGTGGCGAGCCAAGGCTGCGCGGCCCGCCGGCCGAAGAAGCATCGTCTCGTCCGCCGCGACCCCGAGGTGGCGCAGATACTCGCGGAACGAGAAGGGATAGAGGTCGACCGTGACGTGGCGCCCGGTCAGCTTGCTGCCCAGCTCGCGACTCAGCAGCGCCGCGTTCGAGCCCGTGATGACGAACTTGTGACCCGCCTCGATCATGCGGCGGACGAACGCCTCCCATCCGGGCGCGTTCTGGACCTCGTCGAGCAGCATGACCTTCTGCTCGCCGAAGCACTCGATGAGCACCTCGTGGAGCAGGGCGAAATCGCGCGCCTGGAAGCCGAGCAGTCGCTCGTCCTCGAAGTGGCAATAGTGGTAACCCGAGGCGAAGAAGCGATCGGCGACTTGCCGCAGCAAGGTCGACTTGCCGCAGCGGCGGGCTCCGGCCAGGGTGAGCGCGTGCGGCTTGCCCATGTGGCGCCCGACCTCGGCCAGGGCGTCGCGCTCGGTGCCCGGCCGCTTCTTCTCGAACCCGGCCCTTTGGTCGAGCACGATCTCCTTGAGCAGCAGCCTTTCCATCCTGATTGGAAAGATAGCGTCTTCCCTTCCATTGTCAATGGGAATGAAGGCTCGTAGCGTTACGCGGCCGCGGCGCGGAACGGGTGCTAGGATTTCTGCCCCATGCGTCTCGCTGTCCTCGCCGACGTGCACGCGGATGTCCGCGCCTTGCGGGACGCGCTCGCGCAGGCGGAGCGGCTGGGCTGCAAGCAGGCGCTGTGCGCGGGCGACGTCGTGGGCTACGGCCGGTTTCCCGAGGAGTGCGTGGCCACCATCGCAGGACGCCGCATTCCCTGCGTGCGCGGCAACCACGATCGCTGGGCGGCCAATCCGGCTCCCGGCTCGTCGACCGCTCTCCTGTCGAGCGAGGCGCTCGTGTACCTAGGCGGCTTGCCGAGCGTGTGGAAGAAGGTTGTCGAGGGCGTACGCCTGGCCATGTGCCACGGCTCCCCCAAGTCGGACATGGACGTCATCCACCCGGGAACGCTCATCGCAAGCGAGGTGCGCGGCTTGCTCGAGGGCACCGAGGCGGACGTGCTCATCTGCGGCCACTCGCACGCGGCCGCGGTGGTGCTCGACCTGGGCGGCGGCATGATCGTCAACCCGGGCGCCCTGCTGCGCGAGCCCGCGCGCAGCCACGATCCCGCGGCGGTGCGCTTCGACCGCCTGCGCCGCACGTTCGTCGCGGATGCACGAGCCCAGCGGGGAACCTTCGGTGTTCTCGACCTGCCCGACAAGACCTTCACCCTGCACCTGGCCGGTGACGGCAGCGAGCTGCCCGTGCCCGTCGTCAAGACCGGCATCGTGGACCGCTGGCGCTAGCAAGGCGCGATTTGCGCAAAACCACCGGCCGGGTTTCAATCGGGCCATGCACATGCAGACCGGCGTCGTCCTCTGCATCGGGCTTGCGCTGTGGTCCGAGGCGGCGGCCGCGGACACCTACTACAAGTACCGCAACAAGCGCACCGGTCGCGACGTCTACGTGAACAGCCTCGATCAGGTGCCGCGCCGGTACCGCGACCAGGCCAAGATCGTGCTCGAAACCGAAGACAAGCCGAGCGAGGCCGAGGAGCAGCCGCAGGAGGCGGTCATCGAAACCCCACCCCCGCCCGGCCGCCCCAGCGTGCGCATTGCGGGCCCAGCGGGCAACCTGCAGTCCGCTCTGCGCCGCGCCCTGTCCGGCAAGAACTTGCTCAGAGACGGGCCAGCCGTCGCCAGCGACGTCGTCGATGTCAAGCTGGTCAGCGCCGGCGCCAAGCCGCTTGCCGACGGCGAGCGCGCCGCTTTTCGCACCCTGCTTCTCGCCCTGGTGATTGCCGGCATCGCGACCGGCCTGGCGGCAACCGTGGTGTGGATCATGATGATCGTGATGGCGGTGCGCAACGACCGTATCGCCTGGGCCTTGCTCATCTTCTTCCTCTCGCCCCTGGCCTACGTGTACCTCTTCCTTCACGCCGGCAAGGGCCGGCCCCTCTTCAAGACCCTGTGCGCCCTTGCCATGCTGTCCCCGGCCCTGGTCGGCCTGGTCGGCGCGTGGCGGTTTCACGCCTGGCTTCAGGCCATCGTGCAAGCGCGCGGCGGACACATCTAGCAGCCCGCTAGAACCGCGCGCAGATTGCGGCTAGAGTCGCCGCCAGCCGTGTCCAAGAAACGCGAACGCCAAGGCAACACGCCTGCGTCGGCCGCGCCCGCCACGGCCGTGCGCCCCGAACCGCGCTCGCTGTTCCTGCTGTGGCTGCTGGCCGCCATCCTGACCTTCTGGTCGTTCGGCTTCACGACCATGATGGGCTCGGATCTGTGGTGGCACCTGGCCTCGGGCCGCTGGATCTGGGAAACCCGCACCCTGAATTTCAAGGATCCCTTCTCGTTCACGCGGCACGGCCAGCCCTGGACGAGCCACGAGTGGCTGTCGGACGTGCTCTACTGGGCGTGGGCGAGCCGGTTCGGCATGGAGCATCTGGTGTGGTGGAAGTGGTCCGTGCTGGTGGCGGCCTTCGTGTCCCTCTTCCTGTTGCTGCGCAAGATCTCCGGCAGCTCGCTTTCCGCCTACCTGGCCTCGTTGCTGGCCATCGCGGTCGGCGCGCCCTTCTTCGATATCCGCCCGCAGCTCTACACCGTGCTCGGCTTCGCCGTGCTCCTGCACCTGGCGCTCGTGCCCTCGCGCTGGCGATGGACGCTGCCCATCTTCTTCTTCGTGTGGGTCAACCTGCACGGCGGCTTCTTCTTCGGGCTGCTGGCTCTGACCATCGTCTTCGCGGCCGCGCGCCTGGCCGGCCAGAGCGCGCGCAACACCCTGCCCCTGTGGATCGGCTGCCTGGTCGCCTGCCTGGCGAGTCCCGCCGGCCCCGACGCCTACGTCTTTCCCCTGCACTATGCCCTGAATCCGAAATCGCCCTACCTGCGCGTGGGCGAGTGGATACCGCCGTGGGAGCCCGGCGGCATCCGCTCGCCGCTCTACTTCCCGGCCGTCGGCGTCTTCGTGGCCACGGCGCTGTTCACCTTCCTCGCCGGCCTCCACCGCCGGCATCCGCGCCTGACCTACACCAGCTTGGCGCTGGCGCTCTTCACCCTGGCCATGTCGCTCAAGAGCCGCCGCTTCATACCCCTCTTCGGCGTCGCGCAGAGCTTGCTTTTGGCGCCCGCGCTGGGGGAGCTTCTCGCGCGGTTCGGCCGGTTTCTCGCCAAGCGACTGCCGCTCCTGCAGCAGCCCTTGCCGCGGCGCCTGCATCTCGTCTTGCCTGTGCTGGCCGCGGCCCTGGGGCTTTCCTGGCTTTGGCCCTACCCGCTTTCTAGCGACGCCTTCCTCTACCTCACGGCCCAGGACAGCTTCCCCGTCGAGGCCTTGAACGTGATCGAGGCCAACCGACTTTCCGGCAAGGTCTTCGCGTTCTACCAGTGGGGCGGCTACGTCAACCTGCGCACGAACGGCCGCATGCGGGTCTACATCGACGGCCGCGCCGACACCGTGTTCGACGACCGCATCTATCGCAATTACACGCGCGTGCTCGGCACGAGCAAGAACTGGGAAGCGATCGTCGACGACTCGGCGGCGGACTACTTCCTGTGGCCCAAGCGGCACAGAAAACAGATCGACGGGCTGCGCGCATCCGGGCAGTGGCGCCAGCTCTACGCGGACCACACCGCCGCCCTGCTGGTCCGCACGGATCGCGAGGCGCCGCAAGCCCTGCAACCGTCGCCCGATTCGGCCTGGCGCGAGCTGGCCCTGGGCCGACGAGCCTCGGCCGCCAAGCGCTTGCCCGAGGCCGAGCGGCACTTTTCCCGCGCCCTGGAGCTCATGCCCAACCTGCGCATGGCGTGCGAGTGGCTGGCCAACACCCAGGCCCGCGCCGAACGCCTGGCCGACGCCGAGGC
>JAFGPX010000309.1 GCA_016935975.1 Deltaproteobacteria bacterium
GCTCTTGACCAGCCCGAAGTCGAGGATCTTGATGCCGGCCTCGTTGTCGAGCATCAGATTGGACGGCTTGACGTCGCGATGGACGAAACCCTGCGCGAGAGCGGCGCGCAGGCCGCGCGCCGCCGCGAGGGCGTAGTCGAGGGCCTGGGTCCACGGCAGCGGTGCGCCCTTGGCCAGGACCGAGTCGAGCCCCGGTCCCTCGAGATACTCCATCACGAAGAAGTGAAAGCCGCGGTCCTCGCCGATGAAGTAGATCTGCGCGACGTTGGGGTGGCGCAAGCGGGCTTGCGCACGCGCCTCGCGCGCGAAGCGCTCGACGATCTCGGGATCGTGTGCGATGTCCAGCGCGAGCACCTTGATGGCCACGGGCCGCTCCAGCGACAGGTCGGTGCCGTAGTAGACGGCGCCCATGCCGCCGCGTCCGAGCAACCGCACCAGCTCGAAGTGCTGCAGGCGCGTGCCCGCCAGCCCATCGGCGGCGGAGATCCCGCCGCTGCTCGGCACATCTTTGAGCAAGATGGTTTCGTCGAGGGCTCGCCGGCTCCTCTCCCCGTCGCTCATGCGGCGAGAATAGCCGCTCTTGCGGCAAATTTCGACAGGGCTACCAGCGCTCGGTGGTGGTCCGGGTAGGCGGTGGTGGTACCACGGGCTCGCTGGGGCGCTCCGGGCTCTTGACCGTAGTCCGGTCGCTGCTCTTGTCGCCGATCTTCCTGGTGCGGCTCGCGCTCCGCTTGCGTCGCTTGCTCTTCTCTTCGGCGGCCGGCGGCGAAGTCCGGTCGGCAGGGGGAGGCGGAGGTTCGATCGCGGGCTCGGGCGGCGGCGGCGTGAAGGTTGGGGCGGGCACCGGCTCCGGCGCGGGGGCGGCGGGAACGGCTCTGGGCGCGGGCTCGGTCGCGGCCGGCCCGCCCGGCGTGGGCCGCGTGACGTAGTAGGTGGCGACAAGTCCGGCCGCGGCCAGGCCGACGATCGCTGCCACCGCGATCCCGGTACGGCGCTTGCGGCCCCGGTCGAAGTCCAGATCGGTCGCCTCGCCGGCGGCATTGCGGAAGGTCGTGGTTTGCTTGACCGGGGCCGGGGGCTCGGGCTGTGCCGGGTAGCCGGCCGTCTGGAACACCCCTGGCGTGATCGATACAGGGGCCGGCGTGGCCATGGTCGCATCGTAGGCAAACTGGGGGTTCGACGGCGGCCGCACCGGAGGTCGCGAGGGACTCGGTGGCCGCGGCTCGTCGAGAATGGCCGTGGTGCCAACTTGCGGCGCGATGCTGATAGGGCCGGTGTGGACGGAGAAGTTGCCGCGGAGCGCCGCCTGGAACTCCGTCATCGACTGGAAGCGGTCCGCGGGGTCCTTGGACAGCGCGCGCAGGATGGCGGCGCTCAATTCGGGAGGAACCATGGGGTTCTTCAGATGGGGCGGGTCGGCCTCCTTCATCACGTGCATGATGATGATGTCGCCGAAGCCTTCGCTCATGAAGGGGGGCGCCCCACAGAGCATCTCGTAGAGGATGATTCCCAGGGCGTAGATGTCGGTGCGGTGATCGATGCGCTCGATGAGCCCCTGGCACTGTTCGGGCGACATGTACGCGGCCGTGCCCATGATGGCGCCGGTGCGCGTCTTCATCGAGCTGCCGCGCAGGTCGTCGCGGAGCTTCGCGATGCCGAAGTCGAGCACCTTCACGCGCTCGCCGGAGCCGACCATCTCGTCGGGCACGAGGAAGAGGTTGTCCGGCTTGAGATCGCGGTGCACGATGCCCTTGCTGTGCGCGGCCGCCAGCGCCGAGGCGGTTTGCGAGGCGACCTCGACGGCCTGGGGCACGGCGAGCGGCCGGATGCGCTCGAGGCGGGCCGACAGGCTTTCGCCCTCGAGAAACTCCATCAACATGTAGGGAACGTTGTCCTCGGGCAGGAGGCCGACGTCGATGATGTCGATGATGTTGGGGTGGCGGATGGCGTTGGCCGCTCTGGCCTCGTTGAAGAAACGCGAAACCAGAGTCTCGTCCCGCGCCAGCTCGGGTTTGAGCACCTTGACCGCGGCCTTGCGCCCCATGATGGGGTGCAAGGCGAGGTAGACCGTGCCCATGCCGCCCTCGCCGAGCAGCGACACGATTTCGTAGTTGTTCAGGTGCTTGCCAATCACAGCGCGGACCTACCTTCTACGAACCCTCACGATATCAGAGATTTCCTCGTCCCGTGTGCAACCGGGTGTGACCCTGGAGACATCATTGTACAACATCACCTCGCGCGAGAGGCAAATGTGCCATGGATTACAGCCTATGCCTTGGCGCTCATGCCGGGCGGAGAGCGGGCGGCAGAGGCTCCCTGGCCAGGGTCGCGGTCGGCGACTCGCGAAAGGCAGCAATCGGTGTGACAGCCCCCATGACGGCAGGCCAGTCGTTGCGGACACGCCACGGAGCCTTCCAAAAAGCCACTCCTTCGCCCACAATGGAAATCGATGACTTCTCCCGACCGTTCCCGGCCTCGCGCGCATGCCCACCATTTGTTTCTAGTCATGCTCGTTCCGGGGATCCTGGCCGTCGGTTGCGTGAACCTGACCAAGCCCTTGAACGTACAGGAGTGCGAGCGGGCGCCGGGGGGCTGCACCAACGACAGGGATGCTCCCGAGCGGGATGGTGGTGATGACGCGGTCGCGCCGGCAGGGCCGGATCTCGCTCCTAGTGACCGGCCGGAGTCGGTGAAGAAGGATCTTGGCCCCGACACTGTGCCGGCCGGTCCCGACATCCCGCCGGACACGAACGATGCGGGATCGGCCGACAAGAACCGAGTCGAGGACACTCGGCTGCCGACCGACCCTGCCGTCTTTCCCGAGACCCCATCGCCACCCGAAGACGCGAAGCAGAACGATGCGGGTCCCGACAGGGTTGCCGGGGCCGAAACCACGGGCGCAGAGCCAGCGACCGGGCCGGAGCCGAGGCCCGAGCCGGGCAAAGAGCCGGGGCCCGAGCCGGGCAAAGAGCCGGGGCCGGAGCCGGGGCCCGAGCCGGGCAAAGAGCCGGGGCCGGAGCCGGGACCCGAGCCAGGCCCCGAGCCGGGGCCCGAGCCGGGACGCGACGGCGGAGCCGAACCTTGTGTGCCCGCGAAAACCGTCACCGGAGGCCAAAGCGGGGATTTCGGGACCACGGGTGCCTTCTGCTTCAGGACAGCCGAGACCATTTCTGGCTGGGGTTGCTCGAACTTCGCAGGCCGCACGCTGAAGGTGAACAACGTCGACACGGAGTGCGGCGCCATGCCTCTTCCCGCCAAGATCAACGGCTACTACTACTTCGACGCGACCGGGGGCACAGGCGCCTTTGCCTGGGCCGCCATCTATTGGTACTGAAGACCGTAGGCTCGCTGCCCGATTGCCACCCCCGTAGGGAGAGCCAGCTCGTCTGGTCTCTCGGGGGTTGTGGTAGAAGACCGTCGAGAAGGCCGGAGGGGATCGCGCGATGTCGCTCGCTAAACTGGCGCTCGTCTTTCTGGCCGCGCATGCCGCGACCGCGGTCTTCTATCTTCTGGACCGGGCGCCGGGAACCGCCGCCGCGCTGCTCGGCCTGCCGCTCGACGATGCCTGGATCCATCTGGTGTACGCGCGCAGCCTGGCGGCCCTGCAGGGCTTCGCCTACAATCCGGGCCAACTCGAAACCGGCTCGACCAGCCCGCTTTGGGCCGCGCTGCTGGTGCCGGCGACCTGGGTGGCGCGGGCTTTCGGCATCAGTGTCGTGCTGCCCGTCAAGGTGACCGGCATCCTGGCGGGCGTGGGGGCCAGCGTGGCGGCGGCGCGCGTGGCGCGCCATCTAGGGCTCGGCTTGGCCATCGAGCTTGCCGCCGGCCTGGCCATCGCCGTGGATCCGGCGCTGGCTTTCGCGCAGGTGTCGGGCATGGAAGTGATGCTCGCCTCCGGGATCGCGCTTTGGGCGCTGGCCGACTTTCTGGCTGATCGGCTGCAAACGTCGGCGCTGAGCGCCGGCCTCGCTCCGCTCGCCAGGCCCGAGCTGGTCCTGCTGACCCTGCCGCTTTTGGCGCTCGTCGAGTGGCGCCTGCACCGGCGCAGGTCGCCCTGGTCGCTTCGCCTGGCGGCGCTGGCGCCCGTCTGCTTGAGCGTGGGCGGCTGGGTTCTCTACTGCTGGCTGGTCTCCGGCCATCCGCTGCCAAGCACCTTCTACGCCAAGTTCTCGAGCCGGGCGGACTACTTCAGCCACAACGTCGCGGCCTTGCTCGGCCAGGTTTTGCCCGCGTGGCCATGGTTCGCCTACGGCGCCGGTTTCGTCTTGTGGGCCGTGGGGGCCGTCGTCCTTTTCCGGCGAGGCGGCTGGCTGGTCGCCTCGTTTCCCGTGGCCTACTTGCTCGCCGTCGCGGGCTCGCAGTACTTCTCGCAGCCACTGCCGTTCTACTGGCAGCGCTACTGGCTGCCGGCGCTTCCCGCCGTGCTGCTCGGTGTGGCCGTCGGCAGTGTCCAAGTCCTCGTGTGGGCCTGGCAGCGTCGGCGCCAGGCCTGGGGGCCGGTCTACGGCATCGCCGCGGCGGTGCTGGTCATGGGATCGCTCGCGCGGCTGCCGTCGGCTTTGCGCAGGAGCGCGGATCTCTACGCCTGGAACTGCCAGAACATCGAGGAGCTCAACGTGGAAATGGCGAAATGGCTACGCGAGCACACCGCTTCTGGCGAGGTCATCGCGGTCAGCGACGCGGGCGCGGCCCGCTACTTCGCCGACCGCCCCATCTTCGACATCCTGGGTCTGAACAACCATCGCTATCTGCATCGCGAGCGTCGGTCGGCACCCGATCTCGGTGCCATCCGCCTGGTTTCGGCGTTTCCCGCGTTCGTGCCGTCCCTGCGCGACAGTCCGGCCTGGCGACCGGTACACCGCGTGGCGACCGAGCACCTGACCATCTGCGATTGCCCGCAGTCGGAGATCGTGGCCTATCGACGGACGGACGCGGCCGAGTAGCCTCTTCCTGCCGTCAAGAGATGCGGTTGGAGTACTCTTCGGCGCGGAGCGAGCGCAGGAAGGCGCGCGTTTTCTCTCGCGTCGCTTCTAGGTCGGCGGCGGGGCAGCTGACCTCGTAGCGCACGGCCCACTTGCCTTCGTGAAAGAGAATCGTCTGGACGAAGGTCGCATCGTCCTCGCGGCCGCTCGGCCCGGGGGCGATCACGGCCATCTGCTTGGTTTCGGGGGGGTGGTGTCGGGGCACGCGGAAAGGCTGGGTGGTCGTGGCGCCTGGCCATTGCCGCCGTACACGCTCGACGGCCGACTTCCAGTCGCTATCGAGATCGCCGGTCGCGGGATAGACGAACACGCTGATCGACTCATGGGCTTGGGAGCCGCCGCCTAGATCGACCGAGTAGTAGTCGATGCGCACATCGCTGCCGTCGGCTTGGTAGACCGAAACCTCTCTCACCTGGAAGGATTCCAGCTTGTCGGGCAGGAGCATGTGGGCGCCCCGGTGGTAGCGAGCGGTGCCGGTCGGGACCCGCCAGAGCTCCCAGGGGTGGCGCAGGAACACGTCGTCGGCACTGCCCCCCTCGCGCGCGCTCGGGGGTAGGACCTTGTGGGTCTTGTCGGGAACGAAAGGCCCGGACGTGGCGCAGGCGGCGCAGGCAAAGGCGAGCCATCCGGCGAGCAGGCGCGGGAGCGGTGTGCCGCTCTGCGGTGCGGTGTTCCTAGACATGGTGCCTAGGTTGTCCCGGTCGTGGAGTTTCGTCAAAGGCCACATGACACGAAACAACATGGCCCGGTCCGGGACCGGGCCGCTTCGCGGATCGGGCCCTCGGACGGCTGGGCGACAACTTGCCCCAGCCTGCCCACCCTTCGGGCCTTCGGTGTTCATTGGACAGGCCTTCGCTGTTCTCCTGGCGCGCCAGAGTCGTGGACTCGCCACGACGTGCTGACCGTCATAGCGGACGCTGGCCGGAGCAGGATTTTCTTGGCCTCGAACAAGGTCGCATCGATATACTCACTTCACGGAATCGGAAGAGCCATCTTCGCTTCCAGTCGTCCGTTCACCCTCGCGGGAGGTAGGTCATTATGAGTACTACTAGCACCTTCAACCGCCGGAGCGCACACGCGTTCACCGTGGGGCTGTTGACGCTCCTGTTTGGCGTTGTTGTCGTTTCCGCCGGGATTGGCTGTCAAGCGGGTGGAGACATCGGTGACAATACCGGCGAGGGGGGCAATTCCGGCAAGGGCGGCGGTGGCACAAGTGGAGGGGGTGGGGGGCCGGTCATCAACCTGGACGCCCCGGCGATCGTCGTTGGCAGCACCGCGAAGTGTGGCAATGGTGTCGAGGATGAGGGCGAACAGTGCGACATCGGTCCCGACGTCGGACAAGAGGGCGCCGGGTGTACGAAGACCTGCCAAATCGTCGACGGCTTCGAGTGCCCCGAGTTCGGCAAGCCCTGCCAGCTCATCGCCAAGTGCGGCGACGGACACCTGACGTCGAGCGAAACCTGCGACGACGGCAACGAGACGAGCGGCGACGGCTGCTCCGCGGATTGCAGCACCATCGAGGACGGCTACCAGTGCCGCGTGCCCGGCCGCGAGTGCAGGCCGTTCTGCGGCGATAGCAAGCTCATCGGCACCGAGCTCTGCGACGATGGCAACAGCGAGAGCGGAGACGGATGCTCCAGTACTTGTCAGATCGAGCCCGGCTTCGATTGTCCCGAACTCGGCCAGCCCTGCGTCGGCGCAGTCTGCGGCAACGGCAAGCGGGAGACGAACGAGAACTGCGACTGTGGCACCGATCCGGACAACCTGCCGGCCGGCTGCAAGGCCGTCAACGGCCTGTTCTACGGCGACGACCAGAATCCGGGCTGTTCCAAGACGTGCACCGTCGAGCCGAAGTGCCGCGACAGCAGCGGCAAGAACCGGGCCTGCGACGTCGTTTGCGGGGACGGCAACGTGGGGCCGGGCGAAGAGTGCGACGACGGCAACGGCAACGAGGGCGACGGCTGCGGGCCCGACTGCAAGGTGGAGCAAGGTTTCTCCTGCTCGACCGAGACCAAGCAGGATTCCGAGGCTTGCCAGGAAACCTCGGGCCAGTGCCTGCGCTTGCCGGTGGTCTATCGCGATTTCAAGCCGCAAAGCGAGA
>JAFGPX010000310.1 GCA_016935975.1 Deltaproteobacteria bacterium
CTGGGTGGCGGGATCGCGACGCACCTCTTGCAGCAGCGCGAAGGCGAAACCCGACAGGCTTTTTGCCAGTTCGCCCTTCTCGGTTTCATCTAGCTCCGCCGTCACGCGCAGAAGCGTGGACCGCGCGATGGACGCTGGGTTCGCGCCAGCCTCGACGGCCACGTCCACCGTCCACCCCTGCGTCTCGGCTGCCGCCGCGTCTTGCGAGCCAGGCGTCGGGGCGTCCACGACGATAGCGGGAGGCGCGTCAACGGGACGCGCGTCGAGGTTGATGATGTGGCCGGCGTCCTGGTCAGGAACGGGGACGGCGTCCGGGCTAGGAACGGGGCTGGCGTCCGGGCGAGCATCGGACGCCGCGTCTTCATGCGAAACGGAGGCGCCGTCCAAATGGGGAACGGCGGCGGCGTCCGGGCTCGGGAGATCCGCCGAGTCCGCTCCGCATCCGGCGTTCAGGAGCAAAGAAGCAATGAACGAAGTGACCAAGAGAGCAGAGCGCATGTCGTCTCCTTCCATTTGGGTCTTCCTATTCTACGACCGTCCTGGTCTTGGGGTGGCGCCGGAGTGTGACCTCGGGCACCCCCAAGTGTTAGGGAGCGATGGCGAGGATCCTCGCACGACTTCGAGGAAATCTGGAGCTTGGGGCACACCGCGAGGCTCTTTGGCGCCGGCAATGCTTGGCTGGACGTCACGGGTGGACAGCCGCGGTCGCGGGGGCGACAATCCCTTTCCACGATGGCGAAGGCGATTGGCCGCGTGATCGCGACGATGCCACGGACGGAGATCGGTGATGCCGAGGCGTGGCACGCGTACGCGATGGGCGACGCCGCCGATGGCTACGCGCTCATGCCGGCGAAGCTCCGGCGCACCTGACGCGGCTCTCCGTATGCGGCTTCACTCGTGGTTTCGACCATGATGATCAAGACGGGCACCCTGTGGCAGCATCTGGTGGAGACCACGGAGCGCGCGCTTGCCAGTAGGGCGCTGGTGCCGATCCATACGCATGGTGCCACGCTCGAAGACGGCAGCGGGATCCGGTTCTTCGTCAGGATACTGTCGCATCTTCGGGCAAAGGAGGAGGCGCGCAGCCGGCAAGCCCGGGCGGCGAACGCGGGGAGGAAGGTCGATCCCTTTCTGCCGCCGGATCCCGAGCTCACGGTTGCCCAGGTGGGGGGAACGCACACCGCGGTCGTGAACAAGTTCAACGTCGTGGACAACCACCTGCTGCTCGTGACGAGGGCTTTCGAGGATCAAGAGATGCTGCTCACGCACGCGGACTTCGCGGCGCTCTGGTTTTGCCTGCGCGAGTACGACTCCTTGGGCTTCTACAATGGCGGACGGGAGGCAGGGGCCAGCCAGGAGCACAAACACCTGCAGGTCGTCCCGCTCCCCCTGGTGCCGGGAAGGATCTCCGTGCCGATTTCACCGTTCCTGCCGGCGGCCGAGCCCGAGATCCCGACGTGCGTTCCTGCCTTGCCGTTTCTCCATTCCTTCGTCAGGCTGGCGAGCGACAGAGCGGCCACGGAACATGTTGCCGACAAGGCGTTTCGGCTCTATGGGGAGCTGCTCGGGCACACCGGGATGAAGGCGGCGGAGCCGTCGCGTCCGCGGCGTCAGTCCATGCCCTACTGTCTTTTGGTCACCCGGGAATGGATGCTGCTCGTGCCCAGGAGCAGGGAGTCCTTCGAGGGCATCTCGCTCAACTCGCTCGCCTTTGCCGGTTCGCTGTTCGTCCGCAACGAAGCGCAGTACGCCCGCCTGCGAGAAGTCGGACCGATGCATGCGTTGCGGGCGGTGACGCTGCCGAGAGGCTAACCGCCGCGGCGAGCGGCGCGGGTGTCGGCGCGCCCGGCCGACGACAAGCTCGACGAAGCAGCGCACCCGTCGAAATCGAGCGCAAGCTCGCCCGCGGGCCCGGCTGGGCGCGGGCGCTGGCCACCAAGCCCGAGGGCGGGGGCGGCTACACGACCTCCATCGTCGACGGTGGCTTCTTCGCGATACTGTAGGTCACGCTCACCACGCCGGGCACCTTGGCCACCAGCTCGTCGGCCAGCGCTTCCAGCTTCTCCCACGGCAGTCGGGTGGGCTTGGCGGTGCGCGCGTCGACGCTGTCCCAGCAGCGGATCTCGAGCTGCAGGCCGAACTCGCGCGCGTTGTCGCGCATGCCGGTCACCCGGTCCTCGTGCAGGATGGTCATGTTCTGGAAGGCGGGCACGTCCGCGAGGATCCGTTCCGTGATGGCCGTCGCCTTGCGCACCAGCGCGATACGTTCTCGCGTGGCCTCGCCGATGACCCGCGCGGCGAGCGCCGGCCCCGGGAACGGCGGCCGCTTCGCCAGCTCGGCCGGTAGGCCCAGCGCCTGCGCCACCTTGCGCACGCCGTCCTTGCGGAGCTGCACCACCGGCTCGAGGATCTTGTAGCCGAAGGCCTCCTGCGGATCGATGCCGATCTGCTCGAAGACGTTGTGCTGCCGCTTGATGCCGGCCGCGGTCTCGTCGATGTCGGTCAGAATCGTGCCCTGCAAGAGGTACTTGGCGCCGCTCTCTTTGACCAGGCGGCCGAACACCTTCTTGTAGAAGGTCTGGGTGATGGCCTCGCGTTTTAGCTCGGGGTCGATTACCCCCTTGAGCGCCGCGAAGAACTCGTCCTGCGCGTCGACCAGCTCGACCTTCACGCCGAGGCCGGCGAAGAGCGCCACCACGCGCTCCGGCTCGCCTTCGCGCATGAGCCCGTTCTGCACGAAGTACGTCTTGAGCCGGTCGCCGAGCGCCTTGTGACCGAGCAGGGTCACCGCCGACGAATCCACGCCGCCCGAGAGCGCGTTGATGGCCAGGCCGTCGCCGACCGTCCGCTTGATGTCGGCAACCTGCGCCGCGATGAACTTGTCCGTGTCGATCTCGCTAGCCTTGATCTCATTGATGCTCATGGGGACTCCTGGGGCAGAAGAAAGAAATCATCCTACAGGTTCGGCCGCGTGGCGGATAGGGGACGATGAGGCGTGGGCCGGGCGACGAGCCAGACTTGCTGGAGGCCCACCCAGAATCATTCCTCTCCTTCGCTCGTTCGGAGTTCCATCGTTCTGCGAAAGCATGTGGTAGAAACGGCCTCGACACCGAGTTGGATGTCGAGGCACGATTCGCGATGAAGACGCGCATACTGGTTCTGTTTGACACCGACGGAGAACCGCCAGCGGGGCAGGATTACTCGCGCCAGCTGGAATCCGGCGACGAGGCGGAGTTCGACGTGGCTCGCGCCCTGCGGAGCCAAGGACACGACGTGCGGCTCTTCGGCTTCCGTGACGACCTGGAGGCGCTGGTGGCGGGCGTGCGCGCCGAACCGGCGGACGTGGTGTTCAATCTGACCGAGGGTTTTCGCAACGTTTCCGCGTTGGATTACGGGGTGGCGGCCGTTCTGGAAATGCTGGGCCTGCCCTACACCGGCGCCTCGGCCGCGGGCCTGATGCTGGCGCGGAACAAGGCCTTGACGAAGATGGTGCTGGCCTACCAGGGCCTGCGCATCCCGCATTTCTTCGTCTGTCCGCGCGGCCAGCCCACGCAGCGTCCCAGCGACGTGCGTTTTCCCCTCATAGTCAAACCGCTCGACGAGGACGCCTCGGTGGGGATCGCGCAGCGCTCGGTGGTGCACGACGACGCGGCCTTGGCCGAGCGCGTGGCCTTCATCCACACCCGCCACACCACGGCGGCCATCGTCGAGGAATTCATCGCCGGTCGCGAGCTGTACGTCGGCGTGATCGGCAACGACCCGCCACGCGCCCTGCCGCCCATCGAGATGGTGTTCGCGCAGGGTTCGAGCGAGGAGAGTCGCATCGCCACGTTCAAGGCCAAGTGGAGCCACAAGTACCGCCAAGCCCACGGCATCGAGAACTGCATCGCGTCCAACCTGCCCAAGGACTTGGTCGATCGTCTGGGAGAGGTGGCCGTGCGCACCTACCAGGCGGCCGGCCTGCGCGACTACGGCCGTATCGACGTGCGCCTCGCCCACGACGACGAGATCTATATCGTCGAGGCCAATCCGAATCCCTACCTGGCCGCCGGCGAGGATCTGGCCTGGGCCGCGGAGGAAGGCGGCGAGCCCTACGCGCAGCTCATGCAGAAGATCGTGCAGATGGCGGGGGCGCGCAAGAAGACCGGGAACTGATCTCGACGGTCCGGCGCCGCTGCGTATCCCTTCTGGCTCCTTGTTCCGTCCGCTCGCGGCCGTGACCGGCCAGACGCTTCCCCGCCATCCTGGATCACCGAGCGCGATTGCAGCGCCAATCTCGTTTGAAAACCGACCGGTCCAGGAGCAGACTGCC
>JAFGPX010000038.1 GCA_016935975.1 Deltaproteobacteria bacterium
AACGTCCCGTTGAGGTAGGTGCGGAAATGGCCGTGCAGGGGGGTGAAGTACGTCACGTTTCCGGTGTCGGGCGCGATCGTGGCCAACACGTGGTTGTGCAGGGCTCGCTCGTAGTAGTCGGCATAGTCCATGCGTGGATTCCTCGCGAACAGCAGCGACGTCAACTTGAGCATGTTGTGGGTGTTGCACGACTCCGCGGTCGTGGCGGGCAGGGACGCGCCGCCGTCGATGGAGGGGCCGGCTTCCACTCCGCGCTTGTCGAGCCATTCGCGGAACGAGCTGCCGCCGATGCGAAAAGCATGCTTTCCCGAGAGCAGCTTCCAGAAGCTCTCGGGGGCCTGCAGGCTGGTCGAGTCGCCGCTCAAGTTGCCCGCGTGCGCGATGCCGATGGCGTGGGCGATGTGCGTGTTGGCGTGCAGGTTCTGCAGGTTGTCCTGCCCCGAGGCCAGAGGCGTCATGAACCACGAGCGATTGAAGAGCTTGGCCGCGTCGACGTACTTCTGCTGGCCCGTGATCGAGAAGAGGGTCGAGAACGCGTCGCCCATGGCGCCGAATTCGTTCTGTGGGTTCTTGCTCCCATCGGTGCGGAAGATACTCTCGATGGTCGCGGCCGAAAGCCGGGCGAGCCGTCCCTGAAAGTAGTCGCCCATCTTCGTCGCGACGTCGAGCGCTTGCTGGCTTCCGAGATAGTGGTGGGCGTCGAGCAGCTGGGTATGGGGGCAAAGGAGACGTAGTCTCCGGGTATAGGGGGCAAAGGAGACGTAAGAAGTAGCCGATTGCGGGAGTCGAGCGAAGCCGGAGGCGGAGCTCGCATTCCCGCAATCGCAGGTTGGATGAAACGCTGGCGCGGCAGCTTGGCGGCTCGCTCGCCTATGCAATCGTTGTCCGGCTTTCGGGCCAACCGCCATCGCCGTTCGCGGCTCTCGCTCCGATCATGGGGCTGTCCCAGACGGAGTTGCGGGCATCCGCCGTGAGGTTGTCGGTCGGTGCCTCGTCGGCTGCGGCGACCACGTCCCACCTACGGCCCCAGAAGGGGACATCCCCCACGAGGGACTGTCGACAACGATTCCAACAGCTCGTCGGCGAGTCCCTGCTAGTCTGGGCATTCGTTCGGCGCTCCTCTTCGTTTCGATCGGCCAGACCAAAAAGCGCATTGCTTCCATGAACCCCAGTCCCTCAGGTCCGTCAAAGTCGGCGCAGCGTTGGCAGGTTGTTGCGCCGGCGCTGTTGCGACCTTCGCTGTTTGCGCGCCGAAAGCACTGGGCCAAGCGCTTCGGCCCGGCCGGGATCTTGCCCATGTCGCGGGACGAGATGGAAGCGCTCGGCTGGGACGCCTGTGACGTGATCCTGGTCACCGGCGACGCCTACGTGGACCACCCCAGCTTCGGTGCCGCACTGATCGGCCGCGTGCTCGAGGAACAGGGCTTCCGTGTCGGCATCCTTGCGCAACCGCCTTGGCGATCCGCCGACGCTTTCGCCGCGCTCGGCGCACCGGCGGTCATGTTCGGCGTCACGGCCGGAAACATGGACTCGATGGTCAACCACTACACGTCCGAGCGCCGCATCCGCAGCGACGATGCCTATTCGCCCGATGGTCGGGCCGGCTTGCGTCCGGATCGCGCGGCCATCGTCTACGCGCAACGCTGTCGCGAAGCCTTCCCGGACGTGCCCGTCGTTCTCGGCGGCATCGAGGCCAGCTTGCGCCGTGCCGCCCACTTCGACTACTGGTCCGAGAAGGTGCGTCGCTCGCTGCTGCTCGACGCCAAGGCCGACCTCTTGGTCTTCGGCAACGGCGAGCGACAGGTGGTCGAGATCGCGCACCGGCTGGCCGCGCGCGAGCCCCTCGCCCAACTCGCCGACGTCCGCGGCACGGCCTGCGCTCGCCCCGCGGGTTTCCAGCCCGACGGATACACGCTGATCGACGCACGCGCGCCGGAAGCGCGGCTCTCTGCCGCCGGGCCCGCTCCCCAGGCCGTGCGCCTGCCTTCCTTCGAGGCCGTTGCGCGTTCGCCGCTGCTCTACGCCCACGCCTCGCGCGTGCTGCATCTCGAATCGAACCCGGGCAACGCGCGGCCGCTCGTGCAACGCCACGGCGATCGCGATGTCTGGCTCAATCCGCCGGCCCTGCCCCTGCCCACCGAGGATCTCGACGCGATCTACGAGCTGCCCTTCTCGCGCCGGCCGCATCCCGGCTATGGCGGCCGGCCGATACCGGCCTACGAGATGATCAAGGCCTCGGTGAGCATCCTGCGCGGCTGCTTCGGCGGCTGCACCTTCTGTTCGCTGACCGAGCACGAAGGCCGCATCATCCAAAGCCGGTCGGCGGCGTCGGTGCTGCGCGAGATCGAGGCCGTGCGCGACAGGACACCGGGGTTTTCGGGCGTGATCTCCGATCTGGGGGGACCGACGGCCAACATGTACCGGCAGGGCTGCCGCACGCCGGCCATCGAAGCGGCGTGCCGCCGCCTGTCCTGCCTTTATCCCGCCATCTGTCCCAACCTCGACACCAGCCATGCGGCGCTGATCGAGCTGTACCGCCACGCCCGCCGGGTGCGCGGGGTGAAGAAGATCACCATCGGCTCCGGCATTCGCTTCGACCTGGCGGTCCGCTCGCCCGAGTACGTCGCAGAACTCGCGCGCCACCACGTGGGGGGCTATCTCAAGATCGCCCCCGAGCACACCCAGCCGGGGCCCCTCGGCAAGATGCAGAAGCCGGGCGTGGGCAGCTACGAGAGATTCCGCGCCATGTTCGACCGCTTCTCGCGGCAGGCCGGAAAGGAGCAGTACCTCGTCCCCTATTTCATGGCCGCGCACCCCGGCACCACCGACGCGGACATGGTGGCGTTGGCGCTGTGGTGCAAACGCAACGGTTTCCGGCCCGACCAAGTGCAGGTCTTTCTGCCCGCCCCGATGGCGCTGGCCACCGCCATGTACCACAGCGGGCACGACCCGCTCGCGCGCCTCGACCGCGGCGCGCCGCCGACGGTGCCGGTGAGCAAGGGCACGGCGAAGCGGAAGCTACAGAAGGCGTTCCTGCGCTACCACGATCCCGAGAACTGGCCCATGCTTCGCCGGGCGCTCGCGCGTCTGGGACGGCGGGATCTCATTGGGCATGGCAGAGCTTGCCTCATGCCGCCCGAACTACCGCGGCCCAAGGCGCGAGCAGGGACACGGCGCAAAGCTAGATCTGGCCGGTCTGGATGATCCGGCGCAGGCCGGCAACCGGCAGGCGCGGGCCGCGTTTCTCTTCCTCGAAGATGATAAGGGCGAGGGTTGCGGCCGTCAGATCGCTGTTGGTGTCCTTGGCAATGACTCGGATCTCTTCGCCGTTGCGGACGAGAGCAGCAACCTGGCTGAGAGTCACGTAGTGACTCTCCTGCGTGTCGTACAGCTTGCGGTTCGAGTAGCGTCTGATGATGCGCATGGTGACGGAGTATGCCATAGATTCGGCCCAGAGCGCCAATGAAGTAATCGAACCGAAAAACACAGAGCACGGGGAGGGAGCAGAGACTCGATCGCGAAGACTCGATCGCGAGGGCTGCTTGGGACACGAGCGGCGGGTATCCTTGTCGGCATGGTGCCCGGCAAACGGCGAAGCGATGCGGCCAGTCTTGCCGTGCTGGCCTGCCTGCTCGCCGCCGCGGGAGCTTTGCCGTCCTCTGCCACCGCTCGGGGCAAGAAGGCCGCCGCGAAGCCCGCGCCGGAGCCGCCCGCTGCCCACATCGCCCTGGCCTCCGCGCCGCCGCAGACCACCGTGCTGTCGCTGCCCTTCGACGGCGCCTGGGGCGTGATCCAGGGCAAGGACAGCCAAGGCACGCACAAAGGCTATGCCGCGTACGCGCTCGACTTCGTTCCGGCCGAGCCCAACCCGCAGGCCCTCGACGAAGCCGCGTTCCGCGAGCGCAAGCGTCTTGCCGAGCACCCCTGCTACGGCCGGCCCGTGCTCGCCCCGGCCCCGGGCCGCGTGGTGTGGGTCCACGACGGCGAGCGCGAGCTGCCGCCCTTCCGGCAGACCCGCAAGCACGAAGCCGGCAACTTCGTCATCATCGAGCACAGAAAGGACGAGTACACCGAGTTCCGCCACCTGCAGCCGGGCTCCATCCCGGTGAAGAAAGGCGACCGGGTCCTGGCGGGGCAGCGCATCGGCCGCTGCGGCAACTCGGGCAACGCCGTGACGCCGCACCTGCACTTTGCCTTCCTCGGGTCGTTCGACCCCATCGCCACGCGCCCCTTCCGCCTGTCGAACTACGAGGTCATGGTCGCGCCCAACGTGTGGAAGCCGGGCGATGGCGACCTCAAGGTCGGCCAGATCATCCGGCCGGCGCCAGGCGACGCTACGTCGAGGAGCCCGGGGCGCGCGCCGAGTTGGCCGCCCCCGCGGCCCTGACGTGAGCGCGGTTTCTGCGCTGGTGCCGCCGTGGTAGATCCTCGTCGTGCGATTCATGCGGCGCACATCCACTTGCCGCGCGCGCGTGGGCTGGGCGGCCGTCCTCGTGGGACTGCCGGCAACCTTGCCGCCTTTGTGCGCCGGCGCCGGCGATTTCACCGAAGCGGCGTCGCGCGGCACCGCGCACGCCTTTCTCTTCGCCCTGACCGCGGGCTTCCTCACGTCGCTCACGCCTTGCGTGTATCCGATGATTCCGATCACGGTCAGCATCTTCGGCGGGCGCGGGGTTTCCTCGCGCGCCTGGGCCTTCGTCCTGGCCACGGCCTATGTCGCCGGCATCGCCGTCATGTTCGGCACGCTGGGCACGACCTTCGCGCTGCTCGGCAAGGCCTTCGGGACTTTCTTGGCCAATCCGTGGGTCGTGGTCCCGCTCGCGATTCTCTTCTTTGCCATGGCCGCGTCCATGTTCGGCGCCTTCGACCTGGCCCTGCCCGCGGCCCTGCAAGGAAGGCTTTCGCGCGTAGGGGGACGCGGCCTTCCCGGCGCGTTCTCGATGGGGCTCGTAGGCGGGCTCATCGCCGCGCCCTGCACCGGCCCGCCCCTGGCCGGCATCCTGGCCTACGTCGCGACCACGCGCGACGCGGGCTTCGGCTTCCTCTTGCTCTCCACCTACGCCGCCGGCCTCGGCGTGCCTTTCTGGGCCATTGCAGGCTTCTCGATGCAATTGCCGAGATCGGGATCCTGGATGAACGCCGTCAAGAGCGTGTTCGGCATCGCGCTCCTGGTGGCGGGCCTGTACTACCTGCGCCCCGTCCTGCCCGCGCTGGCGCGCCTGGGCGGCGGCAGCCACCTGGCCCTGGCCGTCGCCCTCGCCGCCATCGTGGCCGGCGTCGCGCTCGGCGCCGTCCACCTGTCCTTCGGATCCGGCACAGGCAAGGCCGCGCGCAAGCTCGCCGGCATCGTGCTGGTCGCCTCCGGCGTCTTCGCGTCCATCAACTACCTGCTGACCCCCGCCGTGCGCATCGAGTGGCTGCGCTCGGAGCCTGCGGCCGTGGCCGCCGCGCGAGAGCAGGGCAAGCCCTTGCTCGTCGACTTCATGGCGGACTGGTGCCTGCCCTGCCAGGAGATGGACGTCAAGGTCTTCGGCCACCCCGAGGTCGCGCCCACGCTCGCCGCGTTCGTCCTGCTGCGCATCGACCTCACCCGCGAAAACGACGACGAGTCCCTCGCCGCTCTCAAGGCCAAGTACCGGGTCGACACCCTGCCCGCGGTGCGCATCGCCACGGCCGAAGGCCGTCTGCTGGCGCAGATCGATCGGCTGGTCCCCTGGCGGGAATTCGTGGCCACCGCGACGCGGGCCAGGCCGCGCTGACGCGAGCTTGCTGCCACGCCCCATTGTCTGGCCGAGGCAATGGGTGGAGAATTCTCCTTCATGGCGATCCCCCCAAAATTCGAACCACCGGTGTTGCCTGGTTCCCGTGCGCGGTTGCCGCTCCCGCTGATGGGAGCCGTGCTGATCGCCATCGCCCTGTCAGTCGTCGCCTACACGCTGTATCACGAACGCGCGAAGACGAATGCTCTGGTCGGCTCCACCCAGAAGAACCTCGCGGCCGCCACGGCCAGGGTGGCCGAGCTGGAAGCCCGGAAGCTGCAGCTCGAGGCCGACAAGGAAGCCCTGGAGACGGCCAAGGCGGAATTGTCGAAGAGCGTGGAGGCCAAGGAAGGCGAGCTTCACCAGCTCAAGGGAACCTACGACAGCTTTCGCCAGAAGATGAAAGCCGAGATCGCCCGCGGCGACATCAACCTCGAGCAGACGGGCGGCAGGCTGCGCGTGGGCATGGTCGACAAGATCCTGTTCGATCCCGGGGAGGCCCAGATCTCGAAGCGCGGCGAGGCGGTGCTGGCGCGCGTGGCGGAAGCCCTGTCGAGCATTCCCGACAAGCAGATCCAGGTTTCGGGCCACACCGACACGATGCCCATCAACAGCCCGCTCGCCGAGAAGTACCCGACCAACTGGGAGCTGTCCACGGCGCGGGCCACGCAGGTGGTCCGCTTCCTGGCCGAAAAGGCGGGCGTCCCGCCGCAAAGGCTGGTGGCGAGCGGCTACGGCGAGTTCCATCCCATCGCCGGCAACAAGACACCGGCCGGTCGCGCCAGGAACCGTCGCATCGAGATCCTCCTGACGCCCATGTTGGCGCCGCGGACGATGTCGAAAGCGAAGTTGGAAGCCGCCGTGGAGAAGCAGGCCGACAAGCGCGCCAAGGCCGACAAGAGGACGGACAAGAGATCTCGCCGAAGGTGATGGCCGGCGTGGAAGCGGCCGGCCGAGCTTACGGGGCTATGATCGGGACATAGCGGGCACCACACCACAGTTGCCGGTACTCGTTGTTGCCCCAGCAGACCACGCCGCCCTCGGCCGTGATCCCGCAGGTGTGCGAGTCGCCCGCGGCGACCGACACGAACGCACCTGCGGGCGGGCTCGACTGGCCGTACTGGTTGTCGCCCCAACAGACCACGCTCCCGTCCGTTCTCACACCGCAGCTATGCAGGCAACCCGCGCTGACCGCGACGAAGTCACCAGCCGGCGCCGCGGCCTGGCCGCTTCCGTTCGCGCCCCAGCACGCGATGGTGCCGTCGATCTTCACTCCGCAGGTGTGAACACAGCCGGCGCTGATCATGGCAAAGGCGTCGACGGGCGGCGCGGACTGCCCCGCTCGATTGTCCCCCCAGCACTCCACCCTGCCGTCCAGTCTTCTCGCGCAGGTGTGATTGGCCCCGGCGGCGATGGCAGCGAAGGTGCCGCTGGGCGCGGCGGTCTGACCGACGTCCCATTCCGCGAGCGGCGCGGAGCCAAGGAACCAGCAGGCGATCGTGCTGTCGCTCCGCAAGGCGCAGAGGTGACCGCTGCCCACGCCAAGCGACGTGAAGGTACCCTCGGCAGTGGCCGTCTTGGCCGCGGGACACCGACAGATGAGCGTCCCATCGGTCCTGATCCCGCAGGTGTCGCTGTCAGCCGGCCCGACAATGGAGTAGGAATAGAGAGGGGTAGTACCGATCGCAATGAGCTTGTCGCCCAGGAGGCCGAACGACGTCAATCCCCAACACATGGCGACGCCATCGCTCTTGAGGGCGCAGGTGTGGACCACACCCATGCTGAGCGAGGTGAAGACCGCGGTGCGCGGCGTGACTTGCCCCGACGAGTCGTCGCCCCAACAAGTCACGTTCCCGTCGGGTCTCGTGCCACAGGCGTGCGACGCGCCAACGCTCACCGAGGTGAAGGTCCCGTCGGGCGGTGGCCCCAGCGCGCTGGGCCCCTTTCCCCAGCACACGATGGAGCCGTCGCTCCTTGTGCCACAAGCGAATGACCAGGCAGCGCTGACCGAGGTGAAAGTGCCATCGGGTGGCGCTTCGACGACATCACCGCTGCGGCCCCAGCAGGCAAGCGTGCCATCGGTCCTGACGCCGCATGCGTATGCACCGCCCGCGCTCACGGATGAGAAGGTCCCGTCGGGCGGTACGGTGGCAAAATCACTCCCCCCCCAGCAGGCAACGATCTGGTCCGTCCTCAGTGCACATGCTTGGGAACCACCCACGCTGACCGAGAGGAAGGTGCCGGCCGGCGGCGCCCGCTCGCCGTTCGCGCTACCCCAGCACGCGAGGGTCCCGTCCGTCCGCACACCGCAGGACAGCGAGCTACCTGCGCTGACCGAGGTGAACGTGCCCGAAGGCGGCGTGGCTTCACCGTACTGGTTGGCGCCCCAGCATGCCAGCGTGCCGTCGGTTCTCAGCGCGCAGGCCTGGCCCTGACCGGTGCTGACCCCGACGAAGGTGCCGGCGGGAACCGGACCCCAGCGATAGCCAGCTACGGCGCAGTGGTCGTGGTCGTCACCCCAGCAACGGATGCCGCCATCGGCCGTCAGCGCACAGGTGGCGGAGCCACCGGCGCTCACCATGGCGAAGGGACCGGCAATGCTGGCGGGCTGAGGTGGCGCGGCATCGGCTTTCCAGACCACTGTGGCAGGCGTGCACGGCAGGCTCGGGCTGTCCGACAATGCCTCCATTCCCGGGCCGTCCGGTGTTTGTGCGGCGTCCGTGACGTCGCCGACCGTCGGAGCATCTCCGCCCGCCGCAATGTCTCCGCCCGCCGGGACGTCTGCCCCGGTCGAAGCGTCGACGGCCCCGGCTTCCGGGCGCAGCTTGAGCGCCGCGCCCCCGCACGCGCCCAACCAGGTGACCAGCCAGACCAACGCCGCCAAAGATCGATGCAAACCTCTCGACACTCCTCCATGATAGCCCGCCGCTGTTCTGGGCACCGCTTCTTTTCCGCACCGACGACGCCACAGACAACGCTTCTCTGCCGCGGCCTTCACATCGATGCGACCTTGCCCCTGCCGCACGGCACTCGTCGCGCCCTCGTCCGTCGCCCCGCGGGACGATTTCGACGGCTACGGCGACTGCACCACGACGTCGTCGATGTAGACGCCGTCGTATTGCCCGGTGTGGTTCGAGGTCAGGCGGAAGCGGATCTGCAGCGTGGTGGTGCCGGACGGCAGCGCAATCGCCTGCGAGCGCTGGCCCCACCCCATGGTGCCCGTGTAGGCGGTGGGCAAGGTGTTCCAGCCCGTGCCGTCGCAGTTGTATTCCAGGTAGAGGTAGTCCTGCTTGTCCTGCGTGCGGCCGCGCAACCAGAAGCGCACGGTCGCCGAGGTCGCGGTGCCGACCTCGAACGCGATGCTGGTCGCGGCGAGGTTGCTGTCCACGGCGTAGGCGCCGGCCGGGCTGTCGGTCAGGCTGTGGCTCGAGCTTCTGAACGTCTCGGCAGTCAGATCCCAGGGCGCGTCCAGCGTCCACTGCGCCGTGCCGTCCTCGAAATCGTCTACAAACAGCGTTCCGGCGGTGGTGAAGGTCGAAGCGAAAGCGGCGGCCATGGGGTTGCCCGCGAGATCGCGCACGCCGCTCACGTTTACCGTGTGCGCAGCCGAGCCAGCGAGAAATGCGGCCGGCGTGAAGGTCGCCTGCCGAATCGAGGCGTTGTAGGCGATGCTGCCGGCAATGGGGACCGTGCCACGGGCCAGGGTGAAAGCGGACGCCAGGCTGCTCTGGTCGATCATCTCGCTGAAGGTGACCACCACCGCGCTGCCGGCCGTGACGCCGGTGGCCGCGTTGGCAGGGGTCACGGCGATGACCGTGGGCGCAGAAATGTCGCGCCCGGAGCCCGTGGTATAGCTCCACGTCGTGGCGCTCATGGCGTTGCCCGCGGGATCGGCGACGCCCGTCACGTGCACCGTGTGCAGAGTCGAAGCCGCGAGGCTGGCGGACGGCGTGAGGGTCACGGTATCGCTGGCCGGGTCGTACGCGAGGGCCGCCGGCACCGTGCCCGCGGCGGTGGTCAGATAGACGTGGCTCGCGGTGAGCGTGCTGGCGTCGAGCGCTTCGCTGAAGCCGAGCACGATCGCGGTGTTGGTGACGATGTTCGTCGCGCCTTGCGCCGGAGAGCGGAACACGATGGTCGGCGCGGCCGTGTCGGCGGCGCTCACGCTGAAGTCGACGGTCTGGTCGGCCGGAAGAAGCTGCGGCCACAAGGGGTCATCCGAAACGATGCCCGCTGCGCCACCTGCCAGAGTCAACGTGTAGTCCGCGATGGTGGCGTCGTAGTTCGCGCCGGTGGGCACCACGCGCAATGTGCGGCTGGCGGCATCGTAGGTCTGGGAAAAGGTCACCGGAGTCCCGGTCGACGCCTCGACCAGCGTCACGGCGCCGGTGTCGAGCGAGGAAGGCAGCACCGGAGCGCCGAAACGAACCAGGAGATCGGCGTTCACCGGGTACGAGGTTTCGCCGTCCTCCGGGAACGAGGCCAGGGGCAGGTTCACCCAGACCACCATGCTGTCGGTCTGCATGCAGCCCTCGGAGCTGGCCACCGTCACCGTGTAGCGCGTGGACAGCGTGGGCCGCACCGTGGGCCGCGCGCTGCTCGCGTCGGAGATCGCGCAGGCCGGCCGATCGCAGGTCCAGGCGTAGGTGTTGCCGGCGACGGCGGCGCTGCCGATTCGCACCGCGGCGCCGGGATCGCTGCTCACATCCGGGCCGGCCTCGGCGGTTGGCGCGGTGCCGTCCACGACGGTCACGGTGACGGCGTCGCTGGCTTGCGCCGAGGCGGAATCGGTGACATCGACCGTGAACGTGGTGGTCGCGGCGGGCGACACCACGGGCTGCGCCACCGCGGTGTCGTCGATGCATCCCGTGCACGTCGGAGAGGCCGACCACGCATACGTGTAGCCAGGCGTGCCGCCCGTGGCCGACGCGCCGATTTGAATGGAAGAGCCCGCGCAGATGGTGCGATCCGGACCGGCGTGCGCGACCAGACCGGGCGCGGCGGCATCGGCCGTCGAGCCGTCGGTTGCCACCGGGACATCGTCCGCGGCTCCGTCGATGGCGCCGGCTTCCGGCCCGACGCCGGCCTGATCGATGCCCTCTGCGTCGAGCGTGCCGGCTTCCCCGGGCTCGGCGTCGGCGAGCGAAACCCCACCGCCGTCCAGATCGGGTTGCCCCACGTCTTCCGTCGGTAGCGACGCGTCGCTCCCGCCTTGCCCGCCACCACCATCCGCCTGGCCCCCCGCGCCGCCCAGCGCTCGATCCACGGCAGCGTCGGCCATTCCCGCCACGCCGCCGGCGCCATCCGGGCTACCCGCGCCGCCACCCACGGCGCCATCCCGGCCGCCAGCCCCGCCCGAGCCACCTCCCGAGCCACCGCCCGAGCCACCGCTGCCACCTGCGCCACCGGAATCGGTCACTGTGCTCCCGCCGCTGCCGCCCGTGCCGCGCCTCGCGTCGGCATCTGGCGCTCTCGCGCTGTCAGCGGTAGCCCCGTCCCTCCCCGCATCGCGTTTTGCGGTGACAACGCCCGAAGAGTCCGAACACGCTACCGACCCAACGCCCACCATCAGACAAGCCAGAACCATGCCCTGCGCAAAGGTTTGAGTTTTCATAGCCCTTAGAATGTAGACGAACGAACTTTCCCGTCAACCCTGCGCGGCTTCCAGCGCGCGCACCGCGGCCAAGGCCACCTCGGTTCCCCACCGGCGGAACGCGACGAACGCAGCTACAAGAGCTGGCTGCGAACCCAGTCCAGAAGATCCGCGCTGCCGGCCGTGGGCGCCACGTCGCTCGGCAAATAGCGCAGCATCCAGCGCATGGTCCACGTGAGGGTGCCGTTGGCCGGGATCGACTGGTAGTCGCCCTGTTGCTCGAACTCGACGTAGTTGTGGCCGCCGTTGGCGTAGATCTCGACCTCTTTCTCGTCCGGGGCCTGCTTCGTGGTGTCGGCCCACTGCTTGATCATAATGATGCTCTTGCCCCCGGCCGCACACGCCTGTTCGAGCCCCGTGCCGCAGTTGATGTGCGCCGCCCAGCCTTCCTTGCCGTCCGCGCCGCTCTTGATGTCCGAGCTGAATTCCGACGCCTTGTACTTCCACCACGCGGCGCCGGCAGCGGTCGTGAAGGGAACGGCCTTGAAGTTGGCCTGGCCCGGCAGGACCACCGGGTCCTCGGCGGTAGGGAAGAAGGTGAGACCGCCGGGATAGACGCGCGTGATCTCCCACGGCGCCTTCTGCACGGCCGAGGAATTGCCGTTCTTGATGGTGTACTCGATGGTGACCGCCTGGCTTTCGACGTTGCCCCAGAACTTCTTGGTGACGGTCAGCTTGTCGGTCTGCCCGACCGGGCTCGTCATGGTCAGCACGTTGTTGCTCGAGCTCGCGGTGTAGGACGCGCCCGTGTCCATTTCCTCCGGCGGCGGCCAGTTCCATTCGCTCTGCGGCGCGGTCCAGAAGACCGAACCGTTGCTGGCGTTGTTGCTGACCAGGAAATTGGTGCCGTCGATGCTGAAGGTCACGATCATGGCGCCGGCCGTCGCGTCCACCTCGAGAAGCACCGTGCCGAGGGTGATCTTCCAGCGATTCCCGCTCTGGCTCACGGCCCCGGTCGCCTCGAAGGGATCGGCGCACTTGTTCGACGTGCACTTGCCGCTCTTGCAGTCGCCGTCTCCCTCGCACTTCATGCCGGCGCCGCACTTGGGGCAGGTCTGACCGCCGCAGTCGATGTCGGTTTCGTCCTGATTCTGTTTCTTGTCCTCGCATGTCCCGCCGCCGGTCTCTTCGCCACCCCCGGTGTCGTCATTGCCCGCGCCGGTATCGCTGCCGCCCTGGTCCCGGGCATCCGCGCGGTTGCCGCCCGGCCCATCCTGCCCACCGTCGCGCCCGGCGCCGCCGCCGCTGCCGCCGGCCGCCGTGCCGCCCGCGTTGCCCGCCGAGCCGCCGGCCGCGCCGCCACCGCTGCCGCCGGCGAGGCCGCCCGACCCGCCGGACGCACCTCCCGCGGAGGCGCCACCGGTGCCGCCCCCGCGACCCGAGACTCCGCCGGCCGCGCTGCCGCCCGAGCCGCTCGTGCCGCCGCTTGACGACGAGGTGCCGCCGCTGCCGCCCTTCGCGGTCGTGCCACCGCTGCCACCCGACGCAGAGCCGCCCGAGCCGCCGGCCTGGCCGCCGCCGCTGCTGGCGCCGCCGCTTCCTGCGGGTGTCGAGCTGCCGTCTTGCCCGCACCCGAGCGGCGCAAGCCCGACGAGCAGGAATGCGAGCGAAAACGGAAGGCCAATCTTGCGCATGACAACCTCCATGGAGGGCTGGACAGAAGGAGTATACGTGAGCCGGGGCAAAGGAACCATCGCGGCGGCGACGACCGAGCACGGGGCCAGCGGCGTGCGTTTCCCTCGACCAAGCGGCCTCCGCGTGCTCAAATGGCGAACTTCCGCATGCCTCGCCGAGCCGCCATCGACATCGCCCAACGCAAGACGGACCATCTCCACATCGCGCGTTCGGGAAGGGGCGCCTTCCAGCGTTCGACCCTGCTCGACGACGTGCATCTGGTGCACTCCGCCTTGCCGGAACTCGCGTTCGCGGACGTCGATCTGCGCACCAAGCTGCTCGGCCACGAGTTGGCCGCACCGCTCGTAATCACCGGCATGACCGGCGGCACGCGCGCGGGCCACGCCATCAACCGCGCCCTCGCCGAGGCCGCGCAGACGCTCGGCATCGCGTTCGGGCTCGGCAGCCAGCGCCCCATGCTCGACCAGCCGGCGCTGGCCTCGACCTACCAGGTTCGGGACGTGGCGCCCGATATCCTGCTGCTCGGCAACCTCGGCTTGGTTCAGTTGGGCGCCATGAAGACCGCGGTCATCGCGCGGGCCCTGGACCGCGTGGGGGCCGACGCGCTCGCCATCCATCTCAATGCCGGCCAGGAGCTGGCCCAGCCGGGCGGCGACGACGACTTCCGCGACGGCCTGGCGGTCATTCGCCGCGTGGTCAGGGAGCTCGGCCGCCCCGTCGTGGTCAAAGAGACGGGCTGCGGCATCTCCCCGGCCGTGGCGCGCGCCCTCGACACCGCGGGCGTGGCCGCCATCGACGTGTCCGGGGCGGGGGGCACCTCGTGGATCGCCATCGAAGCCGAGCGCGCCCAGGGGCAGCAGGCGGCACGCGGGCAACTCTTTCGCGAATGGGGCATTCCCACCGCGGCCTCGGTGGCTTGGCTGGACGCGATGGGCGCGCGAGCGCAGATCATCGCTTCGGGCGGCATCCGGACGGGCCTGGACGTGGCGCGCGCCCTGGCCCTGGGCGCACGCGTCGTGGGCCTGGCTCAGCCCGTGCTCGTGGCCACGAAGCGCGGCGGCGCCAAGGGAGCCACGCAGTATCTCGCCGGAGTCATCGACGGCTTGCGCACGGCGTGCATGCTGTCCGGGGTGGCGCGCGCCATGGACCTGCCCAAAGCGGCGAAGGTGGTCACCGGCGAGCTGCTCGACTGGCTCGCGCAGATACCGAAATGATCGCGGCGAGTGACACCACGACGGGGATCGGGCACGGCAAGGTCATCCTGCTCGGCGAGCACGCGGTCGTCTTCGGCCTGCCCGCGCTGGCCGCGGGTCTGGCCGCCACGGTGCGCGCGCACGCAAGTCCCGGTGCCGGCACGCTCTCGGCGCCCGCCTGGCAACTCGAGGCGCAGGTCGGCGACGAATCGCTCCCCGGCCAGGCGGTCGCACGGCTCCTCGAACGCCTGCACGTGGAACCGGCCAGCCTCGATTTCTGGCTGGAGGCCGAGGTGCCGGCCCGCGCCGGCCTGGGCAGCTCGGCCGCCATGGCCGTGGCCATCGCCCGGGCCGTCGCCGCGCGCACGGGCGCAGGCGAATCCGAGGTGCAGGCTGCCGTAGCCGCGGCCGAGTCGGTCTTCCACCGCGCTCCCTCGGGCATCGACGCCGCAGCAGCCAGCCGCGGGTGCGCGGGCCGCTTCGACAAGGCCGGCGGCTGGCGGGATCTGCCCGTGGCTTCGCCCTTCGAGCTGTGCGTCGGCATCAGCGGCAAGGGGCACGACACCGGCGCCCTCGTCGCGCGCGTGCAAGCCCTGTGCGAAGGCACGCCCGTCGCGCGCAAGCTGATCGACGCCATGGGCGACCTCGCGCTGGCCGGCATGAGCGCGCTGGCCGCGGGCGACATCTTGGCCCTGGCGCGCCTGTTCGACATGGCGCATGGCCTGCTGGCCGGCGTGGGCGTCTCTTGCCGCGAGCTCGACGACATGGCGCACACGGCGCGCGAGGCCGGAGCCATGGGCGCCAAGCTGACCGGCGCGGGCGGCGGCGGCGCGGTCATCGCCATCGCGGGCGAGCACGGCGAGGAGGTCCTGCGTCGCTGGCGCGCCAAGGGGAGCTACGGTTTCATCACCACCATCGGCCATGCCTGAATCGAAAAGAGCAAAGGCCGTCGCGGGCACCAACATCGCTCTGGTGAAATACTGGGGCAAGCGCGATACCGCGCTCAACCTGCCCGCGACCGGCAGCCTGTCGCTCACCCTGGCCGGGCTCGGCAGCGAGACTTCCGTGCGCTTCGCCCACGACGCGGGCGGTTCGGACGGCCGCGACCGCGTGCTCTTCGGCGGCGAGCCCGCCTGGCCCCTTTTCGCAAATCGCGTGCGGCGCTTCCTCGATCTGGTGCGCGCCTTGGCCAAGATCGACCTGCCGGCCGAGGTTGCCACCGTCAACACCGTGCCGACCGCCGCCGGGCTGGCCTCGTCCGCCTCGGGTTTCGCAGCCCTGGCCCTGGCCGCCTCGCGCGCCGCCGGGCTGCGCCTTTCGCCGGCCGAGCTATCGGCGCTTGCCCGCCGCGGCTCGGGCTCGGCCGCGCGCTCGATCGTCGGCGGTTTCGCCGAAATGGCCGCGGGCACGCGCAAAGACGGCAGCGACGCCTACGCCCACTCGATTGCCGACGAAAACGCCTGGGACGTCAGGTTGTGCGTTGCCATGACCGCCGCGGGCGAGAAGACCGTCGGCTCGACCGCCGCCATGGCGCTGACGGAGCGAACCTCGCCCTACTACGCCGCCTGGCTGTCCACGGTCCCCGGCGACGTGGCGGAGGCGAAGGCCGCCATCCTCGCGCGCGACCTGGCGCGCCTGGGCAGCGTTGCCGAACGCAGCGCCACGCGCATGCACGCCGCCGCCCTGGCCGCCGAGCCTTCCATCCTGTACTGGAATCCCGCGACCCTGGCCGCGATCGCGACCTTGAAGGAGCTGCGGGCCGGTGGGACTTCCGCCTACTTCACCATCGACGCAGGCCCACATGTCAAGGCTCTGTGCGTTTCTGCGGATGCAGCCAAGGTGGCCGCCGCGCTGGCTGCAACCCCCGGAGTCGTGAGAGTCTTGACGGTGGCGCCAGGTCCGGGCGCCCAAATCATGAGCGAAGACTAGATGGGCAGCGAACGCAGCACCTTGGTCGGCACCCCGGTCGTCACGGCTCCGGGCAAGGTCTTCCTCGTTGGCGAGTATGCCGTGCTGGAGGAAGGCGCCGCGGTGCTGGCCGCGGTCACCCGTCACGCCTCGGCGCAGTACATGCCCGGCATGGGCGCCATGTCCAAGTTGGTCGCCGAGGCGGTCGATCGCGCCAGACGCGAGCTTGGCGAGGTGGCGTCCGCGCTGCCGCCCGGCTCCGTGCTGGTGAACACGGAGGATTTCCACCAGGACGAACGCAAGATCGGCCTAGGCTCCAGCGCGGCAACCGCCGTTGCCGCGGTCGGCGCGTTCTTCGAGGCGGCCGGCGTTTCCATCGAGCGGCAGCGCGAACGAGTCTACGCCACGGCGCTCGCCGCGCATCGGGCCGCGCAAGGCGGAGTCGGCTCGGGCGCGGACGTCGCCGCCGCCATGCACGGCGGCCTCATCAAGTTCCAGCGCCAGAAGACCGGCTTTCCCTCGGTGGAAACGCTCGTGCCGCCTTCCGGACTCCGTCTGGTCGTCTTCTGGACGGGCGAGCCGGCGTCGACCCCGGATCAGATCGATGGGGTGCAGAAGTACGCCAAGGCCGATGCTGTCGCCTACCGCGAGATCATCGGCAGCCTGCGCGAGATCGCCATCCGCTTCTTGGCCGAGCTGCACGCCGGCAGCGCCACCGGCGTCGTGGCCGCGGCGGGCCGCTATGGCAAGCGTCTGGCCGTGCTCGGCGAAGCGGCGGGCGTGCCCATCGTGACCCCCATCTTCGCCCGCGCCAACGATCTGGCCAAGGAGCTGGGCGGCATCGCCAAGCCCTCGGGTGCCGGCGGCGGCGACATCGGCATCGCCATGTTCGCCACGCCCGAAGCCGCTCGCCTCTTCGCGCGCGCCTTGCCGAAGCCGCTCGTGCCGTTGCCGCTCGATCTCGACCGCACGGGCGTACGCCGCCGGCTGCCCGATGATCTCCCGGCGGAGATCTCCGGATTGTTCCATGTCTGACACCCGCCCCAGCTCGCGACTGCCGGGTTTCTATCGTATCCGCCTCGACGAACGCCAAACCGAGCTGGCCCGCCAAGTGGGGCTCTCGCCCGACGAGCTGGCCCTCCTCGCGTCCGGCGGCATCTCGGCGGCGGACGCCGACCACATCGTGGAGAACGTCGTCGGCGTGTACGCCTTGCCGCTCGGTCTGGGCCTCAACTTCCGCATCAACGGGGTGGATCGTCTGATACCGATGGCCGTCGAGGAGCCCTCGGTCGTCGCCGCGGCCTCGAACGCGGCCCGCATGGCGCGCGCCGGCGGCGGCTTCGCGGCGCAGGCCGACGAGTCGATCATGATCGCGCAGATCGAGCTGCGCGACGTCGAGAACACGGCCGCCGCCACGGCGGCGCTCCAGGCTGCCCGCGCGGAGATCGTGGCCAAGGCCGATGCCACGCTGCCGCAGTTGTTGGCCTTCGGCGGTGGCTGCCGGGATCTGGAGATCCGCACGCTGCCCGACCGCCGCCTCGTCGTGCACCTCCACATCGACTGCCGGGACGCCATGGGCGCCAACATGGTCAACACCGTGGCCGAGGCCCTGGCGCCCCGCCTGGCCGAGCTGGCTCGCGGCCGGATCGGGCTGCGCATCCTGAGCAACCTCGCCGACCGCCGCCTGGTCCGCGCCACGACGCGAGTACCCTTTGCGGCGCTGGCGGGCGACAAGACGGCCGTTGCCGGCGAGGTTCTGGCCAAGGCCATCGCCGGGGCCTCGCGTTTCGCCGAGGACGACCCCTACCGCGCTGCCACGCACAACAAGGGCATCATGAACGGCGTCGATCCCGTGGTCATCGCCACCGGCAACGACTGGCGCGGCATCGAGGCCGGCGCCCACGCCTACGCCGCCCGCGACGGCCGCTACCGGCCTCTCGCCACCTGGCGCGTCGAGGGCGATGCGCTGGCCGGGCGACTGGAGATGCCCATGGCCTTGGGCACCGTCGGCGGCACCTTGGCGGTCCATCCCGGCGCGCGACTCGCGTTGCGCGTCCTCGGGGTCGGCCGCGCGCGCGAGTTGGCCGAGATCGTCGCCAGCGTCGGCCTGGCGCAGAACCTGGCCGCGCTGCGGGCGCTCGCCGGTGAAGGGATCCAACGGGGCCACATGGCGTTGCACCGGAGGGCCGTGGGCGAAGGCTGAGCGTCAAGCTACCGGCAAGGCAGCCGCGCCTCGCACCCGCCGCTGGGGCCGCAGTACGCGCTCAGGCACATGGCATCGACGGTGCAGCCGACACCGTTGGCCGCGAGCTGCTGACAGATCCCCGACACGCAGACGTCGCCCGGTTGACACTGCGAAAGGCCGGTGCCGCAGGCCTCGCCCGTTCCCGGAATGACGGCGCAGGTTCCCCCGGCCAGCGCTTCGAGGCCGGTCCCCGTCTTGCAGAAATACCCGGGGACGCATGCCTCCGGGAAGCCGGGCTTGCAGGAGGCGCCCGCATCGTAGCTGCCGGCCGCCACGCACCGCCAGACGATCTCCAGGGGGACGAGCGAGATGCTCTCGGCCACGCACGAAAGCCCCGACTGGCAGAGTTGCCCGACCGTGGGATCGCAAGGGCCGCCCTGCACGCCCACCAGAGCCGAGGCCGGGGTCATGCAGGTCCCCGAGGTCCGGGCGTCGTCGTCTTTGCCCAAGCACAGAAGCCCCGGCCCACACGGCGGCGCGCCGTAGTCGCACGCCTGCCCGACGGCGGCCGGCTGCACGCACAGCCGTGTCTCCCCCGAGCATTGCAGGCCGTCCTGGCAGTCGCCGTCCTCGCCGCACGCCTGCCCGGCCACCAGCAAGGGCACGCACTGGCCGGGGCAAGTTCCACTCGACGACTTGCACAGGGCCTTGCCCTTGCAGTCCTCGTCCAGGACACACGCACCGCCCATCTCCACCGTGCCGTCAAGAGCCGCCTCGCACTCGGGCGAATCGCGGTCGAGCATCTGCGCGCAAGTGCGCGCGGCGATACTGTCGAGGCAGGCCTGCGCTTTCGCGCCGTTGTAGACGAGCTTGCCTTGGTCGATCTGGTTTTGCAGCATCGGGAAGGTGCCGTTGCGAATGCGCTGTTCCGTGATGAAGACGCAATCCGTTCCGTTCAAGAACAGCTCGAAGACCGGGCCGTAGCAGCTCTGGTAGGCGGTGCACAGCGCCTCGGCCAGCTTGGGGGGAAGGTCCGCCAGAGGAATCGACTTGTCGCCGCCGCACGCGGGGCCAAAACCCAGCGCCACGAGTCCCACGAGAACGTAGTGCCGTGCCTGCATGTCGAATCCCTCCACTGTTGTTGGTTGGCCCGCCTTTCGGCCTACCGTAACAGGCCCCTACCGCGACCGCAAAACCGCACGCTCCGGCCCGTTCCTACGGCGACGAGGAAGCCGGTAGCTCGATGAAGAAGCTGCTGCCCTGCCCCGGCTGGCTCTCGACCCCGGCCCGGCCTTGGTGCGCCTCGGCGATGCGGCGAACGATAGACAGGCCCAGCCCCCATCCCGAGGGTTCGTCCTGGCGCCCGCCCCGCTTGCCCACGCGCACGAATTCGCCGAATAGGCGCCCTTGTTCCGCCATCGGGATTCCGGGGCCGTTGTCCCTGACCTCGATGCGCACATAGGCTCCCCCGTCGGTCGCGCGCACCGTGATGGTCCCTCCCGCGCCCGTGTACTTGATGGCGTTCGTCAGGTAGTTGGCCAGCGCCTCGCGAAGGAGCCGCTCGATACCGCGGACCGCGGGCAGCGTTGCCGGCAGCTCCGCCCGCAAGCTCTGCCCCTTCTGCTCGGCGGCGTCCTGGTGATCCTCGACCGCGGCGGCGATAGTGCCACGCAGATCCATGGCGACCATCTGACCATCGAGTCGTTCGGTTTCGAGGTCGGCCAGCACCCGCAAGCCGCGCAGCAGGTCGAGGAGGCCGCGCAGCCGCGCCGTGGCCCGGTCGACCCGATGCTTCTGCCCCGGGTTGAGCTCCCCGTCGAGGCCACCCGACAGGCCTTCCAGCATCGCGACCACGGTGCCCGTCGGGCTGCGCACGTTGTGCAGAACCACGTGGAGGAAGGAGCGGCGCATGGCCGCCAGCCTCTCCAGGCGCTCGCCCGCCTCGCGCAAGCTCTGCTCGTTCTCGCGCAGTAGTCTCACGATGCCCGCGGTGAGCACGGTGGTGACCAAGGTGAGCAGCCCGTACACGAAGAGCACGGTCACGACCAACTGGAAATCGAGGCGGATCCCCAGACCTCTGTTTCTCGGGATGACCCCCGTCCACTCGCCCAGCACGAGCGCCGCCAAACAGAGATACCCCACTGCCGCGAAAGCGTACGCCGCCCGGCGCGACAGGAGGATGGCCGCCAGGATTGCGTGCAGCAGGTAGAAGGCCAGGAAAGGCGAACCCGTGCCACCGATCAGCCGGATGGCGACGGTCAGCACGAGGTAGTCGAGCAGGATCGAGAGATAGGCGATGAAAGCCAGACGGCGCTGGTTCTCTTTCGTGTCCTGGTGGACGCGCAACGCCCGAACGGCAAGGACTATCCCGACGTTGCAGGCCGCCAGGAAGACCGCCGCCGCCGCGAGCGCCTTGAGGTCGAGGCCGGGAATCCCGACGACATAGGTCGCGAACGGTCCGCCGACCAAGATGCCGGCCGCCGCCAGGAAACGCAGGCGCGCGAAGAGGTGGAGCCTCTCGCCCAGCATATGACTGTGCGTCAGAATGAAGTCTTTGCCACTCCGGTTTTCCGCCATTGCCAAGCCCGACTGCAACGATAGCAACGAAGGCGCTACTTGCCGAGCTTGGCTCTGACGGTGCGCAGGAGCGTCTCGGCGTTGACCGGCTTCTGGAAAACGCCATCGAGCCCCAACTGCCGGTAGCCGGTCGAAACGTCGAGCTGGTCGCCCATGGAGCTGAGCAAGAAGATGGGGGCGTTGTTGCCGGCCAGCTTCAGCTCCTTGACCAGGTTGGTGCCCGCGTCGATCTCCTCCATCATCAGGTCCACGATGATGAGATCCGGGGTGTCCTGCTTGAACTTGACCAGACCTTCCTCGGCGGTGAACGCGGTATCGACCGCATAACCGCCCTTCTCGAGTTGCATGCGCAGCAGGTCAAGCAGATCCGCATCGTCGTCGACACACAGGATGAGGGGTTTTCCGTCTCTCATGGTCATGCCTTCCAAGTTGAACCGCCGAGTCCGGCGGCGGGGTATCCGAATTCCTGCACGTATTCTTCGAACCGGCGCTCGGCCAAGGCCTTGCGCGCGAAGGCGACAGCCTGGTCCAGATTGTCGCGAGCTGGCACGGACAAACCTTCGTCGAACTCACCGAAGGCATGGCCGCGAATGCCGAGGGCATAGGCCGCCACCTTGGTGCCGAAGAGATCCCGGGCCAGGGCCACGACCTCCGCGGGCGTGACGCTGTGACTGGAAAACCCCAGCCGCCCGACACCCGAGTCGTCGATGCGCGAGAACCAGAAAGGCGACGGACCATCCGTCGCGGCGTCGACGAACACAACGGCCTGGTAATGCCCCATCTCGGCCGCGTCCTCGACTGTCAACTGGTAGTTGGCGTCCACACGCACGCCGGGCAGGGCCAGCGCCGCGATGGCCTCGACCAGCGCCGGACCAAGCCCGTCGTCGCCGCGGGCAGGATTGCCGAAGCCGTAGAGCAGAACCTTGTCGTCCGCCTGCCTCATCCCCTGCTCTTCTCGTCCAGGACCTGGCCGCGGTGATCGACCACGGCCAACATGAGCGGCATCTGGCCCAGCGCGTGGGTCGCGCACGACAGGCACGGGTCGTAGGCGCGAATGGCCACCTCGACGTGGTTGAGCAGAGCCTCGGTGATCTCCACGCCCTGCAAGTGATCCCGAGCCACCTTGGCCACGGCCCGATTCATGGGCTCGTTGTTGTTGGTCGTGGAGACGATGAGGTTCGCCGCGACGATCATGTCGTTCTTGTCCACGACGTAATGGTGGAACAGGGTGCCGCGCGGTGCCTCGAGGAGGCCGATGCCGACCTCGCGCCGCTGACCTTTGACCACCAGATCCTTGCCTTGCAAATCCTTGTCATTGAGGAGGGCCTGCATCTTCTCCATGGCGTGGAGCAGCTCGATCATGCGCGCCCAGTGATAGGCCATGGTGACGTTGTTGGGCTTGCCCGAGGTGACCGCCACGAACTCCTTGCGAGCGGCCTCGGCCAGCGGCGTGTCGATGAAGGTCGCGGTGTTGAGCCGCGCCAGCGGGCCGACCCGGTACCAGCCCTTGTCCGGCCCGAGCGAGCGGATGAAGGGGAACTTCATGTACGACCAGTCCCGCACCTCCTCGGCGATGAAATCGAGGTACTTCTGGCAGTCGACCTGATCGAGAATCACCTTGCCTTGCGCATCGATGGCCCGCAGGTTGCCGTCGTACAGGTCCATGGCGCCATCGCTGCGCACCAGCGACAGGTGATTCGAGTCGAAGGAGCCGAAGGGGGCGAGCTTGGTGAGGTTCTCGACGGTGTAGTCCTTTGCGATCTTCACCGCGCCCTTGGACCAAGCGATCTGCTGCTCGACCTCTTTGAGAAGACCGTCGCGCTCGGCGAGCGACAGGTTCTTGTTGATGCCGCCGGGGATGGCGCCAGTGCCGTGGATCTTCTTGCCCGCCGTGGCCTTGATGATCTCCTGGCCGTACTTGCGCATCATCACCGCCTGCACCGCGAGATCCGGGTACTTGCCGGCCACGCCGATAACATTCCGTATTCCAACGTCCGCGTCGAATCCGAAGAGCAGGTCGGGCGACGAGAGGTGGAAAAAGTGCAAGGCGTGCGATTGATAGATCTGCCCGTAGTGCATGAGCCGCCGCATCTTCTCGGCCGTCGGCGTCAGCTTCTCGCCGCCCACGACGCGGTCCATGGCCTTGGCCGCCGCCAGGTGGTGGCTGACCGGACAGATGCCACACAGGCGCTGTACCAGAACGGGGACCTCCCAGAAGGGGCGCCCCTGGATGAAGCGCTCGAAACCACGGAACTCGACGATGTGCAACCGGGCCTGGACGACCTTCCCGTTCTCGTCGAGCAGGATGGTGACCTTGCCGTGTCCCTCGACGCGGGTCACGGGCTCGATGACGATTCGCTTGGCAACGCTCATGGGAATTCCTTTTTCCATCTCCGGTGAATCAGTCGTACTTGATGAGGCCGTAGGGCAAGGACAGCGGCTTTCCGGAAAGCAGAGCCACCAGGGTTTCCCAGATGGCGTCCGCGGACGGCGGGCACCCCGGCAGGTGGTAGTCGATCTTGACGACCTCGTGACAGGGGTAGACCTTGTCGAGCATGAGTGGGATCTCGGGATCGCCCGGCAGCCGGCCGCTCGGGTTGTAGACGCTGGGGCCCTTGAGGTAGGCCTCCTCGAGACATTCCCGCAAGGGAATGGTGTTGCGCAGGGCCGGGATGCCACCCATGGTGGCGCAGTCGCCGGTCGAGACGAGCACGTCGCAATGCTCGCGGAAATGCTCGAGCACGTGCACGTTGTCCTCGGTGCAGCAGCCGCCCTCGATGATGCCGATGGCGCATCGCCCCTCTATTCTCTTGATGTCGTTGATGGGCGAGCGATCGAACTCGACCAGCTCGACCAGCTTCAGGATGCGATCGTCGATGTCGAGCAACGACATGTGACAGCCAAAGCATCCGGCCAGGGAACAGGTTGCCACTTTGGGTTTGTTTGCCATGGTGCTGCCCTACTCCTTGGCCGCCCGGCCAGCTTCGATGTGACTGCCGATGGGTTTCGTGTCGTAGAGGCGCTGGCCGATCGGCACGGCGAAACCGACGCGTTTCTTGACGATGCAGCCGACGGGGCAGGCCTCGGCGGCCTTGTCGGTCACGGCCAGGTTGGTGCCCCCGGCTCCTCCGGCGGCGTCGACGCCGATGCGCTTGTGGGCGCCCCGGTGGATGAACTGGAAGACATTCTTGCCGTCCAGCTCCTTCGAGGCTCGGATGCAGCGCGCGCACAAGATGCAGCGGTTGTGGTCCAGCATCACGTCGGGATGGCTGGCGTCGACCTGGCGGGTGGGAAACATGTAGTCGTGACGCGGTTGCAGCATGCCCAGGCGGTAGCCCATGGCCTGCAACTCGCAGTTGCCGCTCTTCTCGCAGAACATGCAGAAGTGATTGCCCTCGACGAAGAGCATCTCGACGATGCTGCTGCGCAGATCCTTCAGCTCCGCCGTGTCGTTCTCGACGATCATGCCTTCGGCGACCGGCATGGTGCAGGCCGCCTGCGGCTTGCCGTTGACCAGCACGGTGCACACGCGGCAGCTACCCCACGGGGACAACCCCTTCATGGCGCACAGGTGCGGGATGTAGATGCCGGCCAGGGCCGCGGCCTGCAGGATGGTCTGGCCCGGTTCGGCCTTCACTTCCTTGCCGTCGATCGTGAAGCTCAACTTCGCAGCGTCTTGGGCGCTCATGCTTTCACCCCGCCTTTCTTGGTTCCGAAATGCTCCGATGCGCGACCAGCGATACCGGCCGCCACGGCCACCGCCTTGCCGGGGTCGAACGACGGCAAGAAAACCGTGCCGTTCTTCTTGATGCACCGCTCGTACTCCGAGCGGAAGCTCTGCAGCGTACTCAGAATGGGATTGGGCGCGGTCTGCCCGAGGCCGCAACGACTCGCGTTCTTCACGACTTTGCTTGTCTTCTCCAAGTAATCGAGGTCCGCCGCCTCGGCTCGGCCCTCCAGGAAGCGACCGAGGCGTTCCCGCAGGAGGCGCGTACCCACTCGACAGGGCGTGCAGTAGCCGCAGCTCTCCTCGACGAAGAAGTCCATGAAGCCGTGCGCAATGGCGAGAGGGTCGCGGCCCTTGCCGAACACCATGACCGAGCCACCGGTGGCGAGTTGATCGAAGCAGAACTGGCGGCCGAACTCGGAGGGCCCGATCATGCGGCCCGAGGCCCCGCCCACCTGCACCGCGATGGTGTCGGTGGCCCCCACGCGCGCCAGCAGCTCCTGCACGGTGATGCCGAAGGGGATCTCGTAGACGCCCGGCTGGGCGCAGTCGCCAGACACGCTGAACACCTTGGTGCCAGAGCTGGCCTTGGTGCCCATCGAGGCGAACCAGCTCGGTCCGTTCTCGACGATGCGCGCCGCCGCGCAGTGGGTCTCGACGTTGTTGATGACGGTGGGCATGTCGAGGTAGCCCTTCTGCGCCGGGAAAGGCGGTCGTGTCTTGGGGTTGCCGGCCTTGCCCTCGCAGGAGGAGAGGAGCGCCGTCTCCTCGCCGCACACGTAGGCGCCCGCACCCAGCTGGATGCGAATGTCGAACTTGAACCCCGCCTTGCCCAGAATGTCGCGGCCGAGCAGGCCGGCGGCGCGCCGCTTGGCCAGCACATCCTCCAGATACGCCAAGAGGTACGCGTATTCGCCGCGCAGGTAGACGATGCCCTCGCTGGCGCCGACGGCATAGCCGGCGATGGTCATGCCCTCGAAAACGAGCCCCGGCGCCTCGGTCAAGATCACGCGATCCTTGAAGGTTCCGGGCTCGCCCTCGTCGGCGTTGCACACCACGAACTTGCGCTCGCCGGGAGCGGCGCGCGTGAACTCCCATTTCATGCCGGTCGGAAAGCCCGCGCCGCCGCGGCCGCGCAGGCGCGAGGCCTTGATGATCTTGATGATCTCGACCGGCTGTTCCGAGAGCGCCCGCTGCAGCGCCACGCCCGGCGTGTAGGGCGCGAACACCACCGCGCCGCGCTCGCGCAGGTTGTTGTTTACCATGGCGCGCACCAAGGGATGACTGTTGTTGCCGTCCCCCAGCGTCAGCTTGAGATGCTCCAGGCTCTTGCCGGTGCGCAAGGTCTGCACGATCTCTCGCACCATGTCGGTCGAGACCTTGGTCACCACCCTGTCGTTGATGAGCACGGCCGGCGCCTGGTCCGACATGCCGATGCAGGGGGTGTACGCGAGCGAGAACAAGCCATCCGCCGTCGTCTGCCCGAATTCGATGCCCAGCTCGGCGCGGAAGGCCGCGGCGACGCGGTCCGCGCCCTGGAGCTGGTCGATGACATCGTTGCACAGACGGATGACGAAACGGCCACGCATCTTGTCGGAGAAGAACGCGTAGAACGTCGCCGCGCTCTCCACCTCCACCCGATTCATCGAGAGCGACTTGGCGATTTCGTCGAGAGCCTCGGGAGCGATACACCCGGCCTGCGCTTGGACACCGATGAGGATATCCATGAGCCGGCCTTTGTCGTTGCCGAAATTCCCGCAAACCTGCCTGCTGACACTTGCGTTGTCTGTCATGGCCTCTTCCTGCCTCTGACTCTCGAAGAGTCGGCCTGCTGTTCTGGTCTTTGTCGAACCCGAGATAGCATAGTGCAACCGTTACGCGCTTGACTATCTAGCACAAGCCACAAGCACTTCGCTCGTGAAATACGTAACGAATTGTCGCCCTTTGTTGCCCTGGGACAGAAACCTTGCCGGGTGGAGAGAGCACCCGAAAGAGCAGGTCAGTACCGGTCCGTCTGACCTCCGCGCAACCTCTGCTCTCTCTGCGCCGCGCCCGGTCGTTGGCGCGGTTTGGTTGCGACGGACCGGCTGCTTCGCGTCCTCCGTGTTCTCTTCGGCTCTCCTTGGACCTTGCTACCGCCTCCTTGCCAAACCAACAGGCAGGCGCACGGCCCCGGACTTGAGGTAGATTCCCCGCGTGTCCCACGATGACCTCCTCCCCAACGCAGCACGCCTGCGCGTCGTGATCCACGGCGCGGTCCAGGGCGTGGGCTTCCGCCCGTTCGTTTTCAAGCTGGCGCAAGAGCTCGGCCTCGGCGGCTGGGTGAACAACTCGGCGGCCGGCGTGGTCGTCGAGGCAGAAGGGCCCGAGCCCGTGCTGCGCGACTTCTTGCGACGGCTGGAGAACGAAAAACCCGCGATCACCATCGTGCAGAGCCTCGAAACGACCCTCCTCGACCCGGTTGGTTTCGCCACCTTCGAGATCCGCAAGAGCACCGACGGCGAGAAACGGACGCTGGTCATGCCCGACCTGGCGACCTGCAAGGGTTGTCTGGCCGACATCTTCGACCGCGGCACGCGCCGCTTCCGCTACCCCTTCACCAACTGCACGGCCTGCGGGCCGCGCTTCTCCATCATCGCCTCCCTGCCCTACGACCGCGCCGCCACCACCATGCGCAAGTTCACCATGTGCCGGGAATGCGAACGCGAATACAACGATCCCGGGAATCGCCGCTTCCACGCCCAGCCGAACGCCTGTCCGGACTGCGGTCCGCAGCTGGCGCTGTGGCGCGCGAACGGCGCCGAGATCGCCACGCGCGACCAGGCGCTGCTGGCCGCGGCCGCGGCCATCCGCGAGGGGAAGATCGTCGCCGTCAAGGGTCTGGGCGGCTTCCATCTGATGGTCGACGCGCGCAACGACGAAGCCGTGCGCGCGCTGCGCGCGCGCAAGCGACGGGAAGAGAAGCCCTTCGCGCTCCTGGCGCCGTCGTTCGTCAAGACGCTGCACCACTGCTTCGCCTCGGACGTCGAGCGGCGGCTGCTGCGCTCGCCCGAATCCCCGATCGTGCTTCTGCGGCGTCGGCCGGAGGTCAAGGAGATCGCGCCCTCGGTAGCCCCCGGCAACCCCAACCTCGGCGTCATGCTGCCGGGCAATCCCTTGCATCACCTCCTGATGCACGAGCTCGGCTTCCCGGTGGTCGCGACCAGCGGCAACCTCTCGGAAGAGCCCATCTGCACGGACGAGCAAGAGGCGCTCAAGCGCCTGGCCGGCATCGCGGATCTCTTTCTGGTGCACGACCGGCCTATCTTGCGCCATGTGGACGACGCCATCGTGCGCGAGATGTGCGGTCGCGAGCTGGTCCTGCGCCGGGCGCGCGGCTTCGCGCCTCTGCCCGTGCACGTCGAGCCCGAGCTGCCGCCCGTCCTGGCCGTGGGCGCGCACCAGAAGAACACCATCGCCATCGCCGTCGGCTCGGACGTCTTCTTGAGCCAGCACATCGGCGACCTGGAAACCGAAGGCGCGCACCACGCCTTCCGCGCCACCATCCGCGCCTTCGAGGATCTCTACGAGTTCAAGCCGGCGGCGGTGGCCTGCGACCTGCACCCCGACTACCTTTCGACCCAGCACGCGCACTCGCTGGACGCGCCGGTCATCGCCGTGCAACACCATCTCGCCCATATTCTCGCGTGCATGGCCGAGAACCAGCTGCAACCGCCCGTGCTCGGCATCGCATGGGACGGCAGCGGTCTGGGCGAGGACGGCACGATGTGGGGCGGCGAGTTCCTGCGCGTCACCCGCGACGGCTGCGAGCGCGTCGCCCACTTGCGACGCTTCCTTCTGCCCGGCAACGAGAGGGCCGTGCGCGAGCCCCGCCGCGTGGCCCTGGCCGTCCTCTACGAGATCTTCGGCGACCAGGCCATCGTCATCGACGCACACCCGGTGCGCGCCTTCTCGCCGGCCGAACTGGCCACCTTGCGCACCATGCTGGAACGCTGGCTGAATTCGCCGGTCACGACCAGCGTGGGACGCCTTTTCGACGCCTTCGCCTCCCTTCTCGGCGTCCGCCAGGTGGTGAGCTTCGAGGGCCAGGCCGCCATGGAGCTCGAGTACGCCGTCGGCAACGTCGCGGATGAGGCCCCCCTGCCCTACGCCATACGCGAGGAAGACGGACGCTTCGTGCTCGACTGGGAGCCCGCGGTGCGCGCCGTCCTGCCCGAGCCTTCCAACCCGGCCCTGCCCGCCCGCTTCCACAACATGCTGGTCGCCATGGCGGTGGACGTGGCGGCGCGCGTCGGCGAAGCGAACATCGTGCTGTCGGGCGGCTGTTTCCAGAACCGCTACTTGAGCGAACGAATGGTTGCGCGCCTGCGCGTCGCGGGTCATCGTCCCTACTGGCACCAGCGCGTGCCGCCCAACGACGGCGGCATTGCCCTGGGCCAGGTCATGGCGGCTCACCAACGGAGGGACCCAGCAGACAATGTGCCTGGCGGTACCGGGAGAGATCCTCAGCACTAGCGGCGAAGACGCCGCGCGCACCGGGATGATAAGCTTCGGGGGCACCACCAAGGAGGCGAGCCTCGCCTTCGTGCCCGAGGCCAAAATCGGCGACTACGTGCTCGTGCACGCGGGCTTCGCCATCGGCGTGGTCGACGCGGAGGAGGCCGCGCAGACGCTGGAGTACTTCCGCGAAATCGACAGGCTGGGCGAGTTGGAGCCGCCCAAGTGAAGTACCTCGACGAGTACCGCGACCGCGGCAAGGCGGAGGCCTGCGCTCGCCTCATCGCCGGTGCCACCACGCAACCATGGGCCATCATGGAGGTCTGCGGCGGCCAGACCCACAGCATCGTCCGCTACGGCCTCGACGAGATGTTGCCCGCCGGGATCACCCTGCTGCACGGGCCCGGCTGCCCGGTGTGCGTGACGCCGATCGAACTCGTCGACAAGGCCCTGTTCATCGCGGCCCGACCCGAGGTCATCTTCTGCTCGTTCGGCGACATGCTGCGCGTGCCGGGCACGGCCGGCGACCTGTTCTCGATCAAGGCCAAGGGTGGCGACGTACGCGTCGTGTATTCGCCCCTTGATGCCCTGCGTCTGGCGCGCGACAACCCGCGGCGCCAGGTCGTGTTCTTCGCCGTTGGTTTCGAGACCACGGCGCCGGCCAATGCCATGGCGGTATTCCAGGCGCGCGCGCAGAAGATCGACAATTTCTCGGTGCTGGTTTCGCACGTCCTCGTGCCGCCCGCTCTCGAAGCGCTTCTGACCGCCCCCGACAATCGCACGCAGGCTTTCCTCGCCGCCGGCCATGTGTGCACCGTGATGGGGTTCGAGGAATACGTGCCTCTGGCCAGGAAGTACCGCGTACCCATCGTGGTCACGGGATTCGAGCCCCTCGACATTCTGCAGGGCATCCTCATGGCCGTGCGCCAGCTCGAAGCGGGCCGCGCCGAGGTCGAAAACCAGTACGCGCGCTCGGTCCAGCGCGCCGGCAACCGTCCGGCCAAGGATCTCCTGGCCAGGGTCTTCCGCGTGGTGCCACGCAAATGGCGCGGCGTCGGCGAGATCCCGAAGAGCGGCTTCGGCCTCGCCGAGGAATTCGCCGCTTTCGACGCCGAGGCCAGATTCGGCGTGGCGGCGTACCGTGCCGAGGAGGATTCCCAGTGCATCAGCGGCCAGGTGCTGCGCGGGGTGAAAAAGCCCCACGAGTGCCCGGCTTTCGCCAGCCGCTGCACGCCCGAGCGGCCGCTGGGCGCCACCATGGTTTCGAGCGAGGGCGCGTGCGCGGCGTACTACGCCTACCGTCGGCGCGCCACGACGAAGGAGGGCTGAGCATGGCGGACACCCCGAACTTCGCCGCCGGCTGCCCCGTGCCGTTTGCCAACCACGACCATGTCACCCTGGCCCACGGCGGGGGCGGCCGCATGATGCACCGGCTGCTCCAAGCGGTGGTGCTACCGGCGTTCGGCAACCAACCTCTGCCGACGCGACACGATGGCGCCGTGCTCGCGGTGAAGCAGCGCCGCCTGGCCTTCACCACCGATTCCTATGTGGTGCATCCGCTCTTCTTCCCCGGCGGCGACATCGGCACCCTCGCGGTCGCCGGCACGGTGAACGACCTCGCCATGTGCGGCGCGCGTCCGCTCGCGCTCTCCGCCGCCTTCATTCTCGAGGAAGGCCTGCCCATGGCCACGCTCGAACGCGTGGTGGCCTCGATGGCCCGTACCGCGCAGGACGCGGGTGTGGACATCGTCACCGGCGACACCAAGGTCGTGGATCGCGGCAAAGGCGACGGGCTGTTCATCAACACGGCGGGCGTCGGCGTCCTCGAGCACGATCTGGCCATCGCCCCGTCGAGCGTGCGTCCCGGCGACGCGATCTTGCTCTCCGGCGACGTCGGCCGGCACGGCGTGGCCGTCATGGCCGTGCGCGAGGGACTGAAGTTCGACAGCCCCATCGAAACCGACTGCGCGCCGCTCTGCGCGCCCGTGCTCGCGCTTTTCGCCGCGGGCATCGAGGTGCACTGCCTGCGCGACTTGACGCGCGGCGGGCTCGCCACCGGCCTCGTCGAAATCGCCGAATCCAGCCGCTTGCACCTGGCCATCGACGAGGCCGCCATCCGCGTCGAGGAAGGCGTCGCCGGCGCCTGCGAGATCCTCGGCCTCGACCCGCTCTACCTGGCCAACGAAGGTCGCTTCGTCGCGTTCCTCCCGGCCGCGCAGGCCGAACGCGCGCTCGCGGTCCTGCGCCATCACCCCACGAGCGGCCACGCCGCCCGCATCGGCAGCGTCGCCGACGCGCCCCCGGCGCTCGTCACCCTGCAAAGCCGCATCGGCACCAAGCGCATCCTCGACATGCTGAGCGGCGAGCAACTGCCGCGCATCTGCTGACGTCTACGGCTGGCGCGGGCGATTGAGCCGCGCGACGCCGCTGCGCAGAAGCGCGCGCGGCACGAAACGGCTCGACAGCGCCAGCACCTTGTTCATCAGACCGGGAATGGCCACGACCCGCCCCGCCAGCATGGCCCGGTAGGCATGCCTCGCCACCGGCGCCGCCTCGGCGACGCCACGGCGAAAGAGCTCGGACCGCTTGTTGCCGGCGATGTCGCCGAATTCCGTGGCGGTCGGGCCCGGACAAGAAGCGGTCGCGCTCACGCCGCTGCCGCGCAGCTCGGTGGCCAAGCCCTCGGTGAAACTCACGACGAAGGCCTTGCTGGCGTAGTAGGTGGCCATGTTCGGCCCCGGCACGAAGCCCGCGACAGAAGCGACGTTCAGGATGTGACCGTGCTTGCGCCGAAGCATGCCCGGCAAGAAGAGATGGCAGAGCTCGACGAGCGCGCGGATATTGACGTCGATCATCTCGAGCTGTCGCGTCCGCTCCATCCGCACGAAGGGCCCGAAGCTGCCGAAACCGGCGTTGTTCATCAGGCACTCCACCTCGATACCCGCCGCTTCGACTTGCGCGCAGATTTCCTGGGCGGCTCGCGCCTGGCCCAGGTCGGCCGCGATCACGGTGACCGCCACGCCATGCGCGGCCCGCAGCTCCGCGGCCAGCGCCTCGAGGCGATCGCGCCGGCGCGCCACCAGGACGAGGTCGCGCCTGTCCTGGGCCGCCAGCTTGGCCAACTCGCGGCCGATGCCGGCCGAGGCGCCGGTGACGAGTGCGGTGTGTCCTTGGCTTGCCATGGGACTTGTCCCCTCCTTGTCTACTTGGGAAAGGCATGCGCCCGTCGGCGTTCGAGCCAGGCCAACCAGGCGTCGAGCCCCAGCGACTTCGTGCAGCTCGTCTGCACCACCGCCATCCCGGGATGGACCTGATGCACGTTGGCCACGGCCCGCTCGATGTCGAACGGCACGTAGGGCAGGAGATCGACCTTGTTGATGATGCACAGCTCGGACACGGCGAAGATGGCCGGGTACTTGAGCGGTTTGTCCTCGCCCTCGGCCACGCTGAAAACGACGATCTTGGCGTGCTCGCCCAGATCGTAGCTGGTCGGGCACACCAAGTTGCCCACGTTTTCGACAAAGAGGATGTCGATGCCGTCGAGATCCCAGTCTTCCAGCGCTCTGCCGACCATGCTGGCGTCGAGGTGGCAGGTTCCACCCGTGGTGATCTGCTTGACCGGGAAGCCGGCGCCGGCCAGGCGGCGCGCGTCGTTCTCGGTCTGGACGTCGCCGGTGAGCGCCGCGACCTTGGCCGTCTTGGGCAGAGCCTCGAGCGTGCGTTCGAGCAGCGCGGTCTTGCCCGAACCCGGCGAGCTGATGAGGTTCAGACAAAAGACCTCGTGCCTGACGAAGCGCTGGCGCAGAGCGCTGGCCAGCTCGTCGTTTTTGCTCAGGACCTTCTCTTCGACTTTCACGCGCATGGGGGATCCTCGATTTCTATGAAGGTCACATCGAGCTCCTTGCCTGCGATGCACTCGCTTTGCGGGTTGCCGCAGGCTGGACAAGCGACAGCGAGGCCTTCGGGAACGAACTCGTTCGAGCACATGGCGCAACGTTGCCTGCGGCCCGGCCGCTCGACCTCCAAGGCCACGCCCGCCATGGGGGTGTCCTGGCTCAAGGCCTCGATGCCGAAGGCCAGCGCGTCCGGTTCGACGCCCGAGATCTCGCCGATGCGCAGCCCAATCCTGACCACGCGACCGCCGCCGCTCTTTTCCGACGCGGCCTGGGCCCGCTCGAGTATCTCCTGCGCGATGGCCAACTCATGCATGGGATGCCTTCTTCGAGCATCGAGTGGTCCATGTCAACCGACAACGCGCTGCACTCTGCGGCCAGCAGGCGGTTGCCTTCTGCGCCGACCGGCCGAGCCGCACGCGTCGGCACCCATGCCATATCGTGTTGTCTGACATAGAGCGTTGTGCCATTCCTTCACGCCGCGCCGCGCCTCGGCGCATTTTCCGACGGATGATCGAAGCGAGTGACTTGTGGCATTCGATCGACGGAAAAAGCTTCCGGTCCGTACGAATCGGCAACACACCCACATCTTTCTGCTAGAGTCGCTTCGCACCGGCTGGTTGAAGTTGCATGCCAATCGGGAAGGCGAATCGATAGTCTCCCGCGCACGGAGGAGTCGCGATGGATCGAAACTCGTCAGTCAGAGCGACAATCGCAGTTGCTAGCGCAACCGCGGCGTTGTTGCTCCTGCATTGCAACCAACCGCCCAAGGTCGAAAATCTTCCCGGACTCGGCGGTAGTAGCGCCAAGGGTGGCGCCGGCGGCGGCGGCGGCGGCGACGTCAAGCGCGACGCCGCGGCCCCCGGCAACGACGGACCCATCGTTGTCATCAACGCGGACGTGATCCCTGCGTGGTGGATTACTGCGGACGCACCCCAGGAGCCCGATACGCCTCCGCCGCCTTCGCTCGACTACCACTGCGGCATCATCCAGCAAGACACGGTCCGCAAGCCGGCGGACATCATGCTGGTGCTCGATCGCTCGGCCTCGATGGACTACAGCATCGGGGACGACTGCTACTGCGACAGCAGCGTCGGTCGGCCGGTCTGTACAGACACGACGGACTGCAAGACGAGGTGGGAATCGCTCAAGCCCGCGATAGACGCGACGTTGGCCAATTCCAACAATGTGCAGTGGGGGCTCAAGCTCTTCCCAACCGGCTCCAGCGGCAACTGCAATGTGTCGGACTCCGTGGAAGTCCCGGTTGACGATCCGGACTCAATCACCAAGATCCAGCAGGCCGTCGAAGATGCCACCTTGGCCCTGAGCACGCCAACCGCGCAGGCGATCGAGGTGGCGACGTCGTACCTGCAATCGCTCGATGACACCAACCAGAAGTTCATTCTCCTGGCCACCGACGGCGAGCCCAACTGCGGCGGCAGCCCGGCGAACATCATGACCGTCGACGTGGACGGCGCGGCCGCGGAGGCGGCCGCGGCCAAGGATGCCGGATTCCCGGTCTACGTCGTCGGCATCGGACCGAACTTGGAAAACCTGACCAAGATAGCATATGAAGGCGGAACGACCGACTACTACCCGGTGTCGTCGCCCGAGCAGCTCGTCGACGCGCTCTCGTCGATCAGCAAGGTCGTCGGTTCATGCGTCTACACCTCGGAGGAAGCCCCGCAGGATCCGGAGAACGTGGCCGTCTACGTCAACAAGGTTCTCGTGGAGAAGAGCGAGGAGAACGGCTGGACCTACGGCGACAGCACGAAGGAGATCAGGCTGACCGGCAGCTACTGCGACATGATCATGTCGGGCGAGCAGGACGTGTCGGTGCAGATCCTGTTCGGTTGCCCGGGCATGCCGCCCTTCGATCCCTTCCTACCCTGATCGTCGCCGCCCCCAGCGCGCAGCAGCGGGGCCGAAAGCGCAGGCTCGGGTGCGGCCTGACCTGGCCTGCGGAAGCGGGGCATCTTGACTTCGCAATCCGTCATAGGAGCATTCTCCCATGATGATGCGGGCAAGAATCGCTGGAATCCTCGTCCCGACGGGGCTACTGCTCGGCTGCGCCGGAGGCAACGTCACGGCCTCCCCCGGCGGCGGAGGAGGCAGCGGCGGCGGCGGCGCAGGGGCTGCCGGCCCCATGATCGACTTCGACGCCGCTCCCCCGCAGTCCGTGACCCCTGTCGATCCCGGCTCGGCGCCCATCCCCTGCGACAACCCCACCGCGTGCACGGACTTCCCCGCGACCCCCATCGACGACCCCAAGTCGCCCACCGCCATCCCCGCCAACCCGGGAAGCCAGTTCGCGGGAAGCCCGTCGGGGAGCGGCCCCTGCATCCTCGAGCCCGAAGACGGCGCGCTCTACCCCTACAACTGGACGCGACCGCGCATCCGATGGTCGGGGACGAGTGGCCTCCACCAGATCACCATCCACGCCGATCTCGAGGCCAACGATCTGGTGGTCTACACCACGGCCGACCATTGGATCATGGACAAGGGCATTTGGGAGAATCTGGCCAAGCACGTTCACGAACAGGACGTCTCCGTCACCGTGCGCGCCGCGAACGGCGGGGCCAGCACCGCGAGGTTCCAGATCGCCTCGGCCAGCGCCGCGGGCAGCATCGTGTTCTGGGCGGCGGATCCGGCGGCCGTGGGCAACCAGAACGTCACCACCGTGCAGGACACCACGTCGTACCTGCTCGGCTTCACGGTCGGCGAAGAAGGCACGATCGCGGCGCTCAAGTTCTCGCAGGTCGAGCAGCCGAGCCGGGAGCAGTCGTACAACCAGCGCACGCCGACGTGTATGGGCTGCCACGCCGCCACGCCCGATCCCGGATTCGTCGCCTTCGTGGACAACTGGCCCTGGAACTCGGTCATCTCGGGGGTGAAGAAGGAAAACGTCGGCGCGCGACTGCCCGACCTCACGGACGGCGGGCTGGCCGCCTTGAACAAGCCCTGGGCCGGCGCGCCCACCTTCTCCGGCGCCTTCTGGCAGCCGGGCAACCGCAGGATGGTCACCACCTCCTCGCAGCAGAAGGAGATGGAGCCGTGGAGCACGGACAACAAGCAGCCGGCCAAGCTGGTCTGGTACAACCTCGACGCCCCCACCCCCACCCAGTCCGTGGGCCAGGGCCCCATCGCGGCGGCCGGGCAGCAGTATGGCGTGATCGCCCGCAACGGCGACGGCAACGGCGCCGCCTTCCCGACCTGGAGCCACGACGGCAACACCATCGTCTACTCGTCCTCGAACGGCGGCTGCATGGACGGCCGCCTGGAGAAGGGCGCCACGGATCTGTACTCGGTGCCCTATGCCAACGGCAACGGCGGCGACGCCAAGCCGGTGCCCGGAGCCTCCGACGGTAGCTGGGAGGAGTTCTATGCGGCCTACTCACCCGACGACCGGCTGGTCGTCTTCAACCGCGTGCCGGCCGGCGAGGTGATGTACGCCAACCCCAATGCCGAGATCTTCTTCGTGCCGGTGGGCAACGCTCCCGGCGCGGGCCAGCCGATTCGCCTGAACGCCAACGATCCCGTCCAGTGCAGCGGCAAGTCGAGCCCGGGCCTCAACAACCACTTCCCCAAGTGGGCGCCGGCCAAGGCCGAGTACGAGGGCCAGTCCTACTACTGGATCGTCTACTCGTCGAACCGCGCCGGCATCCCAAAGGTGCGCTCGAGCTACGACGGCAAGGATCACGACGTCTCGCAGCTCTATTTGACGGCCATCACCTTCAAGGACGGGGAGTACAAGACCTACCCGTCGATCTATTTGTGGAACCAACCCACCGATTCGGTGAACACCACGCCGGTGTGGGACATGCTCGAGATCCCGCCGGCCCCACCCATCTTGTAGGACGGAAGACGACGATGGCCAACGACGCCACCCCCTCGCCCGCGGATCTCGTCGTCGTCATGGTCACCGTGCCCGACGACGAGGTCGCGGGCCGGCTGGCCCGCAGCTTGGTGAGCGAGAAGCTCGCCGCCTGCGTGAACGTGCTGCCACGAATCCGTTCTATCTACGCCTGGCAGACGGAGATCTGCGACGAAGGCGAGACGCTGTGCCTGCTCAAGACCCGGCGAGAGCTTTTCCCGGCCGTGCGCCAGCGCGTGCGGGAGCTGCACCCCTACCGAATCCCCGAAATCATCGCCCTCCCCCTCGCGGAGGGCGACGAAGCCTACCTCGCCTGGCTGCGCGACAGCACGCGGCCCGCGTAGTTGCGGCGCGCTCCTACCTCGCCCGCTTGCCGATCGAGGGGCCGCAGGTGGCCCGATCGCAGTAAGCGCCGGCCAACGTGGCGCCGTTGTCGAGCAGTACCCAATCGTAGTGAATGGAGTGGCCGGTCGCGCGAAAGTCGGTCTTGACGATCAGTCGTCTGCCAGGCCGGCAGGTCTCGACCGTGATGTCCTCGGCCCCGCGCTCGAAGTCCGGCCCGAGCTCGGCCACTTCGCATCTTCCCCAATCCACGACGAATTCGTGCGAGCTCTGCTTGTCGCCCGCGTGGTTGACGACGGTGTAGCGCTTGCCCCTGAGCTTGGGCCGGCGCGGCGGCGGCGGTGGCGGCCAACCGGCGGAAGGCGGTAAGGGCACGGGGCCCGCAGCCGGCGCGGGCGGCGTGGCGGCAGGGGCAGAGCCGGGAGCGCAGGTGTACATCTGCCCGGGATTCGCCCCGCCGATGCAGTGACCGGTGAGCACGTTCTTGTAGGTGCACCCGGTCGACCAGCACACGGCCGTGTAGCCGGCGAAGCTCGCATCGCACTTGCTCGCCTCGGGCACGGAGCCGCGCGAACTGCCCACATCCCGGCCCGGGCAATTGCCCACCCCCGCCGGCTGCCAGGCCCCCGTCGCCGGCGGAGCCGCGCGCGGTGGCGCGGCGCCGGCGCCCGCCACGCAGGTGTACATCTGGCCAGGATTCGGCCCGCCCGTGCAGGCCGCCGTGGCCACGTTCTTGTACGTGCAGCCCGTGGTCCAGCACACCGCCGTGAAGCCGACGAAGTTGGCGTCGCACTTGGCCGGATCGGGGGCCGGACTGCGCGAGCCGGCAACGTCGCGGCCCGGGCAGTCGCCGATGCCGACCGGCTGCCAGGTTCCCGCGCCGGCGATGCCCAGCCAAGACCATGCCAACAACGCCGCGAATACGGACGCCCAGATGCGTCCGCGACGACAAAGGGAATTCGACTTCGACATGAGGAGACTCCCGAATAGGTTGCCGCCATAGTATCGCAACCTCGTGCCGGTGCGACGTGCCGCCCGCCACATGAGCCCAGCACCCCGGCCTGCCCGGGGTTTTGGGGGTGACATGCCGGGCCGCCTCCTCCACAATCCCGACAGACCACCCAGGAAAGCACCGCATGACCAGCAAGTTGCGCATCCCCCTTCTCGCCGCTCTGTGCGTGGGCGCCCATGCCTCCCACGCGCAGGCGAAGCAGCTCCCGGCCGAGTCCACCGCCGACCCGGAGGAGCCGGCCGCCGGAGCCGCCCAGGAGGAGAACTCGGGCGAAGAAGGCGCGGCCGCCAAGTTCCTCGACGGGATGAAATGGACCGTGGGTCCAGGGAAAGCGGCGATCGGCAGCGTAGCCGAGATCCAGGTGCCCGAGGGCACGCGCTTCACCGGGCCGGAGGGCACGCGCCTGCTGCTCGAGGCCATGCGCAACCCGACCGACGGCAGCGAGTTGGGGCTTCTGACCAACGAGGCGCTCGATTGGTTCGTGATCTTCGTCTTCGAAGACATCGGCTACGTGAAAGACGCCGACAAGGAGAAGCTGGACGCGGACGAGATACTCGAATCCCTGCGCAAGGCCAACGAGTACGGCAACCAGGAGCGCAAGAAACGCGGCTGGCCGCCCATCACCGTCGTCGGCTGGCACACGCCGCCCTTCTACAACAAGGAGACCAACAACCTCGAATGGTGCATCAAGGGCGAGTCGCAGGGCCACGCCATCGTGAACTACAACACCCGCATCCTGGGCCGCGGCGGCGTGATGAGCGCCAACCTGCTGGTGCCCCCCGATCAGCTCGACACGACCTTGCCCAATATCAAGAAGGTGCTGCAGGGCTTTTCCTACGCGCAGGGGCAGAAGTATTCGGAATGGAAGTCCGGCGACAAGGTGGCCAAATACGGCCTGACGGCCCTGGTGGTGGGCGGCGCGGCGGGCGTGGCGGCCAAGATGGGCCTCTTCGCGAAGCTCGCGGCCAGCCTGGGCAAGCTGTGGAAAGTCATCATCCTGGGCGTCATCGGTGTCCTTGCCTTTCTGCGGGCCTTGATCTTCGGCAAGAAGAAGGCGCCGCCCGAGGACCACACCCAGCCGCTGCCCGAGCACAGCACGCAGCCACTGCCCGAAGACGACAAGCACACGTCGCCCAAAGACAAGCCGGAATAGGACCGCCCCTTGAACGAGCTGGTCGAGCTCTTCGCGCTGCTTTTCGTCCTCTACCTATTCGAGTGTCTGGCCTGGGTTCCGCGGCGGACCGTCGGCTTCTTCGCCTTCTTCGGACGCTGGCGGGCGCGCATCGCCTTTCGTCCCAATGCCAGCTGGTCGCTGGCGGTGATCTTCGGCAAGCCCTGGCCGCCGCTGTCCCCGCCCTGGCTGGCCGAGCCCTTGCCGTTCGCCATCGAGCCCCAGGGCATCACGCTGCCGGATGGCGAGCAGCGCCGCCTGACCTGGGAGGAGCTGGCGCCGCTGCACGCACGCGCGACTCGCGCCTACAGCGGCGACCTGCTGCTTTCGACGCACGCCTGCCGCTCGGACGCGGCCAGCCTGGCCGAGACACTGGAGAGGCTGCGCACTTCATCGGCAGAGAAACGCGAGACGGAGATCCGTCGCTTCCTGGACAAACGCTTCGACGTTGACGTGCCTCGGTTTCGTCGGAAGCAGTTCGCCAAGAGCGTCCGCGTCCTTCGCGTACTCTCGAACGCCCTGTGGCTTGCCCTGTTCGGCGGTCTCGGCGCGGCGGTGCTGACGCGCAATATGCTGATCCTGCTCTGCGCGGCGGTCCTGTCTCTGGTGCTGTGGCCGACCAACTCCCTCGCATTCGCGCGCGCCTTGCGCAAGCAGTCCTGGCTGCCGCGCGCGCACTGGCCGGATCGCGCCAAGCGCCTGGTGGCCATGCTGTCGCCCTTGTCCGGCGTACGCGCCGCGGACACCCTGGCCCGCGAGGCGTGGGCGGACCTGGAACCGGTGACCGTGGCCGCGGCCTTGCTGTCGCCCGCCGACCTTGGCAAGTTCGCGCGACCGCTGCTGGTGGCCGCGCAACCGAGCGACGGGGACGCGCTTGCCTGGTGGCGGACGGAGATTCGCCAGCGCATCGAGCGCGTCCTGGCCAGGAGGCAAATCGACCCAGCCGCCCTGCTCTCTCCACCGGTCCGCGAGAACGGCCGCGTGCAAACCTACTGTCCGGCTTGCCTGGCCCAGTACGAAGCCGGGCGCCAAGCCGGCGAGATGTGTCCCAACGAATCCTGCCCGGCGATTCCCTTGCGCGCCTTTGGCGCCGAGACGAAGACCGGGGCAGGATCCTCCGCTGGAGCAACCCCATGAGCGAAGCACCCGGCCCACCAACCAAACGTAGCCGCGCCCCCGCTATCGCCGCCGTCGCGGCGGTCGGCATCGCCCTGCTCCTCAAGTCGAAAACGATCCTGATGGCGCTCAAAGGGCTGAGCGCGGGCAAGCTGCTGCTGACCTTCGGCTCGATGTTGGCCATGGTCGCCATCGAGGCCCGGATCTTCGGCTGGCTGTTCGCCGTTGGCTTCGTGTTGATGATCCTGGTTCACGAGCTGGGCCACGGCCACGCCATCAAGCGCGAGGGGCTGCAGGCCGGCTACCCCATCTTCATCCCGTTCTTCGGCGCCATGATCGCCCTGCGCGGCCAGCCCAGGAATTCCCTGGTCGAGGCGCGCATCGCCATCGCCGGTCCCGTGGCGGGCACCGTCGCGGCCCTAGGCGCGACCACGCTCTTCCTGCTCACCGACAGCCGCCTGTACCTGGCCCTCGCCTATTTCGGCTACTTCCTGAATCTGTTCAACCTGATCCCGATATCCCCGCTCGACGGCGGTCGCGTGGCCCGGATGTTCTCGCGCCGGATCTGGATCGTCGGCTTGGCCATCATGGCCATCTTCTTCCTCCTGCACCCGAGCCCGCAGCTCGCCATCATCGGCATCTTCGCGCTCATCTACTCGCTGTCGCGTCGCTCCGCGCCCCCGGGCCCCGACGAAACGCAGGTCACGCCCAAGGAGCGCACGCGCATGGCCATCAACTACTTCGGTCTCGCCGCCTTCCTCACGATCGGCATGCTCCTGGCGGGCCAGCTGCTCGGGAAGAGGTAGCTTCTCACCACAGAAAGCGCGGAGGGAGGGGAGGACCCAGAGGAGGTCTTCTCCTACTCCACGTCGGGCACGTAGCCCAACGCGAAAAAGTCCGCCGTCTCGGCGCCTCCCTCGAAGCGAGCCATGCGCAACGGCGCCGGCAGCTTCTTGTCGCCAACGAAACACGAAGCAATGCGCTCCCCACCATGCAACCCTCCATTTCGCGGCTGCGACTCTCGCGCCAGGGCGGCGCTTGCGGAGGAATTGGCCGGCGAGCTTGCGGACCTTTGCCCCGTTTCCGAGTTTCCGCGCTAGTGCCACGCCCAGGTTGAGACCCACGATCATTCCGCCCAGCTCGGACTGCGCACGCGCAATGCCTTGTGCCAGCTCGACCCGAGGGAGCGTGACGACGGTTCGACTTTCGGCCGCCTGCTCGAGATCCTCGGCTTCGGCGTGTTCTCGCCGATCGATCTGCCGGAAGCGCTCGCCCGCCACGGCGCCTACCGCAGAGAGGGAGAGCCGCCTCCCCTTCTTTCCGAGCCGTCGTGGGCATGCTTCCACGCCACGTCGGCATTGTTGCCTGGTTGTTGCCGACGTTTCCGCGACGTAAATCCACGAAGAACTCTCGGAAAAACCGCGGTTCGGTCCATTGCCACGCAGAAGCCGATCTGCTCCATTGGGAGTGTTCGCGAACGCAGCAACCAGCAAGGAGAAAACGATGCGTATCCCGATGACACTGGCAGCCCTGGTCCTGGCCACACCACTTTCCGCAAGCGCGCAGGACGCGCCCACCCCCGAGCCCGAAGCCACGGCCGCTCCGGAACCGACCCCCGAGACTCAGCCTGCCCCACCCGCGCCGGAGCCGTCCGCGCTCCCGGCCCCTGCCGCTCCGGTCGCCGCGACCGCCCCCGTGGTTGCCGGCGTCACCGCAGCGCCCGCGCCGACCGTGAGCTGGGAGGGCCTGGTCGACACCCACTACCTCTACAACTTCACCGGCGATCCCTCGACGCAGGCACCGCTGTTCCGCCAGTTCGACACCAACGCGAACAGCTTCACGCTCAACTACGCCAAGCTGGGTCTGCAGGCCGATCTCGACGTGGTTTCGGCGCGCGTTGACGTGGGCTACGGGATCCTCGGCGCGACGGCCGGCGTGTCCAGCGCCGGATTCGTCGTACAGCAGGCCTACGGCACCGCGAGGCTCGGCTCCGTGGTCTGCCTCGATGCCGGCCGCTTCGTAACCCACGCCGGCGCCGAAGTCATCGAGACCAACAAGAACTGGCTATACAGCCGCTCCCTACTCTTCTTCGGCATTCCGCTCTATCACACGGGCGCGCGGCTCAATCTGGCGCTCGGCCCGGCGCTCAAGGCCATGCTGAGCCTGGTCAACGGCTGGAACAACGATCCCGACGAGAACGCCGGCAAGACCGCAGGCGCCAACCTGACCTACGCCGCCCATGGCATCACCGCATCCGCCACTACCTACATCGGCAAGGAAGGCGCCGGCGCCAGCGACTATCGCCTGCTGCTCGACGGCGTGTTCGCGATCGATCTGTCGCCCAGCCTCTCGCTCGGCGCCAACGTCGATTTCCTCAAGCAGGGCGACGCGCATTGGTTCGGCGTCGCGGCCATGGGCAGGGCGATCCTGACCGAGGGTCTGGCCCTGGCCCTGCGCGGCGAGTTTCTCAAGGACAAAAACGCGTACGGCATCGCCGAAGAGTCCCTCTACGAAGGCACGCTCATGCTGGGCTACACCCTGGCCCGGCACTTCGAAATCCGCGCCGAGGTGCGCGCCGACATGTCCTCGGCCGAGGTGTTCGACAAGGGCGGTACGCCGCGCAAGAACCAGGTAACGGGCTTGCTGGGGTTCTTGGCGTATTTCTAGCCCGCAGCCTCGTCCATATGGTAGCCGGACTCGCCGTGATCGAGGACGTCGAGCCCTTGCTCCTCGTGGTCCGCGTCGGGGCGAAGCCCGATGACGGCCTTGAGCAGGTAGGCCAGCGCCGCGGTTCCCGCCAACGCGAAGGTCATGGTCAGACCGATGGCCTTGAGCTGTTCGAGCCACAGGCTCTTGCCGACGATCTGCGCGAGGTTGTTGTTGAGGTTGCCGTTGACCTCGGCGCTGGCCAGGAACCCGGTCAAAAGCGCGCCCAGCGTGCCGCCCACGCCGTGCACCCCGAAGGTGTCGAGGGCATCGTCGTACTTGAGCATCTGCTTGAGCTTGGTGCAGGCCAGGTAGGGCACCACGCCCGCCAGCACGCCGACGATGACCGCTCCCGTGGTCGAGACGAATCCCGCCGCGGGGGTGACGACCACGAGGCCCGCCACCACGCCCGAGCAGAAGCCGAGCACCGTCGGCTTGCCGCGGGCGATCCACTCGATGAGGGGCCACACCGCTCCCGCGACCGCGGCCGCGAGCGTGGTCGCCACGAAGGCGCCCGCCGCGATGCCGTCCGCGGCGACCGCGCTGCCGGCGTTGAAGCCGTACCAGCCCACCCACAGCATCCCGGTGCCGGTGGCCGTGAGCACCATGCTGTGAGGCAAGAACGGCCGCCGACCGAAGCCCTTGCGCGGGCCCAGGATCAGTGCCAGCAGCAGCGCCGACCAGCCGGAGGACATGTGCACGACGGTGCCGCCCGCGAAGTCGATGGCCTTGATGGGCGCTTTCGCGTTGCCCAAGCCGTTCATCAGGCCGTCGGAGCCCCACACCATGTGCGCCAGGGGGAAGTAGACGAGCACCATCCATCCGAGAATGAACGCCATGAGCGCGGAGTACTTCATGCGCTCCGCGATGGCTCCCACGATGAGCGCCGGGGTGATGATGGCGAACATCATCTGGTACATGGCGAACACCGACTGCGAAACCCACGGGCTGTAGTCGGGGTTGGGCGCGGAGGTAACGCCGAGAAAGAAGGCGTGCTTGAGCGAGCCGAGCACCGAGTATCCGCTCGCCGATCCGCTGCTGGTGAACACGGCGCTGTACCCGAAAGCCCACCATAGGATCGTCACCAGGCCGGCGGCGCCGAAACACTGCGCGACCACCGACAGGATGTTCTTGCGGCGGACGAGGCCACCGTAGAACAGGGCCAGGCCCGGCAGGGTCATGAAGAGCACCAGCGCCGTCGAGGTCATCATCCACGCGTTGTGGCCCGGACCGGGCGCCGACAGCGACTTCGGCGCGGTGTTGTTGACGTAGGCCTCGAGATCCGCCACGCGCGCGGCGAGATCGGCGGTTGCCTGCGCGGGAGCTGCCGGCACGGCCGCGGCCGCGGGCGGCTCGGCGGGCTTGCCTTCGGCGAACGCCGAGCCGGCGAAGCCGGACGCCATCAGGAGACTCGCCCCGAACAACACGGCCAAGGTCCTAGCTGCCTGTGGCGAAAGCCTCCGCGTCGCCGTTCGGGCGGATTCCGGCCCGTCTGCCGCGTCGCCGCTCGCTTGAATACCTCTAGTATTCGGCGCTTCGCTGCTCCTTGCATCCAGGCCGAATCCACTCCGAACGGCTCGGTCCGACTTTCGCCACGGGCTGCTAGGTCTTGCAGAACGCATTGCTGTTTCTTTCTCCTTTGCTGGCGAAGTTCCTCGTCCAAGAACCCTAGAGGGCGTCCCGGCCGCGCTCGCCGGTACGAATGCGGATGACCTCATCGAGACTCGTGACCACGATCTTGCCGTCGCCGATCTCGCCGGTGCGCGCGCCGGCCAGGATGGCGTCGATGACCTGGCTGACGATGTCGTCGTCGACGAAGCACTGAACCCGCACCTTGGGCACGAAATCCACGACGTAGGAAGAGCCGCGGTACACCTCGCGCTTGCCGCCCGTCCGCCCGAAGCCCTTGACTTCCGACACCGTCATGCCCTTGCCGCCGGCGGCATAGACCCTTTGCTTGACGTCGTCGGTCTTGAAAGGTTTGATGATGGCCTCGATCTTCTTCATGGCTCGCCTTCTCCTTTTCGTTTCGTTCCGACATCCGTGCCCGTTCTCTGTGTAGCAAAACGACGTGGCAGAGGGATTTCGTGCCGGGCAAAGGCTCGTAAATTGGACGGGCCACTTCCGAAACACGACGGCGTCGGCCGCGCACAGCGCCGATACGCGACGGCAACATGGCCGCAACATGCGGCCACGGCATCGATCGGCGCGCCCCATGGCGGTGGCTACGCAGCCGCCCGCCGATCGCCACCCCGGCAAGGCGCCTTGCTCATCCCCCGCATCGTCCAGGAAGCCGGCCTGCTGCCACGGCCGGCGCGAACGACGCGACTCACTGCGAACGCGCGAACGCCGGGTGCGGGTAGAGCGGCGGCTTCTTGTTGCGGCTGGTCTGCTTGCGCACATCGACGTCGGCGAAGAGCAGCGCCGGACTGACGATGGCGGAAGGCACACCCATGCCCCCCAAGCCGTCGATGAAATTGAGCACGTACGGATCGCGTCCCGCAGCGAGGATGTCCTTCAAGGCCCTGGGCACCATGCCCTCCAGGGTGAAGCCGCGCACCGGCTCCTCCCTGCCGTTCTTGAGACGATAGGCCACAAGCGGCTCGACGGCCGGGGGCCCGCCCATGCGCCGAGCGCCGGTGAAGAGGTGATACACGTGGTCGGCCAGATCGGACATCTCCGCCGTGCCGCCGGTGGTGGGATCGTCCAGCAGACGAACGATGTAGGCCTCGCAGTGTCGCGCCCGGCTCTCCCTGGCCAAACGCTGGCGCAGCTCCCGGCGCGATAGTCCACCCCTCGCCGTCACGAAGAGGTTCGCGATGTGCGCCTTGAGACCGGTCAACAGGCTCGAGCGACCGTGGCCGTTCGAGCGCGGCACCTCCTTGCTGGGCGTGCGCGACATGAGCAGGGTCTTGAGCACGCCCGCTTCGACGAGCGACACGCGCTGCGCCGGGACTCCCTCGTCGTCGGCATGGTAGCTGCCGAGCAGAACCTGGTGGCCAGGGCCGCGCTCGCTCCGCGGATCGTCGTAGACCGAGAGGAAGGGGGCCGCGACCCGCTGTCCGATCTTGCCGGCGAATTCGCGCGACAGCCCGGCAAACCCGCCCTCGCCGCTCGCGGTCCTGGGCAAAGGCGTGCCGGCCAGGTGGTCGGCGAGCAGGGTCTTGACGATCTGGCCGGCAGCCGGGCCTTCGAACAGAACCAGGGCGGCGCCACTCTCGGGGATGGCCGCCGTGGTCGCCCGACCGAGATCCTTGGCCAGGGCGTGGATGGCTTTCTCCATGTCGGCCCTGGCCGGCAGTTCGTCGAGAGTCTTGCCGGTGAACGCCAGCGTATTGGAGAGGCGCATGCCGTCCGCCGCCTGCGTGGTGGCGCTGACATCGAAGCGCACGAACGCATCCCTCTCGTCCGCCCAAGTCCCGTCGCTGCCCAAGTAGCGCTGCCGACCCACGGCCTGCAAGGCGTTCACCCGCGAGGTGGCGATGAGCGGATAGGACTCGAACACGCGCGATAGCTCGGTTGCGAGCGCTCGCAGCCGGTCCGCGTCGGGCGGCGCGAAGCTCGGCAAGGAAACGGTCTCGGCCCGAGGCTGCGGAGCGAAGTCGGGGATCTCGTCCGCATCCGTCGGCGTCTGCCCGTCCGCCGCCGCCTTCTTCTTCGCCAGGGTGTCGACGGCGCGCTTGTAGGCATCGTCCGTCGAAAGCCACAGGCTCCGCCGCACGGCCAAGTAGTCGTCGTCGAGTGCTATCAAGCCGAGGCCTCTGCCCCCGCCGGCCCACGCGCCGAGTCCGCCGGCCGCGAAGTTGCCGCTGTCGAAGCTCGGAGTCCCGGCCCTCACCTCGCTGCGCAGGGCGCGCGAGCGGTTGCGGGAGAGGCTCGTAGCCGCGCCGAAGGTCGCCCCGACCTGGACGAAGTCGACTTCGCCTATCGTGTAGGAGGCATGGTGCGGACGCGGCTGACCTTGGACATGCATCTCGGCCATGGTGCGCAAGATCTCGTCCTGCATGGCCTGGCGGACCGCATCGTCGGTCGCGGCAGCCGTGGCGGGCGGCGGGACCAGCACCGGCGGCCGGTCGCTGCCCTTCTCCTTGCGCTCGACCTCGATCTGTTGCACCAGCAGGCTGGGGCTGGTGGCCGAAACCGGCACGTAGCCGGACTCGGCGCCGCAGATGCCATTGAAGGTCTGGTAGTCGTCGCCCGCCGCGATGATCCTGTTGAGCGCCGCGAGCGGCGTGCCCACGATGTCCACCCCACGCAGAAGCTCGTCGGGCCGACCGTCGACCCACACGCGATAGACCACGACGGGCACCACCTTGAAGGCTTGCGGCAAGAAGCGCGCGGTGTTCGTGAAACCGCCGGAGATGTCCCGGAACAGCAGGCCGAAAGGCTTGCCCTGCCGCCGGGCCTCGTCGCGCAGACGCTGCCGCAGCCCATCGACGGGCACGGCCAGCGACGGCTGCACGATCAGGTTTCCCTGCCGCGCCACCACGTCGAGTCCCTCTTGCCTGCGGCCGTGCCCATTCGAGTGACGAAAGCCGCGGGTGGGCGAGCGACTCAGAAGAAAGCCCTTGAGCACCCCGCCCTCGACCAGCGATGCCCGCTGCGCCGCCACGCCTTCGTCGTCGTAGCGGAAGAAGCCGTTCAGGTCCTCGCGCCCGATACGCGCGATGGCCGGATCGTCATAGACCGAGATGAAGCCGGGCATCACGGCCTTGCCGACCTTCTTGGCGAAGGTCTGGCCCTCGACTTCCTTCTTCTGCCGGTGGCCTTCCACGCGATGACCGAAGATCTCGTGAAAGAACACGGCCGCCGCCCGACCTTCGAGTATGGCCGGTCCGACGAAGGGATCCGCCAGCGGCGCCTGCCTCAGGGCTTGCAGATCCGCAACGATCGTGTCCACGGCGCGGGCCAGGGCGGCTTCGTCGGGAAGCCGGCCGGGCTCGGCGGCGTCGAAGGTCTCGCGCCGCTCCAGATCCATGCCGTCCTCGGCCCGCGTGCTGGCCCCGATGGTGACGCGCGCATAGTTGCGGCCGGTCTGGATGCTGGTGCCTTCGGAGTTGGCGATCCACCGGTTGACGCTGCTGACTTCGAGCGCGACGCGACCGCCGCGGATGTCGGGCGAGGCGCGAAAGCGCGCCGACAGACGCCGCACGCGCGCCTCCCAATCCGCGACATCCAGCGTGACGCTGGCCGGCGGCTCGACGAAGGTGACCGGCTTCTCGCGCGAGAAGTCGTCCGAGAGATCTTCCTCGGCGGCCTTGATCTTCCTTTCCGACTGGATCTTGAGAAAGCGCTCGCTCGCCGCCTTGTAGCGCCGGTCCGTCTCGGCCCACGCCACCGCGCGAATGGCCATGGGCAGATCGTCGAGCGGCAGCGGCACGGGGCCGGCCATCATCGAGGCGAAGTCGAAGTCGAAACCGAACAGACCGCCGCGCAGCGGGTGAGTGGAGTCGAGCGCGTGACTGCCCACGCGAACGTCGGTCGACAGCGAGCGCGTGCGCTGGTCGGTCGAGCCGAGCAGCGCCCCCTCGCTGGCCGAGATGCCGATCTCGCGCCGGTCGTGCACCTCGTAGCCGATGAAATAGGGCGGCGGGCTCTGGCTCTTGCCGAGCTCGGACACGGCCCGATGCAATTCCTCTTCCAGCGCGACCAGACCCGGGCTCTTGCTCCCGCCGCCGCCCGCCAGCGGATCGACGCGTACGATGTCGGGGGCCCGAGCCGGCTGGGACGCGGCGGGCTTCGTCTCGACGCGCGCCGGCTTGCCTGGCTTCGCGGTCTTGCCGCCGGCGCAGCCGAACGTCAGGGTGATGGCGACTGTCGTGACGGGGAGGCGACAACGGCAAGCCATGGTCATGGGGGACACGGTCCTTTCGACGCGAAATGTTACCAGGGTTCCCGAGGAACGGACAGGCGCCCCGTCTTCGCCGAGATCCTCAAGGCCAGCCCGTACGCCGAGCCCGAGGCCGTGCCTCAGATCGCCGCCATCGTGGCTGCGGACGCCAGCCGCGACGCCGACCGCAACGAATTCGCGACGCTCTTCGCGGAAGCGCGGGCTCTCCTCGGCAAGTAGCCGGCTTCGCTTCCGCGCGCGGCCGGGCTACGGCGCGAAGCCGGCGCGGATGTAGTCGTTGATGGCTGGCGCGCCCAGATGCGCGTCATAGTTGAGCCGGGTCTGGCGGAGCGCTACGTCGAGGTAGCTCTGCAGCGTCGAGCCGAGGCCGAGGGTCGCGGCGTAGGTCTCGATGCTGCGGTCGGGATCGGGGAAGGTCAGAGCCGGCAGCGCCACGGCATCGACCTCGCCGCTCGCGGCCTTCCAGGCATCGAGCGTGCCCGTTCCACCGATGCAGAACCACGAGCCCGCCGCCGCGGAGCTGAAGTAGCGGTTGCCCTTGTACGTGTAGCCGGAGAATCCTCCGCTTTGCTCGACGAGGCACGAGCCCTGATCGGGATCGGCGAAGGTGTTGTCTCTGACCACGATACTCTCGTGGCCTGCCACCGCGCTGGCGCGGAGGCTGCGCTTCTGGATGCGATAGAAAAGGTTCCTCTGGACGGTGACGTCGCGCTCGGTGCCGCCGGTGATCTGCACGGCGTAGGAGTTGTCGACCCCCGGCTGGCGCTGGCTGAGGAAGTAGTTCTCTTCGATGAGCAGGCCGTCGTTGTCCTGG
>JAFGPX010000311.1 GCA_016935975.1 Deltaproteobacteria bacterium
CGGCATGCCGACCCAATACGTCGACGGCCCGGCCCTGCGCAGCCTGCTGTTCCACAAAGAGCACGCCAAGCTGAGCCGGATCTTCGAGGGCCTGCAACGGGAATTCGCGGCCGACCAGCGCAAGGAATACTGGCCGCTCGACGCGGCGACGGCGTTTTCTTCCGCCGAGCCGGCGCTGCGAGCCGAGCTGGATGCTTGGGCAGAGGCCACCCCGGACGCTTTCGCTCCCTACCTGGCGCGCGGGATGTACTTGACGTCGGTGGCTTGGGCCAGGCGCGGATTCAAGTACGCCAAGGAAACCCACGACAGCGACTTCGCCGCCATGAAGGAAACCCTACCCCTGGCATTGGCCGATTTCGAGAGAGCGCTCGCCATCGAGCCTGGTTCGGTCGCGGCGCTGCAAGGCAAGATCAAGGTCTTCCAGGGCCAGTCGAAAAAGCAGCTCGCCAAGACAGCCCTCGCGCAAGCCGTCGCCATCTGCCCCGCCTGCTTTCAGGTTCGGGTCGGCTACATGATGCTGCTCCGGCCTCGCTGGTTCGGCAGCCGAGCGGAGATGGTCTATTTCGCGAGCACCGCCGGCAAGGGGGACAAGAAGCTGCGTCTTCTGCGCGGGTACGTCGACTGGGACGAGGCGCAGACGCTGCGAGAGAACGACAAGAACGAGGAAGCGTTGGCGACCATCAGGAGGGCGTGCAAGTTGGGACCGCACTGGGAGTTCCTGATCGAGCGCGGCGTGATCCAGCAACGTCTCAAGCACGAGAAGGCGGCCCTCGCCGACCTCGACGCGGCCTGGGCGGCGCGGCCGGGCCAGCCCGAGATTCTGCGCTGCCGCGCCTCCGTGTATCACCAGCTCAGACGCTGGGAAGAGGCCGGACGGGACATGCTCGCTCTCCTGCGTACGAGACCGACGGACGAGTACGCGCGCGACAACTTGGACGTCGTGGTGAAGGGGCTCGTCTACGATGGATGGGAGCACTACAAGGCAGGGAAGCGAATGGATTCCCTCCGCCTGTACGACCTGGCGGCAGAGCTGCAGCCGCGGAATCTCGATGTCATGCAGCGGCGGGCCTGGGTCATCGAAGGACGCGCACCGGCGCCAAGCGGCGCGCCCGGCGACAAAGCGCCCGACCTGGCGGCGCTCGAACGGGCGTGCAAGCAGAATCCCGACGATCTGCGCGCGCACCAGCAGCTCGACTACAACCTCGCGAGAAAGGGCAAGTACAGCGAGGTGGTCGAGATGTGGAATGGCTACGTCGCCCGCCATCCCAACGACGGGCGCGCCTATCTCGAGCGTGGCGGCGCCTACTTCCACCTGCGCAAGATGGCCGAGGCCAAAGCGGACGCCGCCAAGGCCTGCGCGCTGGGCATCAGCGAGGGGTGCATGCGGGCCAAGTGATCTCGCGGTTGGCGGACCTGCCGCCGCCTAGCGATTCCGCACAAGGGCGGCTACGGAGAAATCCAGGAACTGCCCCCGCGGATTGATCTCACGGGCCGGGGAAGCCGGGGCGGACGGGCTTCGCTACTGTTGGTTCTCGGCCTTCGCCGCTTCACCACGCTTGTCGGCCTCGGCCTTGATCTCCGCCGCGCGCTCCGGGGATAGCCTGGAGCGCAGTCGCCACCGCTGTTCTCGACCATCAAACCATGGTATCCACGCGCATCGTCGTGCCGTTCGCCAGGCTAAGACCCCTTCTCCCCTGGTTCGCCATCGTCGGTGCGGCCGCGCTGTTCTTCCTGCCCGCGCTCGTCGAGGGCACGACGTTCTACGCCTTCGACATCTACGGGGACTACTGGCCCTGGCGGGGCGATGGGCGCTTCCCTTCGCCCAGAAACCCCGTGCTCACGGATCCCGTCGTCGGTCTCTATCCACCCACCTTCTACCTGGGCCACCTGCACTACCAGGCGGCCTTGGCCCGCGGCGGCCTGGAGTTCTGGGAGCCCGCCATTCTGGGTGGGCAGCCCTACCAGCACTACCTGTCCCCGATTTCCTACCTCCTGTTCTCGTTGCTGCCGTTGACCGTCGCGCACGACGCGTTCTTGTTCGCTGGGCTTTGCTGCGTCGGAGTCTTCACCTACCTCTTTCTGCGCAGCGTGGGCGTGGCGACTCTGGCCAGCACGTTCGGGGCCGTGGCGTTCACGTTCAACGGCTACCTCATGGTGTGGTTCGAGTTCGAGCACATCCTGGCCCTGTCGGCCGCGCTGGCCGGGGCGCTGTACTTCGTCGAGCGCATGCTCGCGGTCCGAACGTGGAGCTTCGCCCTGGCCCTGGCCTTGTGCCTTGGCGCGGGCATCGCCATTGCCCATCCACAGCAATCGCTCTACCTGGCCGGCTTCGTCGTCTGCTACTTCGCCTACCGGGTCTGGACGGGCCGGCGCAACGGCGAGCGCGGCGAGGCGATGCGCGCCTGGCTCCGGCTGTTCGGGCTCGCGCTGGCCGTGACGGCAGTTCTTTCGCTCGGCTACCTCCTGGCCAACCTGGACCAGATCCAGGGCAGCAACCGCCCGCCGATCCCGTTTTCGCGCCTCGCCAGCCAGACCGGAGCGCTGCCCCTGTCCTATCTCGTCACGCTCCTGTTCCCCGACTTCTTCGGCAATCCCATCCTGGGTTGGGCCACCACGCCCAAGCCGCACCCGCCCCAGCCCTACAACAACTATTGCGAGCTGTGCATCTATGCCGGGATTCCCACGTTGCTGCTGGCGCTCACGGGCTTGATGCACTGGCGAAAGCGGGGACTGCCGCGCTTCTTCGGCGCCGTGGCGCTCCTCTGCCTCCTGTTCGCCGGAGCCACCGTGCTCTACTACCCCATCGCCGTGCTGCTGCCGGGCATGAGCCTGTCTTCGCCATGCCGGATCCTGTTCCTTTTTGGCTTCGCCCTCGCCTGCCTCGCAGCCTTCTCGCTTGACCGCCTGCTGGCCGAAGCCTCGCCGCGCGAGCGGTTGTGGCGGCTCGCGGTGCCCGTCGCCATGGCCCTGCTGGTGGCGGCCATCGCGATCGTGTTGGCGCTTCCCGACGGACCCGTCTGGCTGTGGCGGTACGCTACGGGCGAGGGCGGGGCGCGCTACCCCGAACGCGCCAAAGAGCACTTCGCGTTCGGCGGCTCCGCCTTCGCGATCCCCTTGCCCCTCATGGTTTCGTCGCTCGTCCTCCTCGCGGGGCTCGCGCTCGCGCGCACGGCACGCCGGCGCCTGCTCCTGGCCGGCGCCTTGCTCGCGCTTCTGGGCACCGACCTGACTATCTTCGGCTGGCGGTTCAACACGCGTTCGCCACGCTCCCATGCGTACCCGAGCACGGGCGCCATTGCTTTCCTGCAGAAAGACCAGGGCAAGTTCCGGGCCATCACCCTGTCTCCGTTCTTCCTGCACAACTCGCTTCTGGCCTACGGCATCGAGGACGCCGGCGGCTACCAGTCGTTCTACCCGCGTGCCTACGGCGAATACTGGTTCCTCTCCCAGCACGGTCAGAGCGCCATCCCCCAGACGTTCTCGAAATGGTGCGGGTTTCGCACGGTCGGATCGCCCTTGCTCGACGCGCTGAACGTGAAGTATTTCATCACGCCTCGGCCAGCCGGCTTGCCCGAGGATCATTTTCGTCTCGCCTATGACGGCGACGCCTACGTCTACGAGAACCTGCGCGCCTTTCCCCGCGCCTTCCTCGTCCGGGATGCGGTGGTGCTACCCGAGGCGGCCGCCCGGCTGGCCAAGCTCCGCGGCATCCACCGCGAGGACCTTGCCCGCGTCGTCATCCTGGAGAAAGCGGTCCGGCCGGCTCCAAAGGCGGCAGCCGCGAACATGCCGCCCGCGGACGTCGGCAAAGCGCCTCGGCCGGTCACGCTTGCGCGCTATCAATCCGACGCGATCGAGCTGCGCGTCGACGATCCCCTGGGCGGCTTCGTGGTCGTGGGCGACAACTACCATCCTGGCTGGAGGGCTTGGCTCGACGCTCAGCAGGTCGAGATCCTGCGCGCCAATCACATCATGCGCGCGGTCCAGGTTCCCGCGGGCTCCCACACCATCCGCATGGAGTTCTCGGCGCGCGCCCAGGTTGCCGGCCTGCTGGTCTCGAACCTCGGCTGGTTGGCGGTCGGCGCCGTGCTCTCCGTGGCCGCGATCCGGCGGAAGCGGCTTGCCACTCCGCAGCGGTAGGCCTGTCCTCCAAACCGCCGCGAGGCCGCCTGCGCCCTGGCGATGGGCGCCAAGAAACGGCGGCAATGCCGTGCGCGCCGTCACTGGACGCGACCTTGGCATGATGCCTATTTTCCAGGCATGGCCTATGGAACGAAGAAACCAGCCATCTTGGTCCTGGCTCTGGTCTGCGGTGCCCTCGGCTGTGGAGGCAAGGGCAACGGATTGAAAACCGGCGCCGGGGGAGCGGGAGGGGGAAGCGGTGCGGTACCCGGGGGGACCGACGCCGGAGGCTCGGGGGGAAACGCGGCGGGTGGCGCACTCGGAACCGGCGGAAGAGCGATGGGAGACGCGGGGATCGGCGGCAGGGCGAACGGTGGCGAAAGCGGCATGGATGCGGCTGCCTCGGGAGGGATCGGCGGTGGCGGCCTTGCCACCGGGGGCTCGGCGGGCGCCATGGCGACCGGCGGAACCGGCGGCCATCGCACCGGGACCGGCGGAACCGGCGGCGGCCGCACCGGGACCGGCGGCGCAGGAACTGGCGCCGTGGCGACTGGCGGGGCTGGGACTGGCGGCGCGCGGACCGGCGGAGCGGGAACCGCCGGCGCACGAACCGGCGGTACGGGCGCCGGCGGAGCGCGAACCGGTGGCACCGGCAGCGGCGGCACGACGGGCGGTGGGACCGGCGGCACCATCACCGGCGCCTACCTCGATCTCGACGGCCACAGCATGGACTTCGGCAAGCTTGCCCTCGGGAAGAGCAGCGTGGCGACCTTCACGCTGACCAATCGGGGCACGGCCACCTCGGGCGTCCCGCTCATCACCACGGAGACCGACCGCTATCCGACGGGCACGCCCGATCCTCTGACCGTCACCGGGTGCGGGGCCGCCTTGCCGGCCAATGCGTCGTGTACGCTCACGGTCACCGC
>JAFGPX010000312.1 GCA_016935975.1 Deltaproteobacteria bacterium
GACTACACCGACTGGTACGACGATTGTCGCAACTTGCTCCGCACCGCGCTCGGGCCGGTACCGGGTTGACACCCCGGGCCCGCGCCCCATCGAGACACCCGGGTCAGGCCCCTGCCGCGGCGGCTTCGCCACCGCGACTATCCCGTCGATTCCGCCGTCTGTGCTTTCGCCTTGATTTCGCCGGCCAAGCGCTCGAGGCGCGGCAGCGCATGGGCGTAGAAGGCCTTCCAGCCCTCGCACAGCACGCTCTCTGGTCTGCCGTCGGCGCCGACGCGGCGAAACTTCGGACAATCGCCGTGACACAACGGCAGCCAGGGACAGGAACGGCATTCGTCGTTCCAGGACGCCTTGCCTAACCCGAACTGCCGATAGACGGGAGAGGCGAGAGACTCCTTCCAGCTCCCGCTCGCGATGTTGCCGAGCCCGCAGGTACGGAGACGACCTCGAGAAAGCGCGACTTGACGATCTTGGCGACCGCGGCGCCATCTACGTCCACGGCCTCGATTTCCTTCGTGTTGACCTCACGAGTCGATCGCGTCCACCGTGATCGAAACACCGCGCTTCTGGCAGATTCTCTCCAAATAGATATCTGGACACCACCGGATCGGGACAGACAGCGCCGCCCGCTGGCGGCGAGGTGATGGCGATAGCCTACTTGCCGTACTGGGCAGCGACGATGTTCGCCTGAACGGCATCGTCGGTTTCGTCCAACGGATACCCGGCGAGAATCGCCCCTTCGTAGAAGGTGCCCTGACTCAGAGTGGTGTTGCTGTAGCAGCAGTCGCCGCCGCTTCCGAGAATGATGGCCCCTTCCTTTGCCTGCTTGAAGGGAAGCTTGCCCTTGTAGAAGTTGCCCAGCTTGCCGGCCGTTGCATCGCCGCCGCGGAGCGCGTACTCCGACGTGCCGTTGTTTTTCTGGATGGCGGTGACATACGTGTACGTCATGGAAGGAACATTGGGGTTCGGGTTGGCGCCCGCCTTGAGGCCGCACTCGAAATCGGCCATGACCCACGGACCGGCACCGGCCCCCTTTTCCCACATGGTATTGCTGCTGAAGTTGACCGCGTCCATGGTGCCGCATCCAGACACCGATCGCGAGAGCGGTCCGTTGCCGTAGTCGAAGCAGCAGCCGCTGCCGTAGTGCTTGCCGCTCGTCACCATGTAGATCCCTTGCGGCGAGCTGCCGAGGGGCACGTTCGACTTGGAACCGTCTCTCCAATAGGCCTGGGACTGCTTCAAATAGAGAGAGTAGACCTTGTGACCACCCACGGTGAACGGCTCCTGGGCCGCGTTCGACGCCGATTGCCCCTTGTTGCCGCCGACCTTGCTGTCTGCGGTCTCGGCTTCGACGTCGTTTCCGTTCCCGGACTGGTCATAGACAAACGTGATCACGCAGGTAGTTCCGGCACAGAACGTGTCCTGCGCGGCCGAGTCGGCAAAGCCGTCTGCGCCTACGGAGATGTCTTGGGTCTTGCTGTCCGACGCTCGCTTGACCTGGTAGAGCTTGCCCGTATACCCGCCAAACAGAGCGCGCACCGTGCTGTGGGCCGCGACGCACTTGTTGTTGGCTTCCCCGTAGATGTCGCAAGGCCCCTTGCCGGTAGCGCCACCAGTGGCAGTGGTGCCTCCGGCGCCGGCAGTCCCGCCCGTGCCGGTGGTGCTTCCGCCCGTGCCCCCGCTCCCAGCCCCGCCGGCGGCTCCGCCCGTAGCCCCGCCCGTGCCGGCAGTCACTCGGCCCCCGGTCCCCCCTCTGCCGCCCGTGCCGGTGACTCCCCCGGAGGCCCCGCCCGCCCCGGCCTTTCCGCCGGTCCCGGTGGTGGCTCCCCCAGAACCGCGAACCCCGCCCCCGCCGCTCGCACCGCCGGTGCCGGACGAGGTGCTCTCCTTCGCGAGCACGACGGTTCCCGTGAGGGGCAGGCTGGCGGACTTTGGGGTCAAGGTCAGGGTGGTTCCCGAGACGCAGTACGAGTACTCGGAGGTTTCGTCGGCTCCTTCCAGCGTGAGCGCACTACCCGAGGTCGTGTATTTGCCGTTCTTCGACGGCAGAGGCGACACCAGCCCGATACCGGCAGCCTGGTCGGCCGTGGCCGAGCAGTGGCAATCGCCACCTGCATCGGTTTCGCATTTTGCGGTGGTCCAGCCTGCGGCCGTGAAGACACCCGCTATCTTGAAGCACTCGACCGGCGCCGATGAGACCGTCAGGCATGCGGACGACAGCGGGAAGGTCATCGAGCCCTTGGTGCTCGTCTGGTCCGCATAGCTCCCGTCGGCGTTGACGGTCCACGTTCCGGTCACTTCCAGCGACCCGGTGACCGGGACCTTCTCACAGCCCAAATAGAGCAGATACCCGTCCATGTCCCCCACCAAGTCAAGGCACGATGACGAGACGTTCCAGGTTCCGACTAGCTCGCCGCCGCAAGGCGCCACATCGGTGCACGTGGCCTGCTGGCCACCGGTGCCGGAGCTGCCTCCGCTCGCCCGGAGGCCGCCGGAACCCGCCCCTCCGATCGAGATACCGCCGGAACCCGCGCCTCCGCTCGATATTCCGCCGCTGCCCGCTCCTTTGCTGCCGGAGCCGCCGCCACAGCCACTGGTGGCCGTTATCAAGGCGATGGCTACCGCGCCAACCAGTCGAACAAGTCCAAGCGGCGTCAGACGCGGAACGATCCTTCCCATGGTGGTGGGGCTCATATTCAGGGGCAGTGGCAGTTTGCTGGCGATTCCGTCACCCTGCGCCCACTGGCGAAGACGCGCGTGACTCACCCCCTTGGCAAAGCTCCGCCGTGGCCGCAGCATGGGCCGCGTCGCACCGCCAGGACCGAGAAGGAACGAACCTTGAAAAGCGGAAGAGCCATCATGCCTAGATTGGGACCGTTCGTAGCCGTGACCGCAATCCTCGTGACCGCGTCCCCGGCCCGCGCCGAGAGCCGGGAAGCCACGGAACGCGCGGCCCGCAAGGCCCGCCTCTCCGGCGATGTCACCAAAGGTGTCGAGCTTCTGTCGGACCTCTCCCTCGACACCCGGGACCCCACGCACATCTTCAACCAGGCGCGCTGTTTCGAGCAGAACAACCGCTGCGAAGAAGCCATCGGCCGCTTTCGCGAGTATCTGCGCAAGGCTCCTGGGCTCAGCCCCGAGGTCCGCGCCGATACCGAGAAGCACATCGCGGACTGCCAGGCCCTGCTGGGGCAGCAGCCCGCGCCGGCGCCCGGCTCCCGCGCCTGCGCAGGACGAGATCGAGTCGCCGGTGGGCAGAGCCAGCAAGCGCATCCTGAGCTTTCTTGCGCGCCGCAAAGTCATTACGCTCGTGACCGCCCCGGGCGATGACGAGGTGACCGTCGTCGGTGACGAGACCATGGGCGAGAAAGACCCGCTGCTGGCCAAGCTCTTGGCCGCCGCGACCGCGGGCGCCTCCCCCGCCGGCCGAGCCAACCAGCGCGAGCCCCTGCGCATCGTGCTCGACCCCGACGAGCGCCCCGTCGGCAAGGGCACCTTGTGTGCGCAAACCCAAGGGTTCAACCTTCATGCGGCGACCAAGGTCGCCGCCAACGACAAGCAGGGGCGCCTGACCCTGTGCCGCTACGTCCTCCGCCCGCCCCTGGCCAACGACCGCCTCAAGATCCTCGACGACGGCAA
>JAFGPX010000313.1 GCA_016935975.1 Deltaproteobacteria bacterium
GGCCGGATCACATGCGCCGCTCGATTCCTTCTTGTCCTCGGTGGCCGGGGTCGAGATTTGAATGCGAACCGGATTCTTGTGGTTGGCGCCAATCTTTGCCTTGAACTGAATGCCGACGTAGGCGCTGACATCGACGGGCTTCGCCTGGGACTTCCCGGGAGCAAAAGTGCCGCCGAGGATGAACTCGGCGCCGGCGCCCCAGTCCGTGAATCCGGACCCGGTGATGTGCAGCGCCTTGGGTCCACAGGTGCCGCTGCCGCCGTCCTCGACCGCCAACTTGATGGTACCGCTGGTCGCGTCGTGATACGCGTCCCACAAGGCTCCGGTCAACCCGCTCTTGGCCACGTCCCGCACCGCCATGGTCCCATCGTCGAAGTTCGAAACCGTACCGGCGTTGGTGCACTCGCCGACCGCGGTGCTTCCGCCCGCGCCGGTGCCGCCGGCACCCGTCCCACCGCTACCAGTCCCACCGGCACCACTACCGCCGGCGCTGGTGCCGCCGGCCCCCGTTCCGCCGGCACCTGTCCCACCGGCACCACTCCCGCCGGCGCGCGTGCCGCCGGCGCCCGTTCCACCGGTGCTGGTGCCGCCGGCGCCCGTCCCACCGCTACGCGTGCCGCCGGCGCCCGTTCCACCGGTGCTGGTGCCGCCGGCGCCCGTCCCACCGCTACGAGCGCCGCCGGCGCCTGTCCCGCCCGCGCCGGCTCCACCGGTGGTGGTGCCGCCGGCACCGGGACTCTTGCTTCCACCGCCACCACCCGCGGCGGGGCTACCTCCTTGGCTTTGGCTACCGCCTTGGGCTTGGCTGCCACCCGAGCCCGTGCTCCTGGAGGAAGGCGAACACCCGATTGCCAGCGAACCGACAAGCCCCGCTACCAGCGAAAGAACGAGGGATGATTGTCGTGACATCATGACCACTCCACTTGGGGAAGGAGGAACCGCGACGCCCCGCTCTTCGCGGGGGCCGCAGACTACAAGGTCTAACACTTGGCTGACCCTATCCGGGAGGGCCTGGGAAGAACAAACGCCCTTTTTCCGTCGCCGCATCGCGTCCCAGGGTGCCTGGTGACGCCTTGCCGTATCGACCAGGCCCCCGTAGCCGGCGGCTCTCGTGGGGTGGTCGGGATGAGTCATGTCGGACATCAGGGCGCCCTGTGCCGGAAGTGGATCTTCTCGAATCGCCGTGCGATCAACCGGCTCCGTCTTCTCAGCTTCTACTGCCGGGAAGTCGCGTGAAGCCCGCGTGGCCCAGATGCGTAGACGCCCCGACCGATTTCTGGAAAAGGACGCGGTCCGCACGAAGTTACTCGGCCGCCGCCTCGCTTTGCCCTACTGGTCCATGTTCTTGCGGTCGATGACCCAAGCGCTGTCCGTGCACAGCTTGCAGTCCGCGCCGTAGAACCACGGCCTGAGCTCGGTATCGCCGAGCAGATGCACGCGCATCCAGGCGGTGAACGCGGTGTCGGCGACGCTGAGGGTGCTGCCGCCGCGGCTCATCCAACTGCCGTGGTCGACGGTGGTGAGCTCTGCGTACATGGCCGGGAGGGTGGTGACGGCGTTGAGCGCGCTCTTGGCGCCGCTGCAGCCCACGAGCGTGTCCAGTGTGCCGCAGAAGAACATGGCCGGTCCATGCAGGTTTCGCTGCACGTTGGCGCCCTCGATCGGAATGCTGGTCGTGATGTGACTGTCCCCGGATGCCGTGGTGGTGGCCATGGCGCCCTGCGAGTGGCCGGTCGCCCCGATGTGGGTCGTGTCGATGCGGTGGTACAGCTTGCTCGACGGATCCTCGTTCTGCTCTAGCACCCACGTCACGCCCACGACCATCGGCGGCGGATTCCCCCGGGCCACGTTCTTGCTGTTCGAGCCGATTACGACAATCCCGTGCGAGGCGAAGTTCTTGAGGAGAGTCCCGTACATGCTCGGAGTGGAACCCGTGCCGTTGCCCCAGGTGATCACGGGATGGCAAAGCTCGACCTCTGCCAAGTTCTCCGGCCGGAACATGGTGAAGCGCGGCACGACACCAGTACTCTCGTCGGGTTCCCCGGCCTCCGGGCCGACGTCGTTCTCGGTGATGGTCTTGTACGGTCCGGCCTTCGAGGGATCGGCCGTCGGCCACGCGCCGATGACGCAGCCGTCGCCGGGCGTGGTGCCGCCTCCGTCGACCGCCCCTCCCGCTCCCGTGCCACCAGCCGAAGTCGCGCTCGTGCCACCGGTTCTGGCGCCGCCGGTCCCCGCGCTCGCCCCGCCCCTGCCACTGCGGCCGCCGCTCGCCCCGCCCGCAACGCTGCCCCCGGTTCGGCTGGACGAACCGCCGGTTGCGCTGCTGCCGCCGGTTGCGCTGCTCCCGCCCGAGGCGGATGCCCCGCCGCTGCCGGTGGCCCCGCCCGACGCTGCTGGTGTGGTGGCACCGCCCGAGCCGGTCTGACTGCCGCCGCTTCCGCCCGAGTCCGACCCGCCAGACCCTGCAGGCGGGCTCGTGGTTCCACCCGAGCCGCCGCCGCTTTCGCTGGGACTGCTGCAGCCCCAAGCGCCGAATGCAAAGACCACAACAAGTAGGAGTTTCCTGGAGATGTCTACCGAGTTCATCGAGCCATTCCTCCGAGCAGACAGATTGTCCTTCCCATTAGAGGGAAAGGTCCCGTCGAAATGGGTCAGAAAATCCCGCGGCCGGGAAGGACGGCTGCCCGCCCTGGGTTCGCAGGACTGACGCTCGTACCGTCTCGCTGCGGCTTCTTCCCAACCCGCACACGCCGGACACGGGGAAAGATCGCGAGGAACAAAATGTACGGAGGCGGACAGAATTGCAAGATGTTGTTGTTCCTCCTGCTCTGTTTCTCGGGTTTTCCCCGCGTATTGCCCATCGAACAGTTGCCATGGGCGCTAGACTGCACAGATGCGGCTTCGCGATTGCGGAATGGCCCTGGCTCTCTCGTTGTCGGTGGAAGGTGTAATCGAAATTGCGTGGGCGGAGTCGCAAGAAGGCGCGGCCAAGGCTGGCCCGGCGGGTGCTGTGGCCGGCGCACCGCCAGCCGCCAAACCCGCGGCAACGGTCGGCCAGGCATCCGTGCCTGACGACGCCGGCAGGGGGGTCACGGTCACGGCCAAGGAGCTTCTGCCTTGCTCCCGCCGCCGGCCACGCGGCGTGACCGGATTCTGGCAGCCCGAGCCTTCACTGGTCGCCAGAATCGACGCCGAGCTTCCGCGCGTTCTGCTCCGTGACCCGGAGGCGCGGCGGTCGCTGTTGCCCTTTGGCCGGTATCACAGGCAGTACGTCGGCTTTCTGCGCGGCAAGCGACGGATGGTCTACGTCAACGCCTTTCCGGTCGCCGACGCGGTCGAGCTGCCCGGTTGGCAGGAGAGCCTCGTCGTCGCATGCGACGGCGGCGGCCGCTTCTGGGGCATCGAGTACAGCGTGGCCAAGGCCAGGTTCTCGCACTTCGCCGTCAATCGCAAAGACGGCGCCGTCAAGCACGCCGTGGTCGAAGACGAGGGCGGGAAGACGCGCTGAACCGGGTCAAGGCGCCGACGTTTCCCGGCCGTGCACGTCGCAGCTCTCGCCCGGGCGCAGCACGAAGAGCCGGTCGAGCAAGCCGCGCTGTCGGCACAGGTCGACGAGCCACGCCAAGGGCTCGTCGATGGGCTCGTAGCCGACGGGGAAAGAACCGTAGGCGACGGGCACCAGCAGCTTGGCCCCGAGATCGATGAAGGCTTGCACGGCGTCGAGCGGCGACATGTGGTCGTCGCGCATGCCGGGCGGTTCGTAGCCGGCGATGGGCAGGAGCGCCACGTCGGGATGCAAGCGGCGGCCGATTTCTTCGAAGCCGGAGAAGTAGGCGGTGTCGCCCGCGCAGTACACGTTGGCGCCGGCGCACTTCACGATGTAGCCGCAGGACGGCCGCCACGCGCGGTTGATCGGTCCCCGCCGGCCGTCGTGCCTGGCCGCCACGGCCGTGACCTCGACGTCGTTGTGCTCGAACGATTGGCCGGGCTGAAGCTCCACGACGCGGGCAAAGCCGAGCCGCTGGACGAGCGACTGGCAGCGGGCCGGCAAAACGATCGTCGCCCGTCTGGGCAGCTTGCGCAAGGTCGGCAGGTGCAGGCGGTCGCGGTGCGCGTGCGTGATGAGGATCAAGCTGGTGTCCGCCCTATCCGCCGTTGCCAGGCTGGCGGCTTCCTTGCGCCTCACCCCGAGCAGGAATTCCCCGAAAAAGGGGTCGACAAGCACGCGCGCGCGACGGGTGGTGAGCATGACCGAGGCATGGCCCACGAAGGTGACGGCGATGTGCCCGGGCAACGGGTGCGGCACCTCGCGCGTGTCGAACCGGCGCGGCCGGCTCACGAGCCGGCGCAGCGCTTGCCGCAGCAAGCGCAGGGCCAGCACGCGCGCCGTGCTGCTCTCGAATGCCCCGCGGACCCTGCGCCGGTGCTCGTGGTCGAGCTCCTTGGCGCGCTCGATCACCTGCCGTTTCCAGTCGTCCTCTCCGGGCAAGACCATGGCCGCCTAGACTACCGACTCCGGCCGCCGGGGTCGACCTCTACCCTCGCTTCGGGCTATGCTGCCGGCCCATGCGAAGACTCTATCTGCTCATGGCCATGGTCACCCCCCTCTTTCTCGCCTGCGCGTGCAAGAAGTCCTCGGACAAAGCGGCCGCGCCGTCCCCGTCGCCCGCCGCCGCGGCCCGACTCTCGCTCGACAAGCCAAACACCTTGAACCTGCGCGCGCCCGACGTGTTTCGCGCCAAGTTCGCCACCTCAAAGGGCGACTTCGTCGTCGAGGCGCACCGCGACTGGGCGCCGCTCGGGGCCGACCGCTTCTACAACCTGGTCAAGGCCGGCTACTACGACGAGACGCGCTTCTTCCGCGTGGTCCGTGGTTTCATGGCCCAGATCGGTATCCACGGCAAGCCCGAGCTGAACACCATCTGGCGCGAGCAACGGATTGCCGACGATCCGGTGGTGAAGTCGAACACACGCGGCTTCGTCTCGTTCGCCACAGCCGGCCCGGGCACCCGCACCACCCAGTTCTTCATCAACTACGCCGACGGCAACAGCCGCCTGGACAGCATAGGCTTCTCGCCCTTCGGCCAAGTGCAAAGCGGCATGGAGGTGGTCGACAACCTCTACGCCGAATACGGCGAAGGAGCGCCCCAAGGCCGGGGCCCCAACCAAAGCCGCATCCAGAACGAGGGCAACGCGTATCTGGTGCGCGACTTCCCGCAGCTCGACTTCGTGAAGGAAGCAACGATTCTGCCCTGAAATCCCCCTGTGCGCGCTCTCGCCCACTTGCGGCTCGGGTGGGGGCTTGCTACCGTCGATACCATGCCGCTTGGGCCCACGAACATGCGCGCTCTCCTGACCCTGGCCGTGGCGGCGAATTCTCTCCTCCCGGCATGCTCCTCGGGCGATCTGCGCGACATGAACTACGGCACGGACGCGGGCCAGGGCTTCGTGCCTCCCGACACGGGGCCGCGCGCCGACCTGCCGCCCGACACCCCCGCCGACCAGACCGCGGCCTTGGATGGTGGCGGCGCAATCGATTCGTCCGTCGACTCGACGTTCGACGAGAACGGCTAGGAAGGCAGAAGTCTTTCCCATGGCGTCACCTAGCTCCGCTGGCTCGGCCGAATGGGAAGGAGGCTCTCTCGGTGAGCTGGTGGCCGCTCTACAGGCGAGCGCGTTGCCCGTCCGCATCGAGGTGATCGCGCCGGGGCCCATGGGCAGCCCCGCGGGCGAGGTGCATCTCATCGCGGGCGGCCTGGCGGACGCCTTTGCCGGCAGCCTGCGCCGCGACGACGCGGTGGCGGCATTGCAGCGCCTCGAAGGCGTGCGCTTCGTGGTCGAATGCCGGCTGCCCGATCCGGCGAGCGGATCGCTCAGCCAGCCTGGACCCGCCAAGGGCAGCCTCAAGGAGCGTCCACTGGCCTCGCTCATGCGCTACTGCGAGGACTACGTGCTGACCTGCCGCATGGATATCGGCCGCGGCGCGGAGCGGGGCACCGTCCACTACAAGCGCGGTGAGTTGGTCGGCACCACGGTCGACGGCAAGGAAGCCGACGACCGCCTGCCCGACATGCTGGCGTGGCCGGACGGCTCGTACGAGATCGTCCTTCCGGCTCCCGAGCTGCCGCCCGTGCCCGGGCGCAAGCGCGACGGCCAGGCCCCTGGCCGGGTGGCCGACGCCGCGGCAGAGCGGAAACGCCCGTCCACCCTGCCCATGGTGCCGGTCGCGCAGGCCTGGGCCGGGGCCGGAACCTCGCCGCCCGTCAGGCCCGGTGCGAGGGCAGCCGAGTACACGGTGCCGTTCGAGCCGGCCAAGGCCGCGGCCGCCGCGCAGGCCGCCGCTGCGGCACCGGCCAAGTCGGCGCTCCGGCCCACGGCCACGCCGGCAACATCGGCACCTCTGCCCGCAGCCCCGCCCTTCAAACCCGCGCCGCGCCCCGCGCTCTCGACAGCCAAACCCACGCCTCTGCCAAATGCCCCACCCTTCCCCTCCCTGCGACTGGGGCCACCGCCTGCCGCTCCAGCAACGGCCGGAGAACCCGCGCCTGCCGCGGCCGCGCCTCCAGCATCGGAAGCCTCGTTTCCGGCCGAGACTACCAAGCGCGGCATACCGGCGGTTCCGGCCGCTTCGCCCGCGGCAACGGCGCACAGCCCGGCGTCGGCCAGGCCGTATGTCCCGGCACCGGCCAAGCCTGCGCAGAAGCCGCAGGCAGCGGCCACGCCAAGTCCTCCCATCTCTGCCTTGTCCACGGGTGTGGCCAAGCCCGCGGGTGCGCCGATATCCCTCAAGCCCCCGGCACCGCTTTCGTCCCCTGGCGCGCAGAAGCCCGCGGCGCCGCCGTCTTCCGGCGTGCCGATATCGCTCAAGCCCGCGGCGCGGCCGTCTTCCGGCGCGCCGATATCGCTCAAGCCCGCGGTGCCGCTCTCGGCCATCGGCGCGCAGAAGCCGGCGGCGGCTATCGCTGCCAGCCCACTAGGCGCAGCCAGGCCCGCGGCGCCGGCATCTTCGGCCGCGCCCGCTTCGCCCAACCCGCCGGCTCCGCTGTCTGCGAGCAAGCCGGCCGTCGCGCCGGCCCAGACAGGGGAGGCCAAGCCACCGGTTTCGGCCAAGGCGCTGCCTGGCCAGGCGCCGGCCAAATCCGCAGCGGCGGCTTCCCCGACTGCGCCTGCCTCTCCAGTCACCCTGTCTCGGGTGGGAGCGCCGGTAGCCGCGCCGGCATCCGGCCAGCCCAAGGCCGCGGCCCAACCCACGGCGGCCGAGGCCGCGCCGGCCCAGCCCAAGCCCAGCCCGCCGCCCGCGGCCGGCCAGGCCCAGCAGGCACCCGAGCCAGCCTCGCCGCCGGCTCGCCCGTCCGGAGGTGGGCCGACCCCGGAAACTCCGACGCCGTCGCTGCGAGCTGGCAAGCAACCGACCGCCCCGTCGAACGATCTCAAGCCCACCTCCGGAACCATCGAGGCGAAGCCGAAACGCGCCGTTTTTGTCCGGCCCGCGCTCGCGCCAGTCGAAGTGGCTGCGGAGCCGAAGGTCGCGCCCCGGCCAGCTACGCCAGCGCCCGTCTACCCACCCAGTGCGCGCCGGCCGCGCACCGCGGCCCGCAGGAGAGCGCCAGAGCGGCCGGTCCGCGTGTACGTGCTTTTCGGCCTGGCCATCGGACTGGGCATCGTGCTGGCCTACTGGCTCTACTGGTCGATGCCCCTCGGGCCGCGCTAGCCCACGTTGCCAGAACTTGCCCGTCCGCCGGGATGGCGCTTTAGTGCTAGCGAGCCCGCCGTGAGTCTTCTCTCCCAAATCGTAGCTGTCTACCGCGAAACCAGGAAGCCCAAGGACATCCTGTGGGACCGTTTCGTCGCGCGGCCGTTGGCCAGCGTGTTGCTGCTGCCGCTCGGCAAGACCCGGATCACGCCCAACCAGGTCACCTTCCTGTCTCTCGTCGTCTTCGTGGCCGCTATGGCTCTGCTCGCGCTTCAGCCCGGCCACCTCTGGCTCATCGTCGCGGTCGTCGTGCTCGAGCTGTCCTACGTGCTCGATTGCGTCGACGGACAACTGGCCCGACTGCGCCATCGCTCGTCACCGGTGGGCGCGCACCTCGATTTCTTGATGGACGAGCTCAAGGCGTTCCTGCTGGTCGCCGCTTGCGGCATCCGTCTGTGGCGCCGGGACGGCCACGAGCTGTGGCTGGTCGAGGCCTTGCTGGGCCTCGCGGTCGTGGCCTGCGCCATCAGCCTGACCACGTTCATGCGCCGTCCGGAGTACTTGACCGCGACCGGCGCGCCCAGGCCCCAGGCGGCGGGCGACTATGGCGAGGGCTTCGCGCGGCAGGCAGTGCCGGCCCGGCCGACTTCGGTCCTCGGATTGCTGGAAGATCTCGGCCGTTTTCTCATTCACTACCCGAGCTACATCCTGTTTCTCGCGCTGGCCGACCGGCTCGATGTCTTCCTGCACGTCTATCTCGCCGTCACCGCGGCCTATGCCGGCCGCTCGCTGCTTGCCGTGGCGCTGAAGTTGGGCCGTTCGTGAAATCCGACTGCAGGAAAGCCGTCATCGTCGCCGCCGGTCGCGGCCGTCGCCTCGGCGGCAAGACGGACGAGGTTCCCAAATGCATGGTGCGCGTGGGCGGGCGTCCCATCCTGCACTGGCAGCTGCGTGCCCTGGCCGCGGCCGGCATCGACCAGGTGACGATCGTCCGCGGCTACCTGGGCCAGCGCATCGACGCGGGCGAGATCCCGGTGCGTTTCGTCGAGAATCCCGACTGGGAGAGCAACAACATCCTGGCCTCCCTGATGTACGCGGCAAGCGAGCTCGCGGGGGGCTTCTACTTCTCCTATTGCGACATCGTCTATGCGCCGGCGGCCGTGGCGCGGCTCGCGGCTGCGTCTCGCCAGCCGGGCGCCGAGGCGTCGCTGGTCGTCGACCGCGGCTGGGCGACGACCTACGCGGGACGCTCCCTGCATCCGGTTTCGGAGGCAGAGCTGGCCTTGGTGGAGAGCGGGGGCGGGCCGAGCCGGATCCGGCAGGTGGGCAAGCAGGCCGTGGCCGCCGCGCAAGCCGCCGGCGAGTTCATCGGGCTCGCGCATTTCTCGGAAAGCGGCGCGGCCAAGCTGGCGAGGATCTGGCGGGACGCGCTCGCCGGGCCGGGCCTAGACGCCCCCTTCGGTCGGGCCAAGACCCTGCGCCAGGCCTATCTGACCGATGCGCTCAACGCCATGATCGCGTCGGGCGACAACCTGGCCCCGGTGTTCATCGACGGCGGCTGGCGCGAGATCGACACGGAGCAGGATCTGGCCGCCGCCGAGCGCGCCGTCGCCGAGTGGGCGGGCTGAGGCGAGCGGCGCAGTCGCGGACTGCTATCATCTGGTTTGGTGGCAGCCGAGGTCCCGACCGAAGCCGTGGTGCGCGCCTCCCTCGACCGGAGGCAAGCCGAGAGCTACTCCTTGGTTCTCGAGGCCATGGCCATTCCGCACCGGGTGGTTCCGACCGATGCCGGCTTCGCGCTGACCGTGCCGCCCCGCATGGTGGCATCCGCCATCGCGGCCCTCGACGCCCAGGAGCGCGAGGTCGCCGAAGGGCCGCTGCGCGAGGCGCCGGTCCCGGACCACGGACCGTCCTTCGTCGGCGTGGCCATGGTCGTCACCATCACTGCCTTCTTCGTGGTCAGCGGGCCGCGCGCCGGCGCGGACGTGGGGGGCTGGTTTCGCCTCGGCAGCGCCATGGCGCAGAAGATCGTGCGCGACCACGAGCTGTGGCGGGCCGTGACGGCGCTGTGCTTGCATGCCGACGCCATGCACGTGGCTGGCAACGCGGTGGCGAGCCTGGTCTTCGTGACCGCTCTAGGCCGGTGGCTGGGACCGGGCGTCGCCCTGCTCGCGACCTTGCTGGCAGGCGTCGCGGGCAACCTTCTGACCGCCTTTCTCTATGCGACCACGCACAACTCGGTCGGAGCCTCGACGTCGACCTTCGGCGCGCTCGGCGTGCTGGGCGGCTTGCAGTTCGTACGCCGTTTTCGGGACGCCAGCGTCGGCCGCTTTCGGCGGGCGCTGCTCGGCATCGCGGCGGCGCTCGGCCTTCTGGCCATGCTCGGCATGGGCGAGCGCTCGGACGTGGTCGCGCACGCCACGGGGCTCGGCTTCGGGGTGCTGGCCGGCGTGGGTCTCGGTCTGCTCGTCAAGCGCCCCGTGCGCGGGCTCGGCCAGGCCTTGTGCCTGCTCGCCACGGTTTGCCTCCTGTGCGGTGCCTGGCTGCTGGCTTTTTGGGGCCATCGCTAGCTACACTGCCCGCGTGACCAGCGACCTTCAGAAACAGAACCCCACGCGCCTGCGCAGGAGCATCGCGGCTCTGCGCGAGGAATTCGCAAGCAAGCTGGCGGCCCTGGTGGCGCTGCCGTCCGTCAGCGTGGAGCCCGGCCGTCACGGCGACGTGCGCCGCTGCGCCCGTCTGGCCTGCTCGTACCTGCGCGACCTCGGCGCGCAGGCCGCCGTCATCGAAACCGGGGGACTACCCTTGGTCTGGGGACGGATCGTGCAAGACCCCGCCTTTCCCACGGTGACGGTCTACAACCACCTCGACGTGCAACCCGCCGACGGCGATGGCTGGCGCACCTCGCCCTTCGCCCTCGCGCGCGTCGGCGATCGCTACTTCGGCCGCGGCGCCACCGACGACAAGGGACCACTGCTGGCAGCGCTCTTCGGGGCCCGCCTGGCGCTCGCCGCGTCCGTGCGGCTCAACTTCCACTTTCTCTGGGAATGCGAGGAGGAGATCGGGAGCCCGAGCTTCGCGGTGGCGCTCGCTGCCCTGGCCAAGGGATCGCGGCAGCGGCCAGCCCTGCGCACGGATTCCGTCGTGGTGTCCGACACCATCTGGCCCTCGGCCCAGAAGCCCGCCATCGCCTACGGCCTGCGTGGCCTGCTCGGCTTTCTCGTGCGCCTGCGCACGGGCGAGACGGCCGTGCATTCCGGCACCACGGGCGGCGCCGCTCGCAACCCCGTGGCCGAGCTGGCGGCGCTACTGGCCGGGTGCCACGAGGCCCGCACCGGGCGGATCCACATCCCCGGTTTCTTCGACGAAGTCCGCAAGCTGCGTCCGGCCGAGCGGCGCGAGCTGGCCCGTTCCGGGCTCGAGGTTGCGGCTTTTCGCAAGGCGCACGGCCTGCGCAGCCTGCGGGTTGCGGACGACCGGAGCTTGGCCGAGGCCATCATGGCCCGACCCACCTTCGAGGTGCACGGCATCGTGGGCGGCTACGGCGGCCCAGGGATCAAGACCATCGTGCCCCACGAAGCCGAGGCCAAGCTATCGTGCCGGCTGGTGCCCGGGCAGCGACCGCGGCAGGTTTTCCGACGCCTGCGGCGCTTCATCGCAGACAAGTGTCCCGACGCCGAGGTGGTTTTCGAGTCGGCGCTCGAACCCTATCTTGCCGACTCAGAAGGTCCTTTCTTGCGGGCCGCCGGACGCGCCATGCGGGAGACCTTCGGCCGCCAACCCGCGCTCACGCGCGAGGGCGGCTCCATCGGCGCGGTGGTCACCATGGCGCAGATCCTGCGCAAGGAGGTCGTGCTGCTCGGTCTGTCCTTGCCGGAGGACGGCTACCATGCCCCCAACGAAAGCTTCGCCTGGCCGCAGGCCGGAGGCGGTATCGAGCTTTTCTATCGCTACTTCCACCACCTCGCCGCCCTCGGTCGAGGTAGGAAGGGATAGCCCCAACGCCGGTCACTTGTGCTTCCGCGGGCCCCCGTGCCCTCTGTGGTTGCCGGGTTGCAGAGCGGCAGCCCGCGGGTATGTTTCGGTGATGGCCGAGGTGTCCGACAAGGCAGCGCCGGTCAGTCGGCGCACGGCGTGGAAGATCCTGCTCACCGTCGCGGTTTTGGCCAGCGCCATACTCGGGCTTGTGTGGGCCTCGCTTGGCGAAGGCGCCGAGTACTACAAGCACGTGGACGAGGCGCGCGCCAGCCAGACGCGCCTTGCCGGCAAGCGCCTGCGCCTGCACGGCAACGTGGTGCCAGGCACCATCGTCCACCAGGCCGGGACGCTCGACTACCGCTTCGCGCTGGAGAGCAAGGCGCCGCGCGCGCACGCCACCATGACGGTCGAGTTCCACGGCATCGCGCCCGACCTGTTCAAGGAGGGCGCCGAGGTCGTGGCCGCGGGCGTGCTCGGCAGTGACGGGCGACTCAAGTCCGACCGCATCGAAACCAAGTGCCCCTCGAAATACGAGGCGCAGAGGCAAGAGTAGCGGGATCCACCCCGGAGGCGCGGAGGCCGTGGGTCCGATCTGTGTGCAATTGGGGCGGGCAGCATGTAGAACCCCGAGCGAGCCATGCCGGAGAAGCGCCCAACGCCGCATGCCAGCAAGACGGGGGACGTGGGTCACAACCACGCGCTCGACGGGCTGCGCTTCTTTGCCTTCCTGCTGGTCTTCTTCTTTCACGCCCTGCAGAAGAGCCCCTGGGGCAATTGGCCGATCATCCGCTTCGGCTACCTCGGCGTGCCCATCTTCTTCGTGCTCTCCGGCTTCCTCATCGGCGGCATTCTGCTCGACCTCAGGGACAAGCACCGCCCGGGCTTCGGCCTTGCGGCCAAGCTCAAGACCTTCTACATCCGGCGCGCCCTGCGCATCTTCCCCGTCTACTATCTCTTCATCGGCATCCTGGCCTTGCTGCTCGCGATGTCGGGCCGGCCGGATCCGGTGGCGCGCGACAGCTTCTTCTGGCACCTCGCGTACCTGACCAACTTCCGTTCCTTCTTCGCGGGCATGGACAATATCCGCCAGGCCCATTTCTGGAGCCTGGCGGTCGAAGAGCACTTCTATCTGCTGGCGCCCCTGGTGGTGCTGCTGGCGCGTCCGCGCACGCTGGCGGGTCTTTTGGCCTCCATCATCGCCGCCGTGGCGGTCGCGCGCTATGCGATCTACGCGACCGGCTCGGCGCGCGACTTCTGGGTGCTGTCGCCCATGCAATTCGATCTGCTCGGTCTCGGCATCGCCACGGCCATCATCGAGCGCAAGGGCAGTTGCCTCGGCATCGATGCGCGGAGGCTGCGCATGCTGGGGCTTCTGTCCGCGGTGTTCTTCGTCCTTTTTGTCAGGCGGTTCTACCTGGGCCGCCCCGGCATCGGCATCTGGTACGCGACCTTCGGTCCGCTCTCGCTCGGTGTGGCCACGGCCGCGCTGGTGCTGACCCTCTGGCAGCGTCCAACCTGGCTGGCCGCGCGCTTCCTTGCCTTGCGGCCCTTCGCCTACTTCGGCCAGATCAGCTACGGGCTCTATCTCTTCCATCCCAACTGCCTCGGGTGGAGCGAGCAGTACTACGGCAAATACAACCTGCCCAACACCTTCGTCGGGCTTGTGGCGACACTGGCGGTCGCCATGCTTTCCTGGCACACGTTCGAGAAGCCCATCAACAACCTCAAGAACCGCTTCCACTACGCCGGCAAGCACAGGGCCCCGAAGGCGCCCGACGAACCATCCCTGGCCCGCGTCCCTGCGCACGAAACCTAGACGTACTTCAGGCCGTCGACGACCTGCTGTCGCGACGCCCGCCTGGCGGGGTAGAGCGTGGCCAGCAGGCTGATGATCTGGGTCGCGCCGGCCACCAGGAGGATCTCGTGGGCGGAGATCTCGACCGGTAGCTCGGCGATGAGATACACCTTGGGGTCCAGGGGATACCCGTAGAGCGCGGCCAGGCCGCACAGAGAGAGGCCGAAGACGATGCCGAGGCCGGTGCCCACGAAGCCTACGATGCTGCCCGCAACCAGGAACACGCGCAGAAGCGAGCCGCGGCGCGCGCCCATGGCGGCGAGAATCGCCACCTCGCGCACCTTGGACAGCACCACCAGCATGAGCGAGGCAAGTATGTTGAACGCCGCCACCACGATAATGAGCACGAGCAGCAGCGAAATGATGAGCTTCTGCATGGCCAGCGCCGTGAAGAGGTTCTTGTTCAGGGTCTTCCAGTTGATGATGCGCCGGTCGGGGCCGAGGCGGTTCTCGACCTCTTCCTCCATGCGCAGAGCCAACATGGCGTCCGAGAAGCGCAGCTCGACGCCGAAGATCGACTGGCGCGCATTGCCGAGGCGTTCGGCGTCTTCGAGCGGAATGAAGCCGAGGTGCGCGTCGTATTCCTGGAACCCGAACGAGGTCATCCCTACCACGCGAAAGGTGTAGGCGCTCGGTGTCGACTCGATGACGCCGGAAAACGGCACCAGCACCTGGACGCAATCGCCGACCGCCTTGTGCAACTTGCGGGCGAGATCGGCCCCGAGAACGAGACGGCCGACCAGCTCCTCCGGCGCCGCCGCGTCCATGCCCGGGCAGGTGGCCGGCCGCCCGAGGTCGTCGACCGAGCCGGCCACGAGCGCGCGTCTCAGCTCCGGCACGCCTTCGGCGACGTCGACGCCCTTGAGGTTTGCGCCGATCTTCCCGATCATCACCTCGCCGGCCGTGAAGCTGAAGCGCGAGGTGCGCACGAGGCCGGGAAAGCCTTCGAGGACGGCCCGCACCTTCCTGGCCTCGCGCGCGGCCTCTTCCACGTCGCGTTCGAGGCCGTACGCGGTGACCATGAGGTGCGCATTGACGGCCTGGACCTTGTCCTGGAACTCGCGCGCGAAGCCGCTGGTCACCGACAACACGACGACCAGCGAGGCCACGCCGAGCATCACACCCACGGTGGAGACGGTGGTGAAGACCGAGAAGAAGCGCAGGAGAACCAAGAGAATCGTCGCGAGCAGGGCGACGAGGGCGATGATCACGGCGACGGTTTCGGCGGTCCGGGAATGGTGGCGCGCGGCCAGCATGACTAGGAAGTCGGCCAGGGTGACCCCCAGCGCGACGAACGGTCCGATGCGCACCGCCCGCGACCAACTCCCGCGCCGTAGGTAGCGCGTGCCCACGAAGCGTTCGAAGCGGAATCCAGCGAGCAGGAGCACGCTGGCCAGAAGGGCCAGAAGCCCGAGCGCCAGAGTGCCTGCGATGAACGGGTCCATGCACGGCGCAAGCTACGGGAGACGCGCTCTCGGGTCAAACGGTCAGAGGCTGCGTGTCGGGCCGCGGGACGGCGCGGCCATGGTGGTGGCCGGCACGACCTTCTGCGGCTTGCACGCGCGCCCGGGTCTGTCGCGTTCCTTGACAGGCCTCGCCGCCGCCACATACCGTTCTAGGGCAATGCGCTTGTATCGAGCTTTCCGCCAGGTCGCAGTCGGGATGGCTTTCTTGACGGCAGCGCTCGCTGGGGACGCCCTGGCCGGACGCAACGACCTCAAGCTCGTCAACCTCTGCCCGCAAGCCGCCTCGCAGGAATGCACTTGGGTCGAGAGAGACGCAAGTGGCGCCGTCACGGGCGTGAGCATCGATTCGGGAGGCAAGAGCCGCTTCCGTAGTCTGATGTCGGAGCTGGGGGTGGTCCTGGCGCCGCGCATCCCGATGCCGGCCGGTAGCCTCGGCTTCGCCGGATTTCTGGTCACCGGGGAGATGGGGATCACGCAGATCAGCCGCAACCAGGACTACTGGGATGGCGTACGCGCCGTCGCTCCCCAGACCCCGAATCTCGGGCGGCCCGACTCCGTCCTGACCACCCTGGGCGTGTTCCTGCGCAAAGGGATCTGGCTGCCGGTGCCCGCGCTCGAGCTGGGTGGCGGCGTGGTCAATCTGCTGGATTCGCAGATGCTCTCCTGGCAGGCATACAGCAAGTTCGCGTTGCACGAGGGCTTCCACAATCTCCCCATCCCGTCCTTGTCGGTGCGCGGCGCCTTCGCCTACCTGACCGGCACCGACCAGGCCAACCTGGGCACGCTGTCGCTCGACGTGCTCGTCTCCAAGGGCTTTGGCGTGCTCAAGACCGCGCGCATCGAGCCTTTCGGAGGCTGGAGCCTGCTCCTCATCACGGCGAGTGGCAAGACCATCGATTTCACTCCGCTGTCCGATACCGATTGGCAGGCAAACACCGCCTTCCCCGGTCAGGAAGTCATCACCCGCCATCGCGTGTTCGGCGGTGCCAAGCTCAAGTTCGGGCTGCTGGCCGTCATCGCCCAGTACGAACTGTACCTGGCTGGACACAGCCGGGACGAGAGCGTGGTCTCGGCGGTCGACCGGAGCGGGAAGCAGAGCGCCTTCTCGCTCAGCCTGGGCCTGGAATTCTAGAACCCCGCTAGGGTTCCCATTCCATTAGTGCGACGGCAGACCGCTGCGAATAATGCGGCGCAGTCCTTCGACGGGCAGCCTCGGCCCGCGCTTCTCCTCCTCGAAGATGATCTGGGCCATGGTGGCTGCGGTGAGATCCTGCTGCGTGTTCTTGTCGATGACCTTGATTTCGTCGCCGTTGCGAATCAAAGCGGCGATCTGCTGCAAGGTCACGTAGTGGGAATCCTGGGTGTCGTAGAGCTTGCGGTTCGAATACCGCTTTATCGTGCGTGTCGTCATGCGGGTATCATGCAACGTAACCCGAATGCGTCAAGAGCGATTACGTACTGGCGCGCAATCAAAGCCGATTTTCGCGATCGGTCGCTTGGCCCGTCGGACGAGGCCCGCGCCCCGCTAGCTCGACTGGTCGCTCGGCTTGTTCGGAGCGGGCTTCTCCGGCTGGGGCTCCGCGTTGCTCTCGGGCTTCTTGGGAGCCACCTCGATCTCGTTCGCGCTGGTGACCGCGCGCTTGAAGTTCTTGATGGCCCGGCCAAGTCCATCGCCCAGCTGGGGTAGCTTGCTGGCGCCGAAGACCACCATGACCACCACGAAGATGAGAATGATTTCGCCAGTGCCGAGTCCCATGGGCCAACCCAGGGGCAGTCTATACCATCCCCGGCAGGAGCGGGCAAACCCTCTGCGGTAGGGTTTCTTGGTAGGCCGAGCCAGTTCCGCTACGATCCTGTTTCATGCGGCCATCGCAATGCGCTGCCTTGTTCCTTCTCTTGCCGGCCGGCCTCTCCTGGCCGGCAGCGGCGAACGACTTCGCCAGGGCACGTATCGGCAAGCGCCCGTCGCTGCAGGCCAGCAACCTCCGCGCCAAACCCGACGAGCGCAGGGCCGTGCGCGGGATTGCGCTCGAAGACGCCGAAACCTGCGAGAGCCCAGAGCTGCGGGCCGTGCGCCGCTTCGAGGAGGAGGCATTCCCCAGAGCAGGCGACTCGCTCTTCCTGCCGGAAGAGGACGACGTCCCGCAGCCCTTGCCGCCCGGGCTCGAGGGCCGCTGGGGCGGAACCGGCGACATCCCGCGCGAGCTGCGCAGCCCGGAACACGGCACGGCCTCGCCCCCGCCGAAACCCGGCGAGGCATGGCTGAACCGACTCACGCTGCCCGATCTGCCGGTGCGTTGGGAGCCGCAGGTCGTGCGCTACCTGGAGTTCTTCAAGAGCGATCCCAAGGGCCGCGCCACCATGGCGATCTGGTTGCGCCGCATGGGCCGCTACCGGATCCTCATCGAGCGGCGGCTCGACGAGCAGGGTTTGCCGCGGGATCTCATCTACCTGGCGATGGTCGAAAGCGGCTTCGATCCGGGGGCGACCTCGCTCAAGAGGGCGGGCGGCATATGGCAGTTCATCCCCGCCGCCGCCCGGGCCTACGGCCTCGAGGTCAGTCGCTGGCTCGATGCGCGCCGCGATCCCGAACGCGCGTCCGAGGCCGCGGCCCGCATGCTCAAGGATCTCTACGTGCGCTTCGGCTCGTGGCCGCTGGCCTTCGCCGCCTACAACGCGGGCTACGGCGCCATCCTCCGCTCCATCGCGCGCTTCAACACCAACGATTTCTGGGAATTGGCCAGGCACGAGGCCGGCCTGCCTTGGGAAACCACGCTCTACGTGCCCAAGATCCTGGCCGCCGCCATCATCGGCCGCAACCTCGAGGCCTTCGGCTTCGCCGATGTCGTGCCGGATCCGCCTTGGGAATTCGATCGGGTCGAGGTTTCGTCGGGGACGTCCTTTGCGACCCTGGCCCGCGCCGCGGGCACCCGGCCGGACGTCATCGAGAATCTGAACCCGGAATACGTCCGAGGCCGCGTGCCGCCGGATCGGCCCGCGGTGGTGCTGCGCGTTCCACTGGGCGCCGGGGCTGCGTTCGTCAAGGCTGCTGGCGCCGCGCGCTCGGGGGAACGTTTCCAGAAGGTGGTTTTGCGCTTCGGCGAGAGCATCGAGGAACTGGCCAAGGCGCGCGGGTGTTCCGTGCGCGAGATCAAGCGCCTCAACGGGGTCAAAGACACGTCGGAGCTGCGCGGAGGCATGACCATCTTGGTTCCCGCTCGCACGACGCCCGTGCCACCTCCCGCCGCCGCGTCCCCATCGGCCGACGGCGACGACTCCATCCTGGTGGCGGTTCCGGAGCGTTCTTTTGCCTACCCCGGGCGCGAGCGCGTTTTCTACCGCACGCGCGATGGCGACACTTTGGACGACATCGCGGCGGCCTTCGACATCGCGCCCGACGACATCGTCGAGTGGAACAACATCGACCCCGAGGCCAAGCTGCAGGCCAAGCTCATCTTGCAGCTTTTCGTGGCCGAGGGATTCGACCGGGCGTCCGTGGTGTTGCTCGACCCCGACAAGGTACGCGTGGTGACCCTCGGCTCCGAGGAGTTTCTCGAGCTCGAAACCGCGCGGCGGGGCAAGACGCGCCTCTTCTACTCGGCGCGCGCGGGCGACACCTTGGCCAAGATCGCCAAGCGCTATGGGCTCGCGCCCGGTGACCTGGCCCGAGTCAACCGCCTGTCCGCCAACAGCGAGCTTCGCGAGGGGCAGAGAGTCGTCGTCTACTCGCCCACCCCCGAACTGCCAAGGGAGGTCACTACCAGGGTCACGGGCGTCGCCAGAAAACCGGCTCTGGCCGTGAGGGAAGCCGCGCGCGGGGGTGGCAAGTCCGCCTCGTCCAAGCAGGACAAAGGGGGCAAGCGCGTAGCCGCCAACAAGGGCCCAAACGGCAAACGGGCGTCAAGCCCGACGCCGGCAACCAAGAACGGCCGCCAGACTGCGAAAGCCCCGAACGGCAACGGCAAGAAGACCGCGGGCCGCAAGCGCTAGAGCACCAGACGGCTTGCAGGGAGAATGCTACCCGGATTCTTCACCACAGAGCGCACAGAGGGCACAGAGAGCACGGAGGCCGGACGGGAATGGGCTCTCCGGATCTGGACCCGAGCTTCTTTGCACGCCCCTGTCTTTGTGGTTTCGGGGGCGACGAAGCCCAGAATCACGCGGCTCTCATGCCGCGCGCGCTAGCCACCATGTCGCCCAAGCAAGAGAGCGAACCGGTGTCAGGCCCGCTTCTCGTCGATGCGAGCGAGGCCGGCCTGCGCGTCGACGCCTTCCTCGTTGGTCGCAAGATGCTGCCGAGCGCGTCGGCGGCGCGTCGGGCCGTGGCCGCGGCGACCGTCCGGGTCAATGGCCGCCTGGCCAAGAAGGGAGCGCGCCTAGAGCCCGGCGACACCGTCGACCTGGGCGGCGATCTTGTGGACAAGCCCGTGCTCGTGCCTCTGCCGCACCTGCCGCTCGCCGTGCTCTACCAGGACGGCGACATGGTGGCGGTCGACAAGCCGGCACTGGTGCCTTCGCACCCGCTGCGACCGGGCGAAGGCGCCACGGTCGCAGCGGCGCTCGTCGCCCGTTTCCCGGAATGCGCTCTGGCCTCGCCCGACCCGCGCGAGGGCGGCCTGGCCCACCGCCTGGACGTGGCCACGTCCGGCGTGCTCTTGGCGGCGCGCAGCCGCGAATTCTGGTACCGCCTGCGCCACGCCCTGGCCGAGCCGTCGTGCGAGAAGCTCTACCTCGCCGAGATCCGAGGTGCCTGGCCGAGCCCCGAGCGTGGCACCAAGGACTTCGTGCTCGCTGGCCCGCACCCGCGAAGCTTCGTTGTCACGGCGCCCATCGGCCGTCGGGGCCGGCGCGGCGACCGGGTCAAGCTCGCCTCGGGGCGGGAGCCCCTTTTGGCGCGCACCGAGATGACCCTGCTCGAAGCCCGCGGGGACTTGGCCCTGGTCGAGGCCCGTCTGTCGCGCGGCCGGCCCCACCAAGTGCGTGCCCACCTCGCCTACCTCGGCACGCCGGTCCGGGGCGATCCGATCTACGGCGAGGCCGTGGCCGACCGCGGCCTCGGACTGCACGCCTGGGCGGTGTCCTTCTTACACCCCGCCGCCCGCCGCCCGCTGCGCATCGAAGCGCCTCCGCCCCCCTGGGCGCAGGCCTACTCGAATTGGGCCATGCTCGTCTCGACGAGAAGGTAGAGCGTGCGATAGAAGGTCAGAAGCTCGTCGGGCGAGGCGAAGCGGCTAGCCCAATCTCGCAGAGTGAGGCTACCGTCGAGCAACCCCAGCACCTCGCGCGGCGTGGGGCCGAGCCGGAAGGCTTCGGGGTTGACGCGCGGGTTGGGCATGGCACGTGGGTGGAAATCCATGAGCGTTTCGAAGTGGTCCACCAAGAAGTCGTAGCTGAGCGCGACCACGCCGGCGCCCAGGATCTCGAAACTGGAGAGGCCGAGAGGGAACGCCTCCATGGGATTGCGTAGCCCGCGGTAGTAGTCGTAAGATCCCTCGGTCCAGGTGAAAAGCTCCATCACGCGCTCGCGTACGTGCTGGGAAAGCAGGCGGAATACATCGAGCGGTCGCATGAAACCTAGTCCCACCAGGGCCTCGCCGAACTTGCCGCCGAAGTGAGGGCTCTCGATCAGGGCTCGCTCGAGATCGGCGGAGCGCAGAAAGCCGCGGGTGACTAGGTACTCGCCAAAGCGGTCGCCGGTCATGTTCGAGTTGACCGATTCCGGTGCACCGCGCACGAGGTAGACATCCTTGTATTGGCCCTGCTTGCAGAAGCGCAGAAGCCCGGTGTCGGCGGCAACCGCCAAGTCGGCGATGGCGCGCATGGGCGAGATAAGGGACAAGTCGCCGCTGTTGTCGGGCGCGGTCCCTTCCGGGATCGCGGGAGCGGCTGCCTCGCCTCCGCCTGAGATCCCGGGACCGGTACCGGACGCGTGGTCCGGCATCCCGTCCAGAGTGAGCAGGTGGTTGGCCGAACCGTCGTCCGGTCCGGGGTAGGAGGGCATGCGCCGCCGCTCGAGGGAGCGCGCTGACTCGTAGGACCGCGGCGGCTCGGGCGAATGCGCCGGCTCGGGCGTGGCCAGGAGGTTGCCAGGCGGCCCGCCCAGGGGTCCGGCCGGCCATACCGGAGCGTCTTCGAGGTCCGGCTTCTCGTACTGGTCGAGCCCTACCAAGGACACCGCTCCTGCAAAGGCATCGTCGAGCGCGGTCGTGACCTCGACCGTTGGCGGCGTCTTGCTGACCTGGCGCCCGGGTGGCCGCGCATCTGGCTCCGCGGGTGCGATCAACGACACGCGCGGGACGGGTGGCGGCGTGACCGGCCCCGGTGGGGGCTGCGGGCTGGCTTCCTTGATCTCCCACCTACGCGCCCCCTCGTTGAGCCGCGTTAGCGCGTCGGGGCCGGGATCGAAGAGATCGGCCATGAAAGAGCCCAGATCCGGCGGCCCCACGCGCATGCCGAAGTGGAACTGCAAGTCCTCCAAGGCGTCGCGGAACTCGGCCGCCGTCTGGAAGCGCTCGTCGAGCCCTTTGGCCAGGGCCTTGCGCACGATGGCGTCGAGGCGGGGCGGCATGTCTTTGCCGTACTTGTCCCAGCGTTCGAGACGGCCGTCGCGCACCATGAGGAGCACGTCGAGATCGTTGGGCGCGGTGAAGAGGCGCTTGCCCATGAGCATCTCGGCGAGCACGATGCCCACCGCGAAGATGTCGCTGCGGCCGTCGAGATCGCCACCGGTGACCTGCTCTGGCGACATGTAGCCGTATTTGCCCTTGAGCGTGCCGGCCTGGGTTTTGGACTCGCGCTCCTGCGCGTGCGCGATGCCGAAGTCCCCCAGCTTCACGTCCCCGCGCCGCGCGATGAACACGTTGGAGGGCGAGATGTCGCGGTGAACGAGATGCATGGATCTGCCGTCGCCGTCCTTGGCGTTGTGCGCGTAGTCAAGGGCATCGAGCACCTCGGCCGCGATGAACATGCAGATGGGAACGGGCAGGCGCACGTGCTTCTGCGCCGCGGCCCTCAGGAGACCCAGGCCGTCGGACCCCTCCACGTATTCCAGAGCAATGAAGTACTGGCCCTTCTCCTCGCCGAAGTCCGTCACTTGCACGATTTTCGGGTGGACGAGCTGGGCGGTCAGCTTGGCCTCGTCGATGAACATGGACACGAAGGTCTTGTCCGCAGCGAGGTTGGGCAGGATGCGCTTGATGACGAGCAGCTTCTCGAAGCCGTGGGCGGAGACGATCTTGGCCTTGAAGACCTCGGCCATGCCCCCCGTCGCCAGGCGCTGCACCAGGGTGTAGCGGCCGAACTGCGAGGGAAAACCGGCCTCCTTTCCCTCGACAGGCATCAGGTCCTCACTTTAACACGTTGCCGGGTCAAAAGTACCTCGTTCCCCTGTGCTGGGGCAGAGGTTTCGTAGTACCATGAAACGCAGCGCATGCGAACTCTGTCCTACGGCAAGTCGGATGTCGGTCGCCGCCGGCCGCACAACGAAGACAGCATGCTTTTCGACGACGAGCTGGGCCTCTACATCGTTTGCGACGGGGTCGGCGGCAACGCCAAGGGCGAGGTGGCGAGCGCGGAGTCCGTGGAGCTAGTCCAGTCTTGGGTCAGGCGCTGGCGCAAGACGCTGGCGGCGCACGTCGCGGAGCCGACACCCGAGAATGCGGGCCTGGTGCGCCGCCTGCTCGAAAGTGCCGTGCAGTCGGCCTGCTACATGGTCTTCGGCATGGGTCAACAGGACCCTCGCCAGAAAGGCATGTCGAGCACGCTTTCGTCGCTGCTTGTCAGCGCCAACACGGCCTTCATCGCGCAGGTCGGAGATAGCCGCGTGTACCTCTGTCGCGACGGCAAGACGGCGCAGCTCACCGAGGATCACACCCTAGTCAACTTCCGCCTGAAGCTCGGGCTCATCACCGCCGAAGAAGCGGCGAATTCGCCGGGCAAGAACGTCATCACCCGCGCGGTGGGCCATCAGGACTACGTCGAGGTCGACACCATCGAGCTCGAAACCGAGCCGGGGGACCGTTTCGTGCTCTGCTCGGATGGGCTGCACGGCTACCTCATCGAGGGCGAGATCGACGGCCTGCTGCAAGGCGATCGCGAGGCCGTCACCAACCGCCTCATCGAGCTGGCCAACGAGCGCGGCGGCCGCGACAACATCACCGTGGTGATCTGCGACATCGAGGCCTGAGCGCGGCCGAGCGCTACCGCCGCCCGGTCCTGCCGAGCATGCGGCGGAGAACGCCGGGGTCGCAGACATCGCCTAGAAGCTCGATGGTCTTGAAAACCGCCCGGCGAGCGCGCGCCTGGCTGTCCTCGGCGGTAGCCAGCAGCACTAGCCGGTCCCTGCCTGCGTCGGCACGGCGCTGCTCGTCCGGGATCATCTCGCTCGACAGCAGCGTAGCGGTGGCCTCGTCACCTCGCTCTCGGCAAACGGTCAACAGGGCATCTAGCCTGGCCACCGCTGCCCCTCCCACGGTCAGAAGGCCCGCGGCCGCACGCTCCTCGCTGGTCTGCAGGGAGCGAAGGAAGGCGAAAAGCTTGGAGTAGCCGCCCTCTCGCGGATCGTACGACCCGGGTGCGAGGCCGAGGGTGGCGAGTCGATCTTGCAGTCGGCCGTACTGGCGGGCGTGGACACCACATTGACTGCCGAGGAGTATTTTCATTTCCAGGGATTCGGAATCGGCAATCCAGATCGCGGCAGCTTCGATGGCCTCGATGGTGAGCTTCGCCTCCATCCGCAGCATCTCGGCAATGCTGGCTTTGTCCGCAGCCAAAGCCGGCAGGTAGCTGGAAGCCACCAGTCCGCGAAAGGATTCCTGGTTCTTGAACTCGGTTTCGGCGACGAAGACTTCGGCACTGGCCATAAGCGAGGGGATCCTTCTCTTCCGGGAAGCCCCCGTCAAGCAAAGGTTGCTGGCGCGGGGCCTAGGGGCGCGGAAAGGCCTTCGGCACGCGAGTCCACCGGCCCCCAGGCGGTTCATCCCTTGTGCATCGCCATCGTCCTGACCGCTGATCTCTGCTCGGTGCGCAGCATCGCCCGCTGCGGGGGCACGGCCTACATGCCCACCCCCTACCCGCGCGTGCTGCGCGCCCCGTGCGGGCGCTCGATTCTCAACTTGCCGCCGTCGGATTTCGGAGGGCGGCGGGGGCGCGATGACTCCGCAATGGGGCGAAGAGAGCCCTCCTACCTCACGACGCGCAGCTGGGGCCGCCGGCGGCGGGAGTGAAGGTGCATGGCCACCTCACCGGCCGCGAACTCCTCGGGGCTTGGCACGGAACGAAGCCCGGGACCATCTTCCCGGAAACCGTAGCCGGACGACCTGCGCGCCCGCTCTCTCGGTGGCAGCTCGACCAAGCCGGCCGACGTCGGCGTGGCGACGGCCACGTCCTCGGGCAGATCCTCGCGGTAGAGGACGCCGCAGCCGTTGGTGCAGCTTACCGCATAGACCGCGCTCCACGGCACGTAGGTTCGGTGCGGAACGCGGGCGAAAGACAGCGTCGCGCTGACGCCTGCCTCGGTCACCTCGAGATCCGTGATGGGGATGGGCATGTTGCGTCCATACTGGAGCACGAGGTGTGCCTGCGAGGAAAAGGGCGCCGGCACGACCACGCCAGGGCATCGAGCGTCTAGGTGCAGCGAGGCCCAACCCGCGCGAAGTAGTGCAAGAAAGGCATCCCTTTTTGACGGTCTGTCGCTTTCGTCCATGCTCGGCTCCTCGCCTGACAAGGATTTGCCGGTGTCTTGTTGTACCCCTCCTCCACCCGGCTTTCCAGGCCAACTTGGTGTGACGGCCATCTCGGGACGCAGTGCACAACCAAGGAATCACGCGGGAAGTGCGCAGCTTTCGCCAATTGAACCAAGACGTCGTCGAAGAACTCCGGACGCCGGGCCTATCAATCTATATAATGCCCCTACCTTGGCAGTAGACATGAGTCGCCCGAGTCTGTTCTCAACTTCCTCGCCGGTCGCCCAGCCACCCCCGCGGGCGCTCTCGGGCTGGCGCGCGCGCCTGGCGAGCGATCCCATCCCGCGCCTCCTGCGCGAGGGAACGCCAAGCGTGCTGGCCCGCGTCCGTCGCGACCTCATCGACGACAGCGAAGCGCCCACCGCCGAGGAGATTGCTGACTACAACGAGGTGAAGGCGATCCTGCGCAAGCTGGAGAAGGACGGTAGCTTCGCTCCGCGTGCGCCGGAGAAAGAGCTGGGGGGCCACAAGTTCGCCAGATGCTTGGCCACCCTGCGCGCCCTCGATCGGCTGGCCGATCTCGGCTTGCGCGTCGAGGGCAAGGGCGGCGTGAGCCAGCAGTTGAACAAGATCGCGAGTTTCCTGCTGGCTTCCCAGGGTAGCGATGGCGGCATCGCGGATCTGTCCCTTGGCGAGAGCCCGCGGGGCCGCGGCAAGGCGGTGGCTCTGCATTTCCAGGGTTGGGCGCTCTCGGCGTTGTGCCGCGCCGGCTTCGAGAACGACGAGCGCGTGGAGAAGGGCACGCGCTACCTGCTCTCCCTGCGCCAGGACGACGGCGGCTGGGCCTGGCGTGGCGTGCGCACCGATTCCGCGGCGCGTCCGTCGAGCCACCTGGTGACCGGCATGGTCCTACGCGCTTTCGCCTCGTCGAGGGAACGGCGGGGCTCGCGCGAGGCCAGGCGCGCGGCCGAGCTTCTGGCCACGCGTTTTCTGCAGCCTGATCGTTACGAAGATCGCAAGGCCGCATTCTACTGGGAGATCCTCTCCGAGCCCCGCTTCTACACCGATGTTCTCGACGCGCTCGACACCATCACCTCCATTGGGCTCGGCAAGGAGAACTCCGGCGTGCGCACAGCCGAGGCCTATCTGCGCTCGCGCCAGGCCAAGGACGGTCTTTGGTACCCCGGGACGCCGGTCAAGGGCGACAGCGCGCTGTCGCGGGCTCCTTTGCGCGAGACGGCCAAGACCCAGAGAGACGCCAAGGACGTGGCCGATGCGATTGGCTTGACCTTGCGCGTGCTGGTCGTCTTGCGAAAGATCAACTAGAAGAAGCTCCGTGGCCAAGTACTCCGTGCCCGAGCTACGGGCGATTCACGATCTCCCCATCCCCGACCTCATCCACCGGGCGCAGCAGGCGCATCGCCAGCACCACCTCCCGAACGAGGTGCAGCTCTGCTCGTTGCTCTCGGTGAAGACCGGCGGTTGCTCCGAGGACTGCGCGTACTGCCCGCAGTCGAACCACTACGACACCGGCCTTCAGCGCAGCAGGACGCTCGAAGTCGCCGAAGTCGTCGCGGCAGCGCGAAGGGCGCAGGCTGCCGGCGCCACGCGCTTCTGCATGGGTACGGCGGGAAGGAACCCACAGAGTGGCGAAGCCTTCGCAACCCTTCTGGCCATCGTGCGGGCGGTGCGCGGGTTGGGTATGGAGGCGTGTCTCACCCTGGGCATGCTGGACGACGAGCAGGCCGCGCGCCTCGCGGAGGCCGGACTCACGATCTACAACCACAACGTGAACACGTCGCGCGAGTTCTACGGCAAGATCGTAACGACCCACAGCTACGACGATCGGTTGGCGACGCTTCGGCGCGTAAGCCGGGCCGGCATCAAGGTGTGCAGCGGCGGTATCATCGGCATGGGCGAGTCCATCGACGACCGCTGCGCCATGCTGGCCACGCTGGCCAATCTCGAGCCGTCGCCCGAGAGCGTGCCCATCAACGCGCTCGTGCCCATCAAGGGCACGCCGCTCGCCGAGCGGCCGCCCGTGGATCCCCTCGAGATGGTGCGCATGATTGCCACGGCCCGCATCGCCATGCCGGCCGCGCGGGTGCGCCTTTCGGCCGGCCGGGCCGCGCTGTCGCGCGAGGCGCAGGTGTTGTGCTTTGTCGCGGGTGCGAACTCCATCTTCTTCGGGGAAAAGCTCCTCACCACCGGCAATGCCGACGTGGACAGCGACCACGAGCTGCTGCGCGACGCCGGCCTGCGGCCCGCCCCGCCCGGGCATTGACAGGAAACCCCTGGGAGGGCTCCCGTGCCCTCCCGCGGTTTCGCTTCGCCGGGGCAAGCCCGGCCGCGTCGACGCGGCAATTCAGGCGCGATGCTCTTCGCCGCGCAGGAGGCGGCCGAGGTTCGCCTTGTGGCGCACGATCACCAGGGCCGCCACCACGACGGCGAAGACCAACCGCGGCGGCGTGCCCAGCTGCAGGAGCCAAAGGAACAGGGGATAGCAGGCCACGGCGAAGAGAGACCCGATGGAAACGATGCGGAAGGCGGCGTACAGGACCACGAAGGTGCAAAGGCACAGCAGGGTGGGCAGGGGCGCCAGCGCCATGCCCGCGCCGAGCGAGGTGGCCACGCCCTTGCCGCCGCGGCCGCGCAAGAAGATCGAGAACACGTGACCGAACACCGCAGCTAGCCCGCTCAGCGCGGGCAACCACGGTTCAGCCAGCCACTGGCCGCAGACCAGCACGGGCAGGGCGCCCTTGCCGGCATCCACGACGAGCACGAAGGTCGCCCATTTCCTGCCCAGCGCCCGGCTCACGTTGGTCGCTCCGATGTTGCCGCTGCCCACCTTGCGCAGATCCACGCCCTTGGCTCGTGCGACCAGCACGCCCGTTGGGATCGAGCCCAGCAGAAAGGCGGCGAGGAGCACGGCCAAGATGAGCATGGGGGCCATTGTAGATCAGGCCGGCCATTGGCGGTCACGTTCGCGGCCAAGGATGGGGACGGCGCGGCCCGATCGGCGATCCTCGGTGGTGAGCAGGGGCGGCTCCTGATAAGAAGAGCCCGTGGAGCGACCACGGCCCGAAGATCTCGACGCGCAGCTGCGCGAGGCGGCCTTCGTGTGCGATTTCGTGCGCGTGCGCGACCTTCTGGCCAGGGGAGCCAACCCCGACGTCCGCGACGACGACCAACGCACGCCGCTGCATCAGGCCGTGCTGGGCAACAGCGTGGGCTTGGTAGGCCTCTTGCTCGAAGCGGGCGCGAGCATCGACGCCAAGGACAGTCACGGCTACACGCCGCTGCATTTCGCCGTCGAGGAGCACGCGCGGGAGATCGTGCGCATCCTCGTGGGCAAGGGCGCCGACGTGAATGCGCGCGACGAGGACGGCAGCTCGGTGCTGTGGCGGGCGGTGGCGGCGGCGCGCGGCCGCGACGACATCGTCCGCTTCCTCCTCGAAAACGGCGCTCGTTCCGATCTGGCCAACCATGCCGGCGTCACGCCGCAAGAGCTCGCTTCGCGGCTCGGCAGTCGCGCCCTTTCCTCCAACTGAGCCATGGGCAAGCGCAAACGAGGCAGAGCCAGAAGCGCGGCGCCGACATCGCCGGCGCCTTTGCCGCAAGGCCAGGCGGCGCCTACCGTCCAGGGGCGCTGGCTGGCGCCCCTCGTCGCCTTCGCGGGCCTGTTCGCGCTCTACGTCGTCACCTTGGCGCCCTCGGTGGTGGGGGGCGACTGCGGCGAGCTCACGGCGGCGTCCCTCACCGGCGGGGTGCCCCATCCGCCGGGCTATCCGCTCTTCGCCATGCTGGCGCGCGGGTTTGCCTGGCTGCCGCTCGGACACTCGCCGGCATGGCGCGTGAACTTGCTGTCGGCATTCGCCACCGCAGGGGCCGCGGCCGTGTTGTGCGCCACCGTCCAGCTCTGGACGCGCGAGGCCGCTGCCGGTCTGGTGGCCGCGGCGCTTTTCGGCACGAATGAGCTGGTTTGGCGGCACGCCACCGCGGCCGAGGTCTTCGGGCTCAATGCGCTTTTCGTGGCCTTGGCCTTTTTCCTTTGGCTGTCGGTCGAGCGCCCGATCGAGGCCGCGACGGCCCGCCGTCGCGTCTTCGCCTTGTTCCTCGTGTGCGGACTGGCCATGTGCAACCACCACACCTTCGTCTTCGTCGGAGCCCCGCTGGCCCTGCGTTCGCTCTGGGTGTGCAGGCGCAGCCTCGGCGCGCGCGGCTTCGCGCTCGCCTTGGCAGTCGGGCTCGCCGGGCTTTCGCCCTATGCCTATCTCTGGGTGGCCTCGCACTCGCAAGCCGCGGTGTCGTGGGGGGCCCCGATGACGTTCGACGGATGGCTGGCCCACATCCTGCGCCGCAACTACGGCACGTTCAGCTTGGGCCGGGCCACGAAAGGCGGCGCCTTCGTCCGCGGGGGGACTTTCGTTCCCACGCTCTGGCTGATGCTCGGGCACGCGTTCCCGCGCTTCTTCTGGATCGGGCCTCCGCTCTCCGTGCTGGGCTTTTTCGCGGCCATCAAAGCCCGGCACGAGCGCAAGCTCGCCTGTGTCCTTCTCGCCGTGCTCGGCGGCTATGTTCTCGTCTTCTGCGCTCTCTCGAATCTGTCGCTCGACAAAGGGCTCTACATCACGGTGCTGTCCCGATTCTGCATCCAGAGCGACCTCGTGTTGGCCATGGCCGCCGGTGTTGGCTTCGCTCGGCTCGCGCGGATCTTGCGGACGCGCTGGCCGGCCATCGGGCGACGTGCGCGTTTCGCGCCCGGGTGCGGGCTCGTGGTTCTCGCCATCGGCATCCTGGCTCACGGGCGCGAGTGCAACCAGCGCGGCAACCATGTGTTCGCCGACTTCGTGACCACGGCCTTCGCCTCGCTGCCCGAAAACGCCATCGTCATCACGATGGGCGACCACCTGACGGGTTCGGTGTTCTACTTCCGCGAGGTCGAGAAGCTGCGCCCCGACATCATCCATCTGGATCGCGAGCTTCTCGGCTTTCCCTGGTACGGTGAACGCAAACGCCGCTTGCACCCCGATTTCTACTTGCCCGAAGGTCGCTACGGCCGCAACGGTTGGCACGTCAAGAAACTGCTCGATGGCAATCCCCGGCGGCCGCTGGCGGTCATCGACCGGCTCGAGACCTGGGACGAGAGCTGGAAGGACGGTTACAAGCTGGCCACCTTTGGCCTCGTCCATCGGCTGCTGCCGGCCAGCCAGTACCCGAGCTACGAGGAATGGCTGTCTCGTGATCGCGCCGCGAGGAAGGACTACGACGTCGGGCCCGCGCTCGCGGCGCGCGTGGGCTCCTGGGAGACCATGGTCGGCGAGCTGGTGTTGACCGCGCAGGCCGGCCGCGCGCACGTGGCCCTGCTCTACAGCAAGGACAACGGCTACAAGCCCGGACCGGCGCGCACGGCGATCGACCTGCTCGAGGACATCATCGCCAAGGCGGGCGGTGACGAGGATCTCGGCATCCGGCCTGTCCCGGGGCTGCGTCCCTTCATGGTTTCGGCCAACATCTGGAAGGATCTGGGCATCAGCTACGAGGTGCTCTCCAGGAGCGAACCGTCGTTCCTTCCACGCGTTGCCATCGCCTACGAGAAGTTCGTCGAGCGCGCGCCGCCCGACGACAAGGATGTCCCCACCGCCCGCGAGTACGTGAAGGCGCATCGGCCGGCCCGCTCCGGTCGGCCTTGAGCCATCGGCCATGCCGGCGTTGCGGCAGCGATGCACAAGCGTCGCTTGCCTGGTAGAGTCCTTCCCACCATGCGCAGATTCCCGCTTGGCCTTCTCGTCTTCGGCCTGGTCTGCTCGTCAACCGCGCTGGCCCAGGAAGAGATGATCACCGACGTGCGCGTGCTCAACGCCGTACGCACGGACGAGGAGACAGTGCGCTCCATCGCCGGCATTTCCATCGGCGACGCCTTGCGCCCCGACACGCTCGACGTTGCCCGCGAGCGCCTGCACAGCGCGGGGCTCTTCGCCGACGTGAACGTGTACTGGGAGCCCTACCGCGACGGCGTGCGCGTCGTCATCGCGATTCGCGAGAAATTCCCCTGGGCGCCGGTGCCCACCTTCTCGTACTCGCCGGGCAACATCTCGGCCGGCGGCGTCCTGGCCCACGGCAACCTCTTCGGCCGGGGCAAGCGCGGACTGCTCGGCGGACGCATCTCCAACGTCGATTCGGGCTTTCTGGTGGTCTACGACGATCCGGCGTTCTGGGGCTCGTGGGGCTTCTTCACCGTCAAGGGCAAGTTCCAGTCGCAGATCATTCCCGAGTACAGCAACGTCTACGACCTGGACTTGCCGCTGGCGCCCCTGCGCAAGACCAGGCTGCGTTCCTACGGCTTCGACGTCAAAGTCGGCATCGCCTGGTTTCGCAAGGTGCGCACCTCGTTCGGCTGGAACATCGACCAGAACGAAGTGCGCTGGTCGAGCGCGAACGAGGACAATCCCTTCGCCGTCGCCGCCTTCGCGAACGGGACGCCGCTGGCCGCGACCAACGCGCGGCGGGGCAACATCACGGGCAACCTGACCTTCGACTTCCGCGCTCGCCAGCACGCCGTCATGTTCGGCAATGCCCTGGGGTTCAACCTCGAGTACGCGGCCCCGCGCTGGGGCAGCGAGCTCTGGTACTGGAAGGCCAGCGCCGAGTACGAGCACGGCATCCGCCTGTGGAAGCGGCACAACCTCATCCTGCGGGCCGGGGCCATCACCGGCGAAAACCTGCCGTTCTGGTCGGAGAACTCGGCCGGGGGCACGAATCTGCGCGGCTACCTCTACCGGCAGTTCCAGGGCGACACCCACCTGCGCACCCAGGTCGAGTACCACTTTCCCCTTTTCAGCATCTGGAGCCTCGACGTGCGCGGCCTCATCTTCAACGACGCGGCGGCGATCTGGTTCCGCAAGCTGCCCGAGCCGACGCTCGACGGGAGCGCGTACGTCACGCGCGGCGACGGACGCCAGTTCTTGCCGCCGGCCTACCTGCGCCAGGGCTTTCTCCGCCACGAGGACATCCACACCTCGGCCGGCGCCGGCCTGCGCTTCTACCTGCGCAGCGTGGCCGTGCCGCTGGTCGGCGTGGACGTGGGCAACGGCATCGGCACCAGGGACGTGCGCGTCGTCCTCGTGGTCGGCGCGTAGGAAGAGATCACAGAGCACACAGAGGCCGGAAGACAAGGGGGTTCCGGATCTGAGATCCGAACCCTTTTCTTCTCAGTGTCCTCCGTGTTCTCTGTGGTGAGCTATGCGATTACCATTTGCCGGACTTGCGCGCCTCGGCCTTGGGCATGGAGGCCAGCTTGGCCAGGTTCTCCAAGATTTCGGATTCCGGCATCTCGTAGTCGATCAGCTTGCCCGTCAGATAGGCGTCGTAGCCGGTGAGATCCATCAAGCCGTGACCGCTGTAGTTGAAGAGGATCGTCTTCTTCTCGCCCGTCTCGCGGCAGGCCACCGCCTCGTCGATCACCGCGGCGATGGCGTGGCTGGTTTCCGGAGCGCAAATCATGCCCTCGGTCTTGGCCCAGATCATCGCCGACTCGTAGCACTTGATCTGCCCGTACGCCTTCGGCTCGAAGAGCCCCTCGACGATGCCCTGGCAGACGAGAGGCGCCATGCCGTGGTAGCGCAGGCCACCGGCGTGGATGGGCTTGGGCACGAAGGTGTGCCCGAGCGAGTGCATGGGCAGAAGCGGCGTCATCCTGGCCACGTCGCCGTGATCGTAGACGAACTTGCTCCTGGTCATCGTGGGGCACGCCGTCGGCTCGACGGGTATGATCTTGATCTTGGCACCATGGATCTTGTCGTAGGTGAACGGGAAGGCGAGCCCGGCGAAGTTGCTGCCGCCGCCGGCGCAGCCGACAATGATGTCAGGTAGCTTCTCGCCCGCCTTCTTGAGCTGTTCCTTGGCCTCGAGGCCGATGATGGTCTGGTGGAGCAGGACGTGGTTGAGCACGCTGCCCAGGGCATAGCGTGTCTGCCCCGAGGGGTCGGTCACCGCGGCCTCTATCGCCTCGCTGATGGCGATGCCGAGGCTGCCCGGGGTGTCGGGCATCTTGGCCAGGATGGCGCGGCCGGCGTCGGTCTCGCTCGACGGGCTGGCCACGCAATTCGCGCCCCACACCTGCATCATCGCCTTGCGGAAGGGCTTCTGGTCGTAGCTGATGCGCACCATGAAGACCTTGCACTCCAGGCCGCCGACCAGATTGCAGGCGAAGGCAAGGGCGCTGCCCCACTGCCCGGCGCCCGTCTCGGTGGTCAGACGCTTGATGCCGAATTGCTTGTTGTAGAAAGCCTGGGCAACCGCCGTGTTGGGCTTGTGGCTGCCGGGCGGGCTGACACTTTCGTCCTTGTAGTAGATCTTCGCCGGGGTCTTGAGGTAGCGCTCGAGGTACACGGCACGGCGGAGAGGCGACGGTCGCCAGCGGTACAGAATGTCGAGCACCTCGGGCGGGATGTCGATCCAGCGCTGGGTACTGACCTCCTGCTCGATGAGGTTCATCGGAAAGACCGGCGCCAGCATCTCCGGTTTGACCGGTCCCCCGTCGGGACCGAGCGGCGGCAGCAGCGGCGTCGGTAGATCCGCGGCGAGGTTGTACCACTTGGTCGGGATCTCGTTTTCGGAGAGCAGGATCTTGACGTTGTTCATCTTTTCCATCCTTGAGAAGAGTGAAAGGCGCCGTCAAAACGGCCCGGCAGGGACGGCCATACTAAGGGACAGGCCCCCGCCAACACAAGGAGGCGGAAGGCTCCCCGATCCCGCGATAGCCGCGGGAGGTCGTGGCTGCACACCTGGCCGCGGCCGGGGCCGGAGAGATCACCGTCGGCTGCGGCCAGGACCACGACGACCACCTCCCGCCAGCGCTCCGGACGGGTGCGTGGTGCGATCACGGAAAGGCATGTCTTTCGGACTGGTTCGCGCTCTCGCTCCGCTTGTCGCGGGATTGCGCAAGCTCGGGCAGTGGGGATCTCTGCTCTGGGCACGCCCTCCGGCGACCGCTCCTCGCGAACCATGCGGTTTCGGGACCGCCCTTGTTCCGGCACTATCTGGGATCTCCTCTCCTTGGCCCCGATGCGTGTGCGGAATCGTAAATTATTGAATTTATTACCGAATACCCATAATGGCGGAAATGTATTCAAAGGTCGCATCAAGTAGTATAATGTATGCAAGATGCGATCTTCACGGTTTCTTCTTCTTCCTGGCATCTTTGCGCTTTCGGTCGGTTGCTCGGCCGCCACTTCGCAGAGCATCCACCCGACCACGACGCGCGTGCGCTCCGCATCGGTGACCACGAAGCGGGCGCACGGCAAACCCACACGTTCCAGACCCGGGCCGGTCGAGGCGTCGCTCGCCAGCCGTGGCATCCGTTTCGGCACCGATGGCTCGGCACGGGCGCTCTTCGCCTTCGTGCGCGAGCATTTCCCGACGATTCCGGCCCACAGCGCCAGCCGCGGCGACGTGCTCTTCTTCGACATGGGCGACGGGTGCGGAAGCCACGCGGGGCTCGTCGAAACCGTCGAGCCCAGCGGCCGCATCGGCTTTCGCGAGCGGCGCGACGGCGATACTCGCCACAGCTATGTCACGCCCCGCGAACCGGCGGTGCGGCGCGATGGCCGGGGCAGGATCCTGAACACCTTCCTGCGACCCAAGCGCTTGGACGACGGTCCCGAGCGCACCTACTTCGCGGGGCAAATGCTCTGCGCGGTCTTTCGCGTCGAGACTCGCTAGCCGCGGCGCGGTCGCGTGGAGAGCCGCCGAGCTTCGCGCGGCGCGGACCATCGCGCGCGGGCATGGAAGCCCTTGCACGGAGGCTCGCAGGGGTTGCATGGCAACGTTTTCTGCGCTTGCCACCCCGGCCACCTTGACCGACTCTAGGGGCATGATCATCACCTTGCGTGAAGCCCGGGCCGAGGCGCGAAAGCTGCGCGAGCAGGGGGATTTCGCGCGCGCCCTCACCGTCTACCAGCACATTCTCGCGGCGGTTCCCCTCGACTACGAGGTGCGCATGCTGGTGGCCGACGTGCTCGTCGAGGCCTGCGAGTCTGAAGCCGCAGCCCAACTCTATCGCACGATCGCCATTCACGACATCCGGGCCGGGCATCCGCTGCCCGCGCTCGTCGGTTGCCAGGCCCTGGCGAAGCTCGGCCGACCCATTGGCGACATCGAGGCCCTGCTGGTCCAGACCTATGCCTCGGGCTCGCCGTACCTGGCCCGTTTTGCCATCCGCCCGGCGCCGGTCGATCCGAACACCAAGTTCGAATCCGGCAGCATCGCCAGCCCGAAGTCGCTGCAGCACGCGGCCGAGCACGCGCTGCGCGCCGCTCTCGATCTCTCTGTCTACGTCGGCTACCAGGAGCAGTACCATCCGCTGCCCTTCCTGTCCGAGCTGTCGCAGGAATCCTTCATCGCGGTGGCGCGCACGCTCGCCGTCCTGCGCCTCAAGCACGGGCAACTCGTCATGCGCCAGGGCGATGTCGGCGATTCGCTCTTCCTGGTGGCGAGCGGAGAGCTCTTGGTGTTCGTGGACACCCCGCAAGGGCCGAGGGACGTGGCGCGTCTGTTCGAGAACACGCTCTTCGGCGAGATGGCCTTGATCACCGGTCAGCCGCGCACCGCCTCCGTGGCCGTCGTGGGCGAGGCCGATGTCATCCAGGTGAGCAAGGCGGCCTTGCTGCAGGTCATGCTGGCGGTCCCGTCGGTGCGCGACGCGCTCGATCGCTTCTCGCGCGAGCGCCTGATCAAGAATCTGCTGCAGACCTCGCCGCTCTTCGCGCCGTTCACCAAGTCGCAGCAGGGGGAGCTGCTGCGCCACTTCGAAGGGCACGAGATCGAGGCCGGCGTCGATGTCATCACCGAGGGCGAACCGGGCAAGGGACTGTTCCTCATCCTCTCCGGCGAGGTCGATGTCCTCAAGGATGCCGGAGGGTCCTCGCCGGCGACGCTGGCGCACCTCAAGAGCGGCGACATGTTCGGCGAGATGTCGCTCGTCACCGACCAGCCCACCACCGCCACGGTGCGCGCGACCTTGCCCACGACGGTGCTCTTCTTGGCGCGCGAATACGTGGAGCGCTTGGCCGCGGCCGTGCCGGAGATCGAGGCTTACTTCGAGGAGCTGGCCATGAACCGCGCGCGCGACAACACCATGCGCAAGGAACGAGGCGCGGTGCCGGCCGAAGCGGTCGAGGTCGATCTCAGCGACATCGTCCCGGTCTAGCGAACGCAGCCTGGCCTTGTCTGTCAGCCGCCGTCCGAAGCGCGATTCTCGCGCAGGCGCTCGAAGGCCTCCTGCCGCACGCGCGGGTCCGGATCGCGCAACTCGCGAATGAGGCTGTCGCGCGTCAGCCGGTCTTCGCCCCGTCGCTCCCCCGGTCCGGCCTCTCCCCGCTCCACGGGGAGAGGCGGCCGAGCGGAGAGCGGCGGGTGAGGGGCGTCTGGCGAGAGCGCAAATCTCGGCGGGCGTGGGGCCGACGCGGCGCTGGCTTTCCCGGGGGCAGACCAGAAACCATGCACGCGCTCGGCGCGCTCGATGCTGATCCGGGTTTCCATCACCAGATCGAGCGCGGTGCGTAGGCGGCCGTCACTTCTAGGGTGTTCGAGGAGCAGGATGAGATCGGCATCGCTCCAGTCGTCGGACGTGGCGCGATGGGGCTCGTGCTGGGCCAGCTTGGCCTTCAGGGCGAGGATTTCGGCCCGGGGGTAGAAGGCCGCCCGCATGGGGCCGCGCACCGAGCGGAGCAGGCCCTGGTGCTCGAACTCGCGGACCTTGAACTCGCTGGCGAAACCGAGGACAGCGGCGGCCTGGCGGCGAGTCAGGTACCCTTCGCAGCCCGCCGGCCGGCGAAGCTGTTTGCGAACCGTCAACGGAGTGCGTGGCATCGCCTTCGACGATAGGCCAGCTCTGCGGGGAGGCAAGTTTTCGCCAACTTCCATCGGGGTTGCATCATCCTCAGGGCGGCGCACAACGCGCGCGCCCCCATCGGAGGCGCGCCAGGCTGCATCGGACTTCCATCGGGATTCTCACGGGGGCGACATCCCAGGGAGATCGGATCTCCATCGGACTCCCATCGTCCGTTGCTCGCATCTAGCTCCGCTCTCCATCGAAGTCTGGGCTGGCGCCAGGGCAGCCCGGCGGCGCGGCCTCGCTGGCATCGGGCTTTGCCTTTGCGCGAGCGGGCCGCTAAGCTCTCCGGACCCCAGGGCCCCATCATGCGCGTGCTTCGCTTCCTTTTTCTCGCTTGCGTCCTTGCCTTTGCCAGCGTCGCCTACGCCGGCCCCAGATCCGGGAGCAGCTTCGGCGGCTTTCGCGGCTTCCGCTCGAGCCCGATCAGCCGATCGGTTCCGGGCGGCCTTTCGCGCGGTCTTTCCAGCGGTCGGAGCAGCTTCGGCGGTGGCTCGAGTTTCGTTTTTCTGCCCAGCTTCGGTTGGGGCTACGGCGGGATGGGCTACGGCGGCGGCATGGGAATGCTGGGCAACCTGGTGCTGGTCGGGATCGTTTGTCTGGGCGCGATCATGGTGGTGCGCTCGATCCGGCGAGCCTCCCAGCGAGGTGCGCCGACCTATCGCGCAGAATACGACGACTACGACGATGCCTCCCGGTCGATGAATCGCTGCTATGTCTACAAGGTGCAGCTTGGCATCGGCCGGTCGGGCCGCGGCATCCAGAAGCGGTTGGAGGAATTCGCCACCACGGGCGACACCGCGACCGAGCTGGGGCTCGCCGAGCTCTTGCGTCAGACCGCGTTGGAGATGATGCGCGAAAAGGATGCTGTCCGCTACGGCTTGGTCGAGCCGGGCGGTCCGTACAGCCTGACCAACGGCGAGGCCAAGATCAATGGCGCCGCCATGGCCGAGCGCTCGCGCTTCCAGGTCGAACGGGTGCGCGGGGCGGGGGGCCAAGTCAGACGCTCGGACGCCGCTGCCTCGGTGGGCGGCGAGGCGCTCGAGTTCCTCGTGGTCACGGTCTTGGTGGCGACCCGGGAGCCGCTTTCGAGCCTGCAGAAGATCGAGGACCGCGCGGGGCTCGACGCGGTTCTGGCCGAGCTTGGCTCCGTGCCGGCGAGCAACCTCCTCGGCTTGGAGGTGGTGTGGACCCCCGCCGACCCGGAAGACTCCCTGACCGAGACCGACCTCATGGTCACCTATCCCGAGATGCGGAGCTTGTGACATGCCGCCGCTTTCCCCGGCCCCTCTGTGGCGCATGATCCTCGATGTCACGCTCCTCGGGGTCACGGGCATCGTGCTGCTCATCCTGGGCTACTACATCTGGGAGGTGGTGACTCCCTACAACTTGCGGCGCGAGCTGCAGGACAACAAGAACGTGGCGGTCGCGGTGGTCGCGGCATCGTTCATCGTCGGCATGGCGCTGGTGCTGGCGGCCGCCCTGCTGCGCAATCGATGAGAGCGGCGAACCCGTACCCTGTTTCCCCGCCGAGAGCGTGGCTTGATCCCCGCGCTGCGTGCGGATAGATTGGTGCAGAGTATGGGTGCCCGCGGCGATGCATAAGCTGCTCATCGAGGACGACGAAGGGAAGACGGTCGCCGTTCCTCTCATTCGCGAAGAAATCACCATCGGCCGGATGGAGGGCAACACCGTCCGCCTGACCGAGCAGAACGTTTCCCGGAAGCACGCGCGCTTGCTCCTGCGCGATGGGGTGCTGAGCATCCAGGATCTGGGCAGCTACAACGGCACGAGTCTGAACGGCAGCGCCCTGTCCGGCATGGCCACGCTGAAGGATGGCGATGTCATTCTGATCGGCGACTACCGCCTGGGCATTCAAGAGGAGAAGCCCGACCACGCCGAAGCCCCGGCGTCGGCGGCGGCCGTGGCGGCCGCGGGATCACCCGCGGCGGCGGCTGCCCCCGTCAAGGACGCGCTGGAGGGGCAGCCTACGATTCCCATCAGCACGATGGCCGCGCCGTCCGCTCTGGGCGAGCTTCCGGCTCGGCTTGCGATGGTTGGCCGCTTCATGGCCGGCACCGAGTTCGTTCTCGACCGGCCGTCGCTCGTCATCGGCCGCACCCCCGAGAACGACATCGTCATCAACCACAAGTCGATCTCTCGGCACCACGCGAAGATCGTGCGCGACGGCGCTCGCTACGTCATTCTGGATCTGGAAAGCGCCAACGGCGTTCGCGTCGGCGGTGTCGACCACGAGCGGGTCGAGTTGCAGGCCGGTGACGTCATCGAGCTCGGCGAAGTCCGTCTGCGCTTCTTGGTCGGCGACAGCGCCCTTTATGACGAGCCGGTCCTGTGGTACCGGAACAAGGGCAAACTGGCTGCGGTCGCCGGGGCAGGCGCCCTGGCTTTGGGTGTCCTGCTCTACTTCTCCTTCTCCGGCGGCTCGGGGCACCGGACCAAGGTGGAGCCTTTGCCGAGCGCGCCGGTGGTCGCTCCCGTGGTGCAGCCAACTCCGTCCGTGCCGCCGCCGGCACCTGCGGCCGCGCCGAAACCCGCAGAGCCCGTCGTGCCCACCGCGGACCTGCTGGCGGACGCCAGGCAACGCGCCCAAGCGGAAGAATGGGAGGAGGCGCTCGCGCTTGTGGCCAAGGCCGAGGCGCAGGAGCCAGGCTCGGCCGACGCGGCCAACCTGCGCAAGGCCATCGATGCGGAGAAGCAGTACAGCGAGAAGTTCGCGGCCTTGCAGGCTTCTTTCGCCAAACAGGACTTCGATGCCGTCGTGCAAGGCGCGCAGGAGATCCCCCAAGAGAGCATGTACAAACCTCGCGTGGTCGAGCTGTACGACAAGGCCCAGGTCCGCTTCGTGGCTGTCCACCTGGAGGCCGCCGCGGCCAAGCTGGCCGCCAAGGACTGCGACGAGGCCCGCCGCGAAGCCGAGCTGGTGCTTGGCGTCCAGGCGAAGCACAAGAAGGCCGCCGCCATCGTCAAGCGCTGCGAGGCCATGGCCGCCGCGCCCAAGGCGGCGCCTGCCGCTGAGAAACCCGAACCGGCCGCGCCCAAACCCACGCCGCGCCGTGCGGCCGCGTCGCCCGCGGTGGCGGCCAAGGCGGCCGGGGCCAAGCCGGGCCGTGCCAGAGCGGCCGAAAGCGCCAAGCCCGAGCCTGCGCCCGCGGCCGATGCCGAGAAGCTGATCAAGGACGCGCAGCAGGCGTGGCTGCGCGGACAACACGCGGCAGCCATCGAGGCCGCTCGAAAGGCTCTGCGCGTTAAGCCCGGTCTCACCAACGCGTATCAGATCATCGCCATCTGTTCATGTGCCCTGCGCGATGCCTCTGGTGCGGCCAAGGCCTATGAGAAGCTCGACGAGCGCAACAAGCTCTACGTGAAGTCGTCGTGCCAGAAGAACGGGATCAGTTTTTGAGCCCTTCGCGATCGGCATCGTTACGCAGGGCAGTCCAACCGAGGGGAAATCCGTGGTATCTTAGCGCTTCCCACCATGGGCAACGAGGCGACGCCGCTCATCCGACTCGTGGCAGCCGTCATCGAACGTGACGGCCGCTATCTCATCACCCAGCGCCGCCCCTCCGCCGTGCTGCCCGGGCTCTGGGAGTTCCCGGGAGGTCGCGTGGAGGAAGGCGAGACGGACGAGGAAGCCCTGCGCCGCGAGCTGCGCGAACGGCTTGGCGCCGAGGTCTTGGTGAAGGCCCGCATGGCGCACCGGGTTCACCGCTATGATGGCTATTCGGTGGATCTGAATCTGTTCCATGCCGACATCGCACCAGGGCAGGAGCCCCAGGCCGTGCGCGTGGCCGAATTGCGCTGGGTGCCGTCGAACGAGTTCGAGAAGTACCCGTTCCCCGCCGCCGACCAAGCCACGACCGACCTGCTGCTGGGTTTCCGGCGGTGATGGTGGCGCGCAAGGCGCAGTCGATGGCGGCTACGAGCCTGGCGCGCAGAACTTGACGACGGTGCTCTCGTTCGCGTTGGCCAACAGAGCGATGCTGCCGTAGGTGCTCTGGCTCGAGGGCCGGCCTTCGACGCCGGCCTCGCGGCACACATAGCCGCCGCGGCAGTCGCCGTTGCTGCCGCACTTCTTCTCGCAGTAGCGGCGCTCGGACGCGCGCGGGACGCAGAAGCCATCGGGCAGGCAAAGCTCGCTGCTTGAGCAAGCCGCGTCACTGGCGCAGGGAGCGCCGGGCGAGTCGTAGGGGAAGATACGAATGCAGACCGCCTCGGACGGGCACGACCGCTCGTCGCAGCCGTTGATCGTGCAGTACCCGCCGGGCTGAGAGAGATCGCAATCGCGGGTTCCGTCTTCGGCGCAGTCGACGTTCGTGGTGCACGGATCGCCGATCTCCTTGCCGCAAGCCGGGGCCAGCAATGCGAGAAACCAAAAAGCTGCGAAGGCGCGAGGCACGGGCGGAGTATCTGCCACAAACCCGCGGGGAATCAACGCAGGAGTGCCCCGAGGGCCGGGGGCGCCAGGAAACCGAGAACCCCACCGTTCGCGGCCGTGCCTACCATGGCCCGGCTTTGGGGTATTCTGCCCCGCCATGGTTGCCTATCTCGGATTGGGATCGAATCTCGGCGACCGCCAGGCCGAGATCACGGCCGCCGTGAGCGCACTGGCCAGGGCAGGCCGCGTTGCCGCTACCAGCGCGCTTTACGAGACCGACCCCGAGGGCGGCGCGCGCCAGCCCTGCTACGTCAACGCTGCCGTGCGGCTGGAAACCTCGCTCTCCGCGCGCGCGCTGCTTAAGGCTTGCCTCGACATCGAGCGCGCACGCGGCCGCGTGCGGTCTTCGGGTGCGTGCAAAGGCCCACGCCTCATCGATATCGATGTGCTGCTCTACGGCGCGGAGGTCATCGCCGAGCCGGGATTGCGCGTCCCCCATCCGTTGTTGCTCATGCGGCCCTTCGTGCGTATTCCACTCGCGGACGTGGCTCTGCCGGGCCTGCGGCACCCGGGCAACGGCGAAGGGCTCGATCTTTGCGTCCCCGACGCGACCGTGCGCCGGATTGACTGATGCCTACTTGACCTCGTTTTCGCCAGCCGGCGGCTCCTCGTAGCTCACATCGAGCTTCCATTCCCGGGCCAGCCAGTCGAGGAGGGTGCTTTCGCGGCCTTCCACGGTGTCGGCCATGGCGGCTTCGATCACCGTGCCGTAGATGATCTCGCGTGCCTCCTGGCGCACGATCTTGGCCAGGAACGCCCGCAGCGCCTTTTCATCGGTGAGCCGCTTGTCCACCTCCTCCACCGCCGCGCGGTATTCCTCCTCCCCCAAGGCCTCGACGATGGTGTCGATCTCCTTCTTCTCGTCGGCCGTCACCTGGCCACTGGCCATCACCACGAACTCCAGAAGTCCTGCGAGCGCAACCTGTTCGTCTTTGTTGAGGTCGGCAAGTTCCATCGGCACCTCCTGGCTCGATGGTACACCAAGGCCTGGGTGTCCGCGCCGGGCGAGGTGCAGAGAATTCGCGTGAACCACGTCGACTTGCCGGCGATACTTGGCCCCGATGGCCATGAACGCGCGCAAGAACATCGTCATCACCATGGGGGATCCTGCGGGGATTTCGGGCGAGGTGATCGTCAAGGCCTTTGCCGCGCTGGCGCGGCCCAAGCGCACGCTGGCCAAGGAGGTGGTCGCCCTCGCGGGCAAGCGGCGGGCCAATCTGTACGTGGCCGGCGACGGCAACGTGCTCGTCCGATCCCAGCGCATCGTCCGGGACGAAGCTCCCATCGAGCGCGTCGAGGACTTTTCGTCCGCCTTCGTGCCGCCCGGCCGTATCCGCTTGTTCGAGCTTGGCCGGATCCCACTATCCGAATTGCGCTTCGGCGTGGCCAGCTATGGCCGGGATCAGCTTCGCTACCTCGACTTCGCCATCGAGAAGGCACGACGGAAGGCCATTGCCGCCATCGTGACCGGACCCGTGACCAAGGAGGCGGTGGCCAAGGCTCTGCCCGGATTCGTAGGCCACACCGGCTACCTCGCCGAGCAGCTCGGGGTGCGCGACGAGCGCATGGCCTTTCTGACTCCGGAGTACCTGCTGGCCCTGCAGACCACGCATGTTCCTCTCGCAGACGTGGCCCGGAGCCTCACCCGTGCCGGCATCGTCACCACCATCGCCATGCTGGCGGCGGCCGGGCGCAAGTACTACGGGCGCAAGCTCCCCGTGGCCGTGCTGGGCGTCAACCCGCATGCCGGCGAGCACGGCCTGCTTGGGCTGGAGGAGGACCGGGTCATCCTGCCTGCCATGGCGCAGGCGCGCGCCCAAGGCTGGCCCTGCGACGGACCTTTTCCTGCGGACTCGTTCTTCATCTCGCGCGTGAAGAACTACAGACTGATCGTGGCCATGTATCACGATCAGGGCCTGGTGGCCGTGAAGCCGGCGTTCCCGCGGGTTTCCGTCAACGTCACCTTGGGGCTTCCCGTGGTGCGCACCTCCGTCGATCACGGCAGCGGCTACGATATCGCCGGTCAGGGCAAGGCCGACGCGACCAGCATGCTCTACGCCATCAAAGCGTCGCTGGAGATGATCTAGCCGAGCTACTCAAGGGCCCGGTATGCCGCGCGGCGACGGGCACCACGGCAGTAGGCGCGCAGCATGCGCTGGTGCAACCGGGCCATGTCCGTGAAGCGCACGCCGAGGCCGTAGGAGTAGTCATCGTGAGCGTCGCGGCAGGTTTCGCCGGCAACCCAGATGGTTTCTCCGAAGACGGGTAGCTCGATTTCCAAGCCGATGGGCGTGCGCGGGGGATAGGGATGCTGCGGAAGCGCCTGGAGATAGAGCCCGCTCTCGCTGATGTCGGTTGTCAGGGCGCGCTGCGGGCGGTCCATGACGTACGTGCTGACGTACATCTCGAGCGGGATGCGAGCGTCGAAACGCCGGTTTCTTAGAAATGGTGCGTAGTAGATCATGTCGGCCTCAAGGTGGTTTCATGTAGGACAATAAACCACAAAGGTCTACACGTCAAATGATGGAATGGGTTGCCCGGAAGGCCACGGTTTCCGGAGCACCACGGGGACCGAATGGGCCGCAGTTCTCCGACTGCAACCCATTGTAATTCCTAGCGTTTCAGGTTGCCTAGCGCCGGGAAGGACGTGACGGGCTGCATAACACGAACGGGCGGCAGGTCGCCGCGCGTTCTGGCCTTGGCGACCCACTCTATCGCCGCGCCGGACGAAGGCGGCATGATGACCGTGGCTTTGATGCGTCCCTCCTTCACCAGGCGCTGGCCGAAGGTCTGCGAGCCGTCGCAGCCGGTGATGCTCACCGTGGCGAGCGGCAGATCCTTGCGTGAAGAGGCGTCACGCAGCGCTTGGCGAATGCCGAGCGCCATCTCGTCGTTGTGACCCACGAACATGTTGGGCAGCTCGGCGTCGGGGACAAGCTCTTCCGACCAGCGTTCCACGGCCATGCGGGCGCGCTCGCTGGTCCAGTCCGCGTTGAGCTCGATCACGCCGAAATCGTCGCCTAGGACCTCTTTGAGCCCGCCGAGACGCCTCTGGGCCATGGCGGTGTTCATGGGGCCGGTCACGCACAGAACGCGACCCTTGTCGCCGACCAGGGTGCGCACCTGGCGGCCGTGGATGCGGCCGATCTCGGTCTGATCCGAAGTGACGGCGAAAACGGCGCGATTCGGATACTGCGCGTGGATCTCGTCGATGAACGTGCCTTCGTTAAGCAGCGCGCAGTCGAGATCGGCCTCGGCGGCTTCGCGCAGAACCTCCGGCAAGCCCTCGTCGCGCACGGTGCTGACGAGCACCGCGACCAGCTTCGTGGACGCCCGGTTCTTGATGGCTGCGCGTATCTGCTCGACTTGCCGGATGGGATCGTTCTGTGCCGACTCGATGGCGATCTCGAAGCCGGACCGCTTGGCTTCCTTGATGCCGAGCTCCTTGAGACGCTGCTGATAGTCGTTGTCCGAACTGCGCAAAAAGAGCCCGATGGTTCCCAGCATGGAAGCCATATTGGCACAGAACCGGGGCTCTCTTCGAGAGGCTATTCGAGCCTTTTTGCAGTTGCGCAGGGCAAGACGTGCATCCGCCACCGGCTCGTGGATAATGGCCACAAATGCAGACGATGATTCTGGCTGCCGGCCGTTCCACGCGACTCGGCTCGATCGGGCTAGCCCTGCCCAAGCCGCTCCTGCCCGTGTGCGGGTACCCCGCCATCACCTTCGCCATCGAGCTGTGCCGGCGCGCCGGGCTCCTCGACGTCATCGTCAACTTGCACCACCACGGCGACAAGGTCGGGCAGCTCCTAGGCGACGGTTCGGGCTTCGGGGTTCGCCTGCGCTACTCGCACGAGGAGGAGCTGCTGGGCACGGGCGGCGCGCTGTGGAAGGCACGACCCATGTTCGGGCCCGGGCCGGTTCTGGTCATCAACGGCAAGGTGGCGGCGGACGTCGATCTCAATCAGGTCATCGCGGCGCATCGCCGGGCGCCGGAGGGCACGCTGGCCACCATGGTCCTGCGCGACGATCCCAACCCGGAGCTATGGGCTCCCATCGGCGTGGATCCCACCGGCGCGGTGTTCAGTATTCGCGGCAAGCGCGGGGATCGCACAGCCCTGGGCTCGATCCTGCCGCGCATGTTCGTCGGCATCCACGTCATCGAGCCGGCCCTGCTCGACCGCCTGCCCGAGGGAGTCTCGGACATCATCGGCGACGCCTACATCCCAGCTCTCCTCGATGGCTGCCGCATCAGCTCCCTGACCATGGAGGGCTACTTCGCCGAGCACTCCACACCCGAGCGCTACCTGGCCGGCAACTTCGAGCTGCTCCAGAAGCCGGAGATCCTGCCACAGGCTCCCGGGCCGCTCGCCGGCATCGATCCCGGCGCGCAGGTCGACGCGAGCGCCACCGTCAAACCGCCGGTGCGCATTGCCGCGGGCGCGGTCATCGAGGCAGGCGCCGAGGTGGGGCCGCTGGTCGCAGTCTCCCCTGGCGGCCGCGTGGCTGCGGGAGCCCAGGTCGCCCGCAGCGTCGTGTGGCCCGGCGCCACCGCCACGGGCAAGCAGGTCGGCGCCGTCATCGGCCCCGGCTTCGTCTACATCGCCGAAAGCACCCCGGGGCCGCAGGCCGTGGCGCCCGAAACGATACCCTGATCCAGACGTCGAACCCGGAAGGTGCGAAGCCGGATCTGCGGCGACGGCGAGCCGCACACGCGCGCCAGCCGGCGCCAGGTCACGGGCCGATCGTAGTGCGAAAGGCGCGCCGGGTGGCAAGGGGTGGCCCAAGAACCTTCTGCTGCGCCAAAAGCCTGCGTGGTGCTAGCATCCGGCCATGGCGATGAGAGATCTATTCGGTGCGGCCGTTGTGGCGGCCGTGGTATCGGCAGGAACAACCTACGCGCTGCAGCGCACGATGTCGCAGCAGGATGCTGTCGAGGTGCCCTCGGTGCTCGGGCTGCCGGGGCAGAGCGCCCGCGAGCTGGTCGAGAGCCGTGGCTTCATGTTCGTGGTGGGCGAGGAACGAGAGGAGGCGAAGACCCCGGCGGGCACCGTGGTGGCGCAGAAGCCGCTGCAAGGCTCGCGCATCGAGCGCGGCCAGCGGGTGGAGGTGGTGCTGGCCAAGGCGCCGGCGCCGGTCAAGATGCCGGGCTTGGCCGGGCTGGAGTTGGCCGACGCGAAGGCGCGCATCGAGGCGGCGAAGCTGGTGGTAGGCAAGGTCACCGAGGAGAACAGCGACGAGGTCAAGGCCGGCAGCGTGATCTCGCAGGTTCCGGCCCAGGGTGGCGAGGCCAAGGTGGGCACGGCGGTCGACCTCGTGGTCTCCAAAGGGGTAGCCACGATCGCGGTTCCCCAGGTGGTCGGGCGCTCGCTCGGCCGGGCCAAGGCCGACCTCGTCAAGGCGGGCTTCGCGGTCGGCACCGTGAAGGCGCGCTACGACGAGGATCGCAGCGACGGGCTCGTCCTCGACCAGAATCCCGCGGCCGACCAGCAGGCGGCCAAGGGCTCGGCCGTGGATCTGATCGTGAACCGAACCGACTGATGCCAGACTCCGCAAAACCGAGCGCGCCAATCCACTTCCTTCGCCAGCTTCGTCTCTTTCTCGAGGAGCTGTGTTGCGAGATCGCTCGCTTCCAGGTGGTGGGGCACCATGGCCTGGGCGCGGAAGCAGTCACGGTGGCGCGCGAGGTGGACCTGGGCGTGCCCGGCGCCTTCGCCGACGTGGTGGTGCGCGCACCCGGCCGGCCGCCGTTCTTCCTCGAGGTCAAGGTCGGCTACGCGGCCGACCGCATGGTCGAGCACTTCGCGCGCAAGTACCAAGCCCCGTCGCCGGCCGTGCCCGGCGCCGACCGCGTGATCGTGGTCGTGGATCGCGCGGGGAGGCCGGACTTCCCCGAGCTCGAGGCGCGCCTGCGCAAGGCCGCGCACCGCGGGCTTGCGCTCGAATTCTGGGACGAGGAGCGCCTGCGCGCGCTGGTCACCCAGTGTTTTGGCGTGGGCCTGCCGGCCATGACGGACGAAGCCCTGGCCGACCTGCGCAACGCCATCGACGATATCAAGTGGCGCTGGGCGTTCGGCGAACGTCACGTCGAAAGCCCGCTCAAGACCTCGCTTCTGTGGCACTTCGGCTACTCGCGCCTGCTGCAGCTGCACAAGGTGCACGGCTTTTCGCCCGAGCAGATCCTGCCGCCGCGGCGCTTTCGCAACGCCGTGGTCCTGCTCGCGGATCTATCGTCGTTCTCCAGCTTCGTGCGCGACACGCGCGACGACGAGGTCATGCGCGACGCCTTGACCACGTTCTACTCCGGCTCGCGCTACGCCGTGATCAACACCGGCGGCATGGTGTCGCAATTCGTGGGCGACGAGCTGCTGGCCCTGTTCGGCGTGCCGGACGTACAGGACGGCTACGCCCTGCGGGCCCTCGAGTGCGCGCGCTCTCTTCTGCACATCGGCAGCTCGGTGTCGAACCGTTGGCAGCGCGAGATCGATCGCGTGCAGCCCGCGGGTGGCGTGCACATCGGCATCGCCATGGGCGACATCCAGTCGGTGCTCTACCGCCCGTTCTGCCGCAGCCACGTCGGCGTCGTGGGCGACGCCGTCAACGTGGGGGCGCGGCTTTTAGCCCAGGCCGCGACCAACCAGATCGTGGTGTCCAACACCTACTTCCGCACCCTGCCGGATCGCGAGCAGGCGGCCTTCCAAGAACTGGAGCCGCTCGAGGCCAAGAACGTGGGACTCATCAAGGCCTGGAAGCTCGTGCAGCAATCGAGCTACTCGACGCGCGGCGCATAGCGGGCGCAGGTCAAGGCTTGACGATCACGCCGCAGGCAATGCCGGCCCCAGCATTGCCATCGGGGTCGCTCTTCATGTCGTCGGGCTTGGCGTGGATCACCAGCGAGGTGCCGCCGTTGGCGAAAAGCGAGTGCGGTTCCGAGCCCAGGCTGACGCCCTTGTTGACGATGGTGGCCTTGGCCATGCCCTTGTCGTCGACCGTGATGTTGAGCATGTCGCCCGCGTGCGCACCCTCGGGATTCTCCAGGCCGTGTTTCTTGCCGTAGGGGTTGAAGTGCGGGCCGGCCGACTTGAAGTCCGGTCCCTCGCACTTGGCGTTCTGGTGGACATGGATGCCGTGCTCGCCCGGGGTCAGCCCCCTCAAGTTGAGCTTGAACGAAACCGCCGAGCCCATGGGTTTGATCTTCACGGTGCCGATGTCGGCGCCCTTGGCGTTCTTGACCGTGATGGTGATGCCCTTGGGCTTGGCCTGGCCAGCGGCCGGCAGAAACGCGGACAGGAAAAGGATGACGACCAGCTTGCGCATGTGCCGCAGCATAGCGCCGATGACGGCCGAGTCCACCGCGCCCATCGACCGGGCGATCCGCGCCACGCTGCTCCGCCTACTCCACGACCAGTGCGTTGAAGGCAGCCACGAGCTTGCGGCAGGCATCGAGCGCCGAGAACTCGGTTGCCTTGCGGCCGCCGGCGCCGTTGGCGAGCGCCACCACCTCCTCGGCTGCGGAGACGAAGTCCGTGGCGCCGCTCGTCTTCTCTAGGGCCTGCGGGGTGAGGCGAACGTAGTTCATGAAGGCCGAAAAGACTTGGTCGAGCTTGGCGCGCTTGTCCTCCACCGCCTGGGGATTGGGCGGCGATGCCTTGCGGCTGCGCAGCCATGACTGGGCGGCCAAGGCAATCCGCCGCATGTGCCAGGCCGGCTTCTGGCCTTCCTCCTTGCCTTGCCGCGACAGCTCTTCCACCTGCCATGCCGCGCGCGCGGCGAGAAACTCGGCGCGGAACGATGTCGCCGCTCTGGCCAGCGTTTCCGGCTTGTGCGCCTTCTGGAGCGCGCCGAGGAAGGCCTCGGCGGCGGTCCGCAACTCGGGGAACGCGGGCTCGGTGTCTGCGGCCTCGGCGACGGCGAGTTGGCAGGGCCCCAACGCGTCATCGCCCGGCCGGCTACGGCCCTTCTTGGCATCGGCAGTCGCAGCGTCCGCCAGCGGCAGGCAATCGGCATAGCGGCCAAGCTTGGCGAAGGCACCGTCGATTTCCGCGGCCGGACGCGGGTTCTCCGGATAGTCGGTGTCGAGCTCGGCCGACAGGGGGGGCGGATCCGTCGGGCTCGGCACATCCAAGGTGTGGCTCAGGCGCACGCTGAGGGTCATCCCCGGCTTCACCGTGAAGGCAAACCTGCGGGTGATGCGTCCGGAGGCGGCCGCGTTCAGCACGTGCGGCCGCTCGCCGGTCGCATGGAGGGGCAGGACACCGGCGGTCACCGGGACATGGTCGATCTGCACGCTGGCCTCCTTGGGCTCGACGACCAGGGTCACCTTCTGGCTTCTGCCGAGCGCGGGCAAAAGGGGCGTCTTGCCTCCCGGGCCGAAGATGCCGTACGCGAAGCGGGCGGCCACGGCCGCGAGAAGCAGGCCCACGGCGATGAGCAGCCATGGCCGCTTCTTGGGCGCAGCCCCGGATTCGGGCGGGGCCATCGTTCTTTCCCGAGGCGGCGGCGCCGGCCGCTGCACGGGTGTCACGAGGTCTCGAGGCGCTGCGGCTCGCTCGCGCGGGCTGGCCGCGGGCCGGGGAACGAAACGCTCCGGTTCCGGCTGGGGCACGGGCCGGCTCGCGGGACTCGGACGGAAGGCCACCGACTGATCGAGATCGCCGGCCAGCAGTGGTGCCAGGTCGGCCTCGGGCGGCGGCGCAAACGGATCCGCGCCCGGCCTGGCCGCGCGTTTGCCGAGCGCCCGCGGCGCCGGTGTGGCTTCGCTCAAGACAATAGGCTCTCCGTCCGCAACCGCGGGCGCGGCGGGCGGGGGACCGGTGGCCACGGGAGCCAAGGTGATCTCCGCCTGGCCGCCCGCAATCTCGGCGCGCATGGCCGCGGCGCTCGGGAAACGCGCCCCGATGTCGCGCGACAAGGCGCGCGCGATCGCGGCTTCGATGGCGGGCGGGATGTCCGGCCGCAGCTCGCTCGGCTTCTGGTATTTCCCCTCGAGGATCTGTCCCAGCACCTCGGGGTAGGTCTTGCCGAGGAACGGCGTGCGGCCGCAGAGCATTTCGTAGAGCACGACGCCAGCCGAGTAGATGTCGGTGCGGTGATCGATGGCGGTCACCTGGCCGATGGCTTGCTCCGGCGACATGTAGTACGGCGTGCCCAACACCGCGCCCACCATGGTGCCGGCGAACTTCGCGGTGGCCGCCGGCCCGGCCGCCTGCGGACCCAGGACCTTCGAGATGCCGAAGTCGACGATCTTGACGAAGTTGGACCGCTCCTCCTCGTTGATGACGAAAATGTTGTCGGGTTTGAGGTCGCGGTGAACGATGCCGTTCTTGTGCGCGGCCCCAAGCCCGCTGAGCACTTGGCTCATCAAATCGATGGCCTGGGAAAGGGGCAGCTTGGGCGTCTGCTTGAGAATGGTCTCGAGCGAGCGGCCGTCCAGCAGCTCCATGACCATGAAGAGCAGCCCGTCCTTGGTGCGGCCCAGGTCGAATACGTCGATGATGTGGGCATGGCCGATGGCGCTGGCGGCACGCGCCTCGCGCTCGAAACGCGCGCCCATCTCCGCGTCGGCGCCCGCGCCCTCGATGAGGGTCTTGACCGCCACGCGCCGGCCGAGCGCCACGTGCAAGGCCTCGTACACCACGCCCATGGCGCCGCGCCCCAGCTCGCGCGTGATCTTGTATTTTCCTTCCAGCAGCTCGCCTTCGCCCAGGGCCGGACGCGAGGGAGGCATGGCCCGTCCGGTTACCGGGCATTCTCTGGTGTCGGCTGGGTGTTCTCCAGCGCAGTGCGGACAAGGCACCACGCGAGAATAACAGCACAGCGAAGCCCTGTCAGCGAAGCGTCCTTCTCGGAGCACCGGCCGAGGCGTTCAAGGCCCGACACCTCGGGTGGTGAATCCTCGACACCTGTCGCCTCGGGAGGGAAGCGGCGCATGTGTTTTCGCCAGCTTAGAGCGCGGTGCGGACTGGCGCGGGCCTTGCTGCAGAGGTCTTCCGCAATGGAAGGTATTGTCACCGCTCGCCAGACCAACCGAATCACCGCGCCAGCCCGGCCGCGTACCGCCCCCGCCTTGGCCCTGCCCAAGGTTCTGCTGTGCGATCTGGACGGTACGCTCATCGACACCATGCCGGTGCTCGCTGACCTCGCCACCGAGGTCATGGTCGGCATGTACGGCATTCCCGACGTGTTGGGGCGCGAGCTCTACCTGGCCACCTGCGGCCTGCCCTTCATCGCGCAGCTCGAGGAGATCTTCCCGGGCGACGCCCGCAACCGGGAGGCGTCGAATCTGTTCGAGTCGGGCAAGCCCCTGCGCTGCGGCTCGGCGCGCATGCCGGCCGAAACGCGCGCGACACTCGTCGAGCTGCAGGGCCGCTGCGTGCGCATCGCGGTGTCCTCGAACAACGGCCGCGCCAACGTCGAGGCTTTCGCACGGAACGCCGATTTTCCCTTCGACCTCGTGATGGGGTACGGCAACGGACTCGCCAAGGGGCGGCCGCACGTGCAGATGGTCGAACGCGTCTTCGGCGTGGGCCGCGGCGAGATGCTCTTCGTCGGAGACTCTCTCCACGACGGCGAGATCGCTGCCTTGGAAGGCTTGCCCTTCGTGGGCCTGGCCGGCACTTTCTCGAAAGAGAGCTTCGTGCTCCGCTTCCCGGGTCTGCCCGTGGTGCATCGCTTCGCGGAGTTGCTCGACCTGTTCGCGGGCGAGCCGGCGGCGTTGGCCGCCAACTCGTAGGCCGTTTCGTGCACGCCATCTTGCTGGCCGCCGGACTGGGAAGCCGGCTTGGCGCTCTCACCCGGGATCTGCCCAAGGCCCTCATCCCCGTGGGCGGCAAGCCACTCCTGGCGCACGCTCTGGCCTTTGCGGCGCGGCTGCGGCCGTCGCGCATCGTGGTCGTGGGCGGGTTCTGTTTCCCGCTGGTCGAGCAGGCCCTGGCGGCTCTGCGGGGGGACTTGCCCGTTGCTCTGGTCGAGAACGCGCAGTTCCGCGACGGCAACCTGGTGTCGCTTCTGACCGCCAAGTCGCTCGTCGGCGAGGGCTTTCTGGTCATGAACGTGGACCACATCTACCGGCCGACCATCGCCGACGTGGTTGCGCCGGAGGTCGAGCGCGTGACGGCGTTTGTCGACACGGATCGCCGGCTCGGCGACGACGACATGAAGGTCGAGCGCGGCACCGATGGCCGGGTCGTCGCCATTGCCAAGACCCTGACCAAGTACGACTGCGGCTACGTCGGCATGACCCGCGTGCCGGAGGCGATGCTGGGGCGCTACTTCGACGAAGCCGACCGGGCTCTGGCCCAGGAAGGCCGCGCCATTCACGTGGAGCGCCTGCTGGCGCGGCTAGCCAAGACGCCGGAC